>NZ_JBISGY010000034.1:0-169855 GCF_045064095.1 Agrococcus sp. Ld7 | reverse complement strand
GAGCGGTGCGAGTGAAGCCGGATGCGCTGGATCGGCAGATCCTGCACCTCGCGATCCCCGCCCTCGGCGCGCTCATCGCGGAGCCGGCCTTCCTGCTCGTCGACACCGCCATGGTCGGGCACCTCGGCGCCGAGCAGCTCGCGGGCGTCGGCATCGGCGTCGCCGTGCTCTCAACCGCCGTTGGCCTGCTCATCTTCCTCGCCTACGGCACCACGCCCGCGGTCGCTCGGCTGCTGGGCGCCGGCGATCGGCCCGCCGCCATCCGGGCGGGTCTCGATGGCATCTGGCTCGCGATCGTCGCCGGGGCGGCGCTCGTGCTGGCGACCCCGCTCGCGCACCCCGTGGTCGCCCTCTTCGGCGCCGCATCCGCCGTGACCTCGCACGCCGCCGTCTACCTGGGCATCTCGATCCTGGGGCTGCCGGCGATGCTCATCGTGCTCGCAGCGACAGGCCTGATGCGCGGGCTGCAGGACACGCGGACGCCGCTGGTTGTCGCGACCGTGGGCTTCGCCGCCAACGCGGCACTCAACGCCGTGCTCATCTACGGCGTCGGGCTCGGCGTCGCGGGCAGCGCGCTCGGCACCGTCATCGCGCAGTGGGGCATGGCGGCGTTCTTCCTGTGGTTCGCGGTGCGCGAGGCGCGCCGAGCCGAGGTCTCGCTCGCGATCCACTGGGGCGACCTCGGGCGCACGGCATCCACGGGTGGCTGGCTGTTCCTGCGCACCCTGTCGTTGCGGGCGGCGCTGCTGGCGACCACGGCTGTGGCCACGCAGGCGGGCACCACCACGCTCGCCTCGACGCAGATCGCGTTCGCGCTGTTCTCGACCCTCGCCTTCGCGCTGGATGCGCTCGCAATCGCGGGCCAGGCGCTGCTTGGCCAGGCCCTCGGCTCCGGCGATGCTGCCGCGGCGCGTGCGGTCACACGCCGGCTGCAGCGCTGGGGCGTGGGGTTCGGATGCCTCGTCGGCGCGCTGCTGCTCGCGGTCGCGTGGGTGCTCGGCGGCGTCTTCACGAGCGATGCTGCCGTGCTCGACGCGCTGCCGGTCGCCCTGGTGCTGCTCGCGCTCGCGCAGCCGATCGCCGGCTACGTCTTCGTGCTCGACGGCGTGCTGATCGGCGCCGGCGACGTGCGCTACCTGGCGTGGACGGGGGTCGTGAACCTCGCCGTCTACCTGCCGCTGCTGCTGCTGGCGCTGCTGCCGGGTTGGGACGCCCTCGCCGTCATCTGGGGCGCGTTCTCCTTCGCGTATCTCGGCGCTCGCGCCACCACGTTGGGCCTGCGAGCACGCTCCGACACGTGGATGCGGCTCGGGCGGCGCTGATCGCATCCACCGCTGCGCACTCCTGCGCCTGCGGTCACACGAGCGCGTCGCGGCGCCGCCAGCGCCAGGCGGCTGCCGCGAGCAGCACGAGCGCGATGCCGACGAGCCACCAGCTCCCTGTCCAGTCGGGATCGGCCTCGAGCGGATTCGCGACCCAGTGGAACGGGCTTACGTTCTCGACCCACGCCCATCCATCGCCCAGCAGCGGCGCGAACTCGCCCGCGAGCAGCAGCCCGATGAGCAGCAGCCAGCCCAGCCACGCGACCGTCGCGGGCAGGAACGCGAGGAGCGCCGCGGCCACCGCGAGGTAGAGGGCCACCAGCGGCACGTGCGTGAGCGCGATCTCCGACAGCACCGCCCAGCGGTCCTCGCCGCCGACAGCGATCGACGCGCCTGCGACAAGCGTGAAGACCGCGAGCACGAGGGTGCCCGTGAGCGCCCCGGTGCCGAGGTGGCTCGCGAGCCAGCCCGTGCGCGGCACCGTCGTGGCGAGCACGAGCTCCCCGTGCTGCAGTTCCTCGTGGCGCAGTCGCAGCACGGCCTGCATCGCGGCGGCGCTGGCGATCACGCCGACCATTGCGGCGATCGAGACCAGGAACAGGGTCTCGCTGTCGCCGCCGGCGTCGCCGCCCAGCTGCGCGACGATCGCGCGCATCTGCGGGATATCGTCCAGTGCCGCCGCGATCACCGGAGCCAGGCGGCCAGCCACCAGCCCCAGCACCGCGGCGACCACCGCCCATGCCAGTATCGCCCCGCGCTGCAGCCGCAGGGCGAGTCCCGCGGGCGCGCCCGCCGGGTGCCAGCCGAGCAGCGCGCTGCCGGTGGGGCGCCCCGGGCGATCGGGCAGCAGCGAGCGGCCCAGCTCGCGGCGCGACTCGAGCGCCACCACCAGCGCCAGCAGCGCGAGCACCGCCGGCACGAACAGCAGCAGCGGCGTGGCATCGGGTGCCCAGGGGTCGTCGGCGAACGGATGCGTCTGGGCGCCCCAGCCGATCGGCGAGAGCCACGTCGGCCAGGCCGACGTCACCCGGGTGAGGTCGGCGCTCGGCTCGCCCAGGGCATCCCCGATGCCGCGCACGAGGAACCAGAGCCCGACCACGATCGCCGCCGCCCCGTTGGCCGACCGCGAGGTCGGGAAGACCTGCCCCGCCAGCAGCCCCACGAGCATCGCGAGCGCGCCGACACCCGCGAGCGAGCCGGCGAGCAGCCACGATCCGGTCGCCTCGAGCCCCAGCGCGAGCGACACCGCGAGCATCGCGCCGCACACGACCGCGAGCTCGACGAGCCCGGCGAGCAGGGTGGCGGACAGGGGCGCCCAGCGGCCGACCGCGGTGCCTCGTACGAGCTCGGCGCGTCCGGCATCCTCGTCGCCGCGCGAGTGCCGCACCGCGAAGAACGTCATCATGAAGCCCACCATCAGGGCGAGGTAGGCGTAGACAGAGACGAACATGACCGCGCCGAGGTCCGTGCCGGCGGGGGCACCGCGCAGCAGCAGCAGCCCGGGCTGTGCCGACAGCAGCGCGATCAGCCCGCGTCGCGCCTGCTCGTCGAAGGCCGCGCCGAGACCGGCGAGCACCGCCGCCCAGAGGCCCGCGATCCCGAGCACCCAGAGCAGCACCAGGAAGCGGTCGCGCCGCAGCGCTGCCGTGAGCAGCAGGCTGGCACCCGTCAGCATCGTGCCTTTCCTCACCGCGCGTGACGGCCGCGGGGCTGTCCGTCGGGTGCGCTTGCCGCGGCATCCGGCTCATGGACCTCCGCCCGCTCAGCCGGCGCGCTCGCAGCCGCCGCGCCCGTCGTCTCGCCGATCGCGTGCGACTGACCGATCGCCCGCTCGCCGCGGGCGGTCTCGACGCGCGCCTCATCGCCGTAGTGGCGCAGGAACAGCTCCTCCAGGCTCGGCGGCGTGAGCGTGACCGCCTGCGCCTCGTGCTCACCCAGCCAGCGCAGCACCGCGGGCACGTCGGCGCCCGCGGCCGAGCCGCGCACGTGGTCGCCGTCGACCCGCACGTCCGTGAGCGGCAGCCCGTGCGGCGCGGGGCCGCGGTAGGACACCACCGTGTGGTGCAGGTGTCGCAGCTCGTCGAGCGTGCCCGCCTCGACGATGCGACCGTCGCGGATGATTGAGACGCGCGAGCAGAGCTGCTCGACCTCGCTGAGGATGTGGCTGGAGAGCAGCACCGTCGTACCGCGGTCGGCCACCCGACGGATCTCGGCCTGGAAGACGCTCTCCATCAGCGGATCGAGGCCGCTGGTCGGCTCGTCGAGGATGTACAGCTCGGCCTCGCTCGCGAACGCCGCGATGAGCGCCACCTTCTGCCGGTTGCCCTTGGAGTAGGTCTTCGCCTTGCGCCGCGGATCGAAGTCGAAGGCCTCGATGAGGCGCTGCCTGTCGGCTGCCGGGGCCCCATGGCCGCGGAGCCTCGTGATCGTGTCGATCGCCTCGCCGCCGGTCAGACTCGGCCACAGGGTCACGTCGCCGGGCACGGTGGCGACGCGGCGGTGGATCGCGACGGCGTCGCGCCAGGGATCCATCCCGAACACGGTCGCCTCCCCCGCGCTCGCGCGCAGCATCCCGAGCAGCACCCGGATGGCGGTGGACTTGCCCGCGCCGTTCGGCCCCAGGAAGCCGTGCACGTCGCCCGGCTCGACGACGAGGTCGAGCTGGTCGAGCGCCTGCACCCGACCGAATCGCTTGTCGAGACCCCGGGTCTCGATCACCGGCTCTGCCATGCCCCCGACGCTACCCCCGCGGGGCCTCCGCGGCGCCCGCACAACGCAAGCCCGAGCCCCGCATTGCGCGACGCGGGACGACATCGACGGCCGCCCGCCGCCCGATGCCGCCGCCGGGCTTGCGTTGTGCGCGCCGCGCTGCCGGGTGACTGCGGCGGCCGTGGGGTGACCGCGTGGCGCGCGGCAGCAGCGGGCGGGCGCGAAGCACGGCAGAATAGCCCGGTGCCCTCCCTGATCGCCTGGCGGAACGCCGTCTTCGCCACCTTCTTCGCCATGGGCTGCAGCCTCGCCAGCTGGCTGGCACGCGTGCCCTACGTGCGCGACCAGCTCGACGTGTCCACCGGCGAGATGGGCCTCATCCTGCTGGGCATCTCGATCGGTTCGGTGTCCGGCCTGCTGCTCGCGAGCCACATCATCCACGCGCTCGGCGCTCGGCGCGTGATCCCGCTGGGGATGGTGATCGTGGGCGTGGGGCTCGCCATCGCGGGCTGGGCTGCCGATGCGAGCCTCATGTGGCTGGTCGTCGCCGGATTCATCCTGGGCGGCAGCGTGATCGGCATCACCGATGTCGGCATGAACCTCTCCGGCGCAGCGTACGAGCGGGCGTTCGGTCGGCCGATCATGCCGCTGTTCCACGCCTCCTTCTCGCTGGGCACCGTCGCGGGCGCCGGCCTCGGCGGGCTCTGCGAGTTGCTCGGCATCGGCATCGGCTGGCAGGCGACGGGCATCAGCATCGGCCTGACGGCACTCGCGGCCGCCGTCGCCCGCGCCCTCCCGCCTGAGGTGGTGGAGGAGGACCACGAGCCCGTCAACCTCCGCGAGCGGCTCTCGGTCTGGAAGGATCCGCGCACGCTGCTGCTCGGCCTGCTGGTGCTGGGGATGTCGCTCACCGAGGGCAGCGCGAACGACTGGCTCGCGCTCACGATGGTCGACGGCCACGGCTTCTCGAACGAGGGCGGCGCGTTCGTGCTCGCGCTCTTCCTCACCGCCATGACCGTCGGCCGCGTGCTCGGCGTGCCGCTGCTCGAGCGCTTCGGCCGCGTCGCGGTGCTGCGCGCGACGGCCGCCATGGCCGCGGCAGGGCTGCTGCTGGTGATCTTCGCCGATCCCGCACCGCTCGTCATCGCAGGCGTCGTGCTGTGGGGCGTGGGCGCGAGCCTCGGTTTCCCGGTCGGTATGAGCGCCGCAGCCGACGAGCCGCGGTTGGCTGCGGCTCGCGTGGGCACCGTCTCGGCGATCGGCTACCTGGCCTTCCTCGCCGGGCCGCCGCTGCTCGGCCTGCTCGGCGACGTCGTCGGCCTGCGATTCGCGCTCCTCGCCGTGCTCGCCTTCGTCCTGCTCTCGCTCTTCACCAGCCCCGTCGCCCGCGAGCGCGGCACGACCATCAAGGAGGACGC
Source organism: Agrococcus sp. Ld7 (assembly GCF_045064095.1). Lineage (NCBI taxonomy): Bacteria > Bacillati > Actinomycetota > Actinomycetes > Micrococcales > Microbacteriaceae > Agrococcus > Agrococcus sp. Ld7. The sequence continues at coordinate 164,406 of NZ_JBISGY010000034.1, read as the reverse complement.
GTGAGAATCGTCGTCGCCCACTGCTCCGTCGACTACGCCGGTCGACTCTCGGCCCACCTGCCGCTGGCGCCGCGCGTGCTGATGCTGAAGGCCGACGGCTCGATCCTGGTGCATTCCGATGGCGGCTCCTACAAGCCGCTCAACTGGATGAGCCCGCCCGCGGTGCTCAGGGCATCCGAGCCCGATGAGACCCAAGCGGATGCGGGGGTGACCGAGATCTGGAAGGTCACCCACAAGAAGACCGGGGACTCGCTCATCGTGTCGGTGCACGAGATCCTCTCGGACACCTCGCACGAGCTGGGCGTGGACCCCGGCCTCGTCAAGGACGGCGTGGAGGCGCACCTGCAGGTGCTGCTGGCCGAGCAGATCGACCGCCTGGGCGAGGGCTTCGAGCTGTGGCGGCGGGAGTACATGACGCCCATCGGGCCGGTCGACATCCTCGCCCGCGACGATTCGGGAGCGACGGTCGCGGTGGAGATCAAGCGGCGCGGCGAGATCGACGGCGTCGAGCAGCTCACGCGCTACCTGGAGCTGCTGAACCGCGATCCGCGCATCGCGCCCGTCACCGGCGTGTTCGCCGCGCAGGAGATCAAGCCGCAGGCGCGCACGCTCGCCGAGGATCGCGGCATCCGCTGCGTCGTGCTCGACTACGACGACATGCGGGGCATCGACTCGGGGCACGCCCGGCTGTTCTGAGGTCGTCGCAGTCGTCGCCAAGAGCTTTCGCAGCTGCGTCACGAGCGTTGCCGAAGTCCCAGAAGGAGGACGAATCGCGAGGCGAGGACGATCTGTCCTCCGGCGGCGACCGATCCCGCAATCCATCCTCGATCCGGGGCGGCGCGGCACGGGCCCGCCGCACTACTCGGGGCCGCGCGCCGGCCAGCCCTCTTCCTCGGCGTCAGTGAAGTCGCTGGTGTCGAGCGAGTGCAGATCCAGCGCCTCGCCGGGCATCGGCTCCCCCGGCACGCCCTGCGAGCCCGGGTCCGCGGCGAACGGGTCGATGCGCTCGCGCCATTCGCCATCCCGGTCCGGCACCGGGTCCTCCCGCGATGCGTACGGGTCGACGCGATCCGCCGATGGCGCACCGGGATCCGGCACGGGATCCTCCCGCGACGCGTACGGCTCTACGCGATCCGGCGCCGACGCCGCCCGGTCCGGTATCCGGTCGTCGCGGGATGCATAGGGCTCCACAGGAGCGGACGATGCGGACGAGGGCTGCGGCACCTCGTCCTCCCGGGAGGCGTAGGGCTCGACGTGATCGCGCCAATCGCCACCCGAGGCGATGCCGCCGAAGTCCTCGTCGATGAACGGCGCCCCATCGGCCGTCTCGGCGCCGCCGGCATCGCCGGCGTCCTTCGAGTGCTCACGCATGGTGACCTCCTGTCTCGGATGCTGCGCATTGCTGAAGGCGACGCCGAACGGATGCACGGTGGTCTCCGGGGTCGGCCTCTCGAGCGCGATGCCGTGCTCGTCCGTGCGCGTGCCGCACGCGGGGCACTGCAGCGCCGCGACCCGGCCGATGTCGTCGACCTCGATGACGCAGCCGCCGATCACGACGTCGCCCGCGTCGGCGACATCCGCGATCGTGCCGTAGCCCCAGACGATCTCGCGCATGAGAGTGCCGCACGTGGGGCATGCCGTCTGCATCGTCATGCAGCCAAGGTATGCCCGTGTCGGCCCCGCGACCAGGGCACAGATCCGCTCAGGCGCGAGGCGTCTTGACCTCGACCTCCGTGAACACGACGCTCGCCGTGCCACGGTTCTCCATCCTGTGCGTCGCGCCGGCCTCGCGGGCGTACGCCTCGCCCGGCACGATCTGCACCTCGAGCTCTGTGCCATCGGGCAGCACCGCCCACATGGTCGAGCGCGCGATGCCCACCACCGCGTAGTCGAACTCGTGCGTGTGCTGGTCGATCGCGCCGCCGGGCTCGATCGTCCACTCGATGATGCGGAACCGGTCGTCGTCGACGAGTAGCCGGGAGCTGGCCATGACGCGTCCCTACAGCGTCGCGGCCGCGGCAGCCCGCGCAGCAGCCGGCAGCGCGTCGACGATGCGCGCGAGCGGCTCGTCGCCGTGCGCCGCGGTGACGAACCACGCCTCGAACACGCTCGGCGGCAGGCTCACGCCCGCATCGCGCATGGCGTGGAAGAACGGCGGGTAGCGGAACGCGTCCTGCGCCCGCACCTCATCGAAGTTCGCTGGCGCCCCGTCTCGGAACGCAACCGAGAAGAGGCTGCCGACCCGCGTGATCGCGTGGGCGACGCCCTCGGCGTGCAGCGCATCCGTGAGCGCATCCGTGATGACGTCGGCCGCGTGATCGAGCCGCTGGTAGACGCCGTCGGTCGTGAGGCGCAGCGTCGCGAGGCCAGCCGCCACAGCGACCGGGTTCCCGGAGAGCGTGCCCGCCTGGTAGACGGGGCCGGTGGGTGCGAGCTGCTCCATGAGGTCGGCGCGACCGCCGAGCGCGGCGAGTGGCATGCCACCGCCGATCACCTTGCCGAAGGTCACGAGGTCGGGTGCCTCGTCGCCCGTCCATTCCTCGAGCCCCCACATGCCACTGCGGTGCACGCGGAAGCCGGTGAGCACCTCGTCGCTGATCAGCAGCGCGCCGTGCGCGTGCGCGACGCGGGCCAGGAAGCCGTTGAAGTCGCCGTCGGGCTCCACGACGCCCATGTTCGCGGCCCCAGCCTCGACGATGACGGCCGCGATGCGCTCGCCGTGCTCGGCGAAGACGGCCTCGACGGCGTCGCGGTCGTTGTAGGGAACGACCAGCGTGGTGGCGGCGACGGCCTCCGGGATGCCGGCGGAGCCGGGCATCGCGAGCGTGGCGAGGCCGGAGCCCGCCGCGACCAGCAGGCCGTCGGAGTGCCCGTGGTAGTGCCCGTCGAACTTGACGAGCAGGTCGCGACCGGTGGCGCCGCGCGCGAGCCGGATGGCGGTCATGGTGGCCTCGGTGCCGGTGGAGACCAGCCGCAGCCGCTCCACCGGTCCCACGCGGCGCTCGACCTCCTCGGCGAGCAGCGCCTCACCCGGCGTGGACGCACCGAACGAGAGGCCGCGGCCGGCGGCATCCTGCACGGCCTCGACGACCTCCGGATGCGCGTGGCCGAGGATGGCGGGCCCCCAGCTGGCGACCAGGTCGACGAACTCGCGACCCTCGGCATCGGTGACGTACGCGCCCTTGGCGCTGATCAGGAACGAGGGCGTGCCGCCGACGGACCCGAAGGCGCGCACGGGGCTCGAGACGCCGCCGGGGATCGCCAGCTTGGCGCGCTCGAACAGCTCGGCATTGGTGCTCATGAACGGACTCCCAGCCACTCTGCCTGCTCGATCGCCCAGTAGGTCAGCACCGTGTCGGCGCCGGCACGGACGATCGAGGTGATGCTCTCGGTGATGAGGCGGTCGCGGTCGATCCAGCCGCGCTCGGCGGCCGCCTCGACCATCGCGTACTCGCCGGACACCTGGTAGGCCCAGACGGGCACGTCGGATGCGGCGGCCACGTCGGCGAGCACGTCGAGATAGAGGCTGGCGGGCTTCACCATCACGATGTCGGCACCCTCCGCCAGGTCGAGCAGTGCCTCGCGCAGCCCCTCGCGGCGATTGGCCGGGTCCTGCTGATAGGTCTTGCGGTCGCCCGTGAGACTTGAGTCGACGGCCTCGCGGAACGGGCCGTAGAGGGCGGAGGCGTACTTGGCGCTGTAGCCGAGGATCGCGGTGCTCTCGTGGCCCGCGGCGTCGAGGGCGGCGCGCACCCGCTCGACCTGGCCATCCATCATGCCGCTGAGCCCCAGGATCTGGCTGCCCGCCTCGGCCTGCGCGATCGCCATGTCGGCGTAGCGCTCGAGCGTGGCGTCGTTGTCGACCGAGCCGTCGCCAGCGAGCACGCCGCAGTGACCGTGGTCGGTGAACTCGTCCAGGCACAGATCGGTCTGCACGACCGTCGCGTCCCCGAAGCGCTCGGCGAGGAACGCGGTCGCGCGGTTGAGGATGCCGTCGGGGTCGGTGGCACCGGAGCCCTGCGCGTCCTTCTCCTGCGGCACGCCGAACAGCATGATGCCGCCGACGCCGGCGGCGATCGCGCGCTCGACCTCGCGGGCGGCGGAGTCGAGCGTGTGCTGCACCTGGCCCGGCATCGAGCTGATCGGGCGAGGCTCGCTCAGGCCCTCGGCGATGAACATCGGCAGCACGAGCTGCGCGGGGTGGATGCGGGTCTCGGCCACGAGGCGACGCATGGGCGCGCTGGCCCGCAGGCGGCGGGGACGGATGATGGGAGGCATTGCCTCCAGGGTACTCGCGGCCCTGCTCAGCGGGAGGCTCCGCTGCAGGCGGTTGCCGGACCGGGCTCGGGGCTTCTCGTGTGGAGCAGGGCTGATGACCGTCCGCAGCAGGGCGGCCCGCACGGCCGCGGCAACCAACGCCGGGTACGGCGCCTTCCCGGAGGGCGTGCCGCTGCACGAGTGCATCGCCGACCTGCACGGGCATGGCGCGATGGGCGTGCATTGGGTCAACGGGAGCCTCGTCGACACCACGCTCGACCCGGCGCATCCAGAAGTGCTCCTCTACGAACCGACCAGGAACGGACGACTGGCCCTGGTGGCTGTCGAGTACTTCGTCTTCGCAGACGCCTGGGCCGCCGAGCACGGCGACACGGCACCGCGACTGTTCGGAGCGGACCTGACCTACGTCGCGTCACCGAACCGGTATGAGGTCCCCGCCTACTGGCAGCGCCACGCATGGTTGTTCTCGCACAACCCGATGGGATGTTCGCAGATCACAACCCGAGAGTGACCTGCGACCACTGGTGATCTGCGCGGCGAGGGCCGGGCGGGCTGGCGCTGCCGCGCGCCTGGCAGTGCAGTGCGCTCCACCGGCCAACCGTCGCGGCAGCCGGTGGAGCGGGTGCTCACACTCCAGCTGCATCCAGCTCGTCGACGCGCTCGATATCGGTGTCGAGCTGCTCGTAGACGTCAGGCCGACGCGAGCGGAGGTAGACCGCGTAGCCGATGCCGCCGACCAGTGCCACTACCAGCAGCCACGGCATCAGCCGCACGTAGAGCGCCTCGGAGCCGGCGACGAGCGTGAAGTTGAAGATCGCGCCGACGCTGAAGCCGAGCAGCGCCAGGAAGCCGAGACCCGGTGCGATCAGGGTGCTCCACAGGCGGGGATCCGACTGCTTGCGGAAGTACGCGACGACCGACAGCGCTGCGATCGTCTGCACGATCAGCACCGCCAGGGTGCCGAAGCCGAGGCCCACGGGCACGAGCGTGAGCACCGGCGGCAGCGGGTTGCCGTCGGGGTCGGTCTCCACCGCGAGCGCGAAGATGCCGGCCACGGCTACCGCGAAGAGCAGGTTCGCGAGCTGGGCACGCTCGGGTGCGCCGTTGCGGTTGGTCTTGGCGAGCCACCTGGGCAGCACCCGCGCCCTGCCGAGCGCGTAGAGGTAGCGGGCGGCGGCGTTGTGGAACGCGAGCTGCGCCGCGAACAGGCTCACCACCAGCAGGACGAGCGCGATCATCCCGATGATCGGGCCGAGATACGTGTCGATGAGCACGAGCGTCATATCACCGGCCGCGAGGCTGTCGAGCGCGACCGCCTGCGCGCCGTCGACGCCGACGGCGCTGACGATCGCCCATCCGGTGAACGCGTGCAGCACGCCGATCGCGATGATCGCGGTGTAGGTCGCCCGCGGAATGGTCTTGCGCGGCTCGCGCGCCTCCTCGCTGAACAGCGCCGTGGCCTCGAAGCCGATGAACGCGGTCGCGACCATGAGGAACGCGATCCAGATCGAGCCGCCGACGAGGATCTCCGGGCTGATCGCCATGGTGAAGGCCTCGAGGCTGAAGCCGGTCTGCACCAGCACGGAGACCGCGAAGGCGACCAGGATCACGGTCTCGAGCACGAGTGCGACACCCAGCACGATCGCGCTCATGTGGATGCCGGAGCGCGCAAGCAGGAACACGATGCCGAACAGCACCACGCCGGCGAGGAACCAGTGCACCTCGAAGCCGAACAGCGCCGGCAGCACGACAGCGCCGGTGAAGAAGCCGATCGTGCCGAGTGCTCCCGCGACGAAGAAGTTGTAGCCGAGGGTGGCGATGAGACCGGTGACGAGCCCGGCGGTGCGGCCCAGCCCCTTGACGGCGATGGCGTAGAAGCCGCCGGCGTTGACGAGCTCCTTCGACATCTGCGCGTACCCGATGGCGAACAGGAGCAGTGCGAGCGCGACGACGATGACGGCGACCGGGATGCCGCCTCCATTGCCGAAGCCGATCGCGAGCGGCATGACGACGATCGCGACGGTGAGCGGCGCGACGGCCGCGAGGACGAGGAAGACGATGGCCGGGACGCCGAGCTGATTCGGCTTCAGGGCACTCCGTTGTGCTTGGGCGGACACGGGACTCCTTGGGGTCGGGGGCGTGTGCTGCCTCATGCTCTCGCTCCCGGCGCGCGCGCGATTGACTGCCCGTGCCGATGCGTTGACTACCCGCGCGCACCGCGCGGTGCGGTCGGACGGTGCGAGCGGACGCTGGCAGCACGCCGGATGCGCTCGCGGGCGATCGAGGTCGCGTCGGCCGGGAAGGCGGCGTGTGCCTGGAGCTCGCGCCAGGTCGTCCGTGCGCGCTGCGGAGCCCCCGTCGGGTTCCCCGCCGAGTCCGTCGCCACGCTCGTGGAGGTGCAGCCCTCGGCATCGCCGTCGTCGAAGCGCGCGACATGGAAGCTCGTCTCGCCGGAGTCGTCCTCGCGCACGAGCAGTCGGTGGCCGTCGCGGCATCCTGCTCGGATCTCGTCCGCGGTGAACGGCGTCGGCGCGCGATCTGGGCCGAGGAGGTGCGCATCGTTCAGCGGAGTCCGGCGGTGCTCGGGGCTCATGCGAGCGCCGCCTCGATCGCTGCACGCAGCACGCGCATGACGGGCCAGCCTCCCTCAGAGCTGTTGCCCAGCACGCTCACCGTGGTGCGCGACGCCGGGATGTGCCAGGAGCAGAACGAGGCGCCCGCGTCGTAGCCCTCGAGCACGAGCACGGGGAGGGACGCGTGCAGGAAGAGCCCCATCCCGGCACGCAGCTGCTCGTCGGGCACGTCGTGGCGCGGCTGCATCATGGCACGCAGCGACGCGCTCGAGACGATACGGCCGTCGAGCAGCGCGCTCCAGCAGCGATGCAGGTCGTCGGCGGTCGTGAACACGCCCCCGTCGCCGTTGCCGAGCACCGGGAGGTGCAGCGTGTTGACGAGGTCACCCGTGTCGTGCAGGTAGCCGGGCGCCGCATCCGACGGCAGCGCGTTCAGCGGCAGAAAGCCCGTGCGATCGAGACCGGCAGGATCGAGGACGAGGCGGCGCACCGCCCGGTGGTAGGACTCGCCGGTCACCCTCTCGAGGAGCACGGCGAGCACCACGTACGACCCGTTGCAGTAGGCGAAGCGCTGACCCGGCGCGAACGCCTGCGCGAAGCCGTCGAGCATCGGCAGGAACGCCTCGGCGGTCGTGAGCGCATGCACCGGCAGCGGCAGCACGAAGTCGTCGACCTCCCATTCGGCTGCCTCATCGAGGTAGTCACCGATGCCGGAGGTGTGATCGAGCAGCTGCTCCACCGTGACAGCGTCGTCGATGAGCGGCAGGTCGTCGCGCAGCAGCTCGCGCACGCGCTGGTCGAGCCGCATCGAACCCTGCTCGATCAGTCGCATGACCGCGAGCGCGGTGAACGCCTTGCCGCCGCTCGCAATCGCGATCCGTGCGTCGGCGCGCATGGGCACGCCGAGACCCCGATGCAGGAAGCCCTCGGCCCGCTCGAGCGTCCGCTCGTCGCCGACATCGATCGCGATGACGCCCGAGAACGGCTGCTCTGCCACCGCCTCGTCGAGGATCGCCGTGTCGACGCGCATCCTGACCTCCCGGACCGCGCTGCCTCGCTGCCGGTCGCCCTGATGCTACGCCCGAGCGCCCTCGGTCACCATGCCGTCCGAGGCACGATGATGGCCGCCCAGCCAGCCCTGGTGCCGGGCGGCCGTCAGGCCGACATCGCGCGGGATCAGGCGGCCGCCTCGAGCGCCTCGACGAGGCCCGCAGCGCTCGGCTGGCGCGCGATGGCGGCGACTCGCAGCCCCACGCGCCGGCAATCCTCCGCCGTCTGCTCACCCATCGCGATGATGCGGGTGTCGGCCGGCAGCCCCAGCCGCGCCACCTGCTTCGCGACCGAGCCGGAGGTGATGAGGACCGCATCGATCGGCGTCTCGGCCGGTTCGACTGCCGTGAGCACGCCGTCGGCGGCGTCGGCGCTGGCCGCCTGCAGCTCCTGCTGCTGCCGCAGCCCCTCGGCGTCGAGCACCGGGATGACGTCGGTCACCGCAGCGACGAGCTCCTCCCCCGACGAGAACGCGGGCACCGTCTTGTACGCGACGACCTCCGACACCTGCATGCCGTGCTGCCGCAGCCCCGACGCGATCGTCGGCTTCGCATCCAGCGCATGCGGCCAGAGCACGCGACCCTCGCGGATCGGCCACTCGTCGACGAGGCCCGCAGCGGACTGCTTCGTCGGGATGAACGCCACCGGCACGCCGCGCTCGCGCAGCGCGGCCGCGGTGACCGAGCCGACCGCGGCAACCGAGACGCTCGCCGGCACGCGCGGCAGCACTCGGACGGTCGACTGGCTCGTGACGATCAGCCAGTCGAAGCGGCCGTCGGCCAGGTGCCCGAGCATGAGCTGCAGCTGCTGCTGGTCGTCCGCCGGCTCGATCTGCACGAGCGGCAGGATCAGCGGTTCGAAGCCGGCGTCAGTGACGCGCTGGGCGACATCGTCGCCCCAGCTGCCGCCGCGGGGGATCAGGACGCGCATGGGTTTCCTCCGATGGATCGCGTGCCCCGCATCCAACCACCGACGGCGGATGCCGCGCGTCGGCTCCCCCGCGTGGCGCTGAGATGCGCACACCCAGGTAGAGCCGACGCGCGCTGCGGCGTCGCCGCACTCCTGCGGCCGCCTGGCGGCTGCGGGCGGGCGGCCGCGGGGCGCATCAGCGGATGAGCTCGGCCGCGCCCGCCTCCATGAGGTCTGCGACCGCCCGGTCGCCGACGTCGACGGCTGCCGCCTGCAGCTCCGCTGGCTTGGTCGAGTCGAGCGTGTAGGCGTGCGACGCCGCGAGCTTCCTCGACCCGTCGGGCGCGTACGCGATCGCGGTCAGGAACAGCATCCCGTCGGCGACCTCTGCGTGCGCGGCCAGCGGTGCAGCGCATCCGGCCTCCAGCCCGGAGAGCACACGGCGCTCGGCGGCGACTGCGGCGCGCGTCGAGGCGTGGTCGGTCTTCGCGACGGCGGAGCGCGCGGCGGCGTCATCCATGCGGATCTCGACTGCGAGCGCTCCCTGTGCGGGCGCGGTCGGGAAGTCGACCAGGTCGAGGATGTCGGTCGCCGCACCCTCGAGGCCGAGTCGCTTGAGCCCTGCGAGAGCGAGCACGACGGCGTCCAGGTCGGCGCCCTCGCCCGTCTCCGCATCGCCCTGCGCCCGGGCGAGCCTCGTCGGCACATTGCCGCGGATGTCAACGACCTCGAGGTCGGGGCGGGCGACGCGCAGCTGCGCCGCACGGCGCGGCGAACCCGTGCCCACCTTGGCGCCATCCGGCAGCTCGGCGAAGGACAGCCCGTCGCGCGCGCACAGCGCGTCGCGGGAATCCTCCCGCTTCGCGACCGCCGCGAGCTCGATGCCGGGCGCATCCGCCGTCGGCAGATCCTTCATCGAGTGCACCGCCACATCGACGCGACCGTCGAGCAGCGCATCGCGCAGGGCCGACACGAACACACCGGTGCCGCCGATCTGCTGCAGCGACGACCGATCGGTGTCGCCCTGCGTGGTGATCTCCACGATCTCGACCTCGACGCTGAACCGCGCCGCGAGCGCACGGGTCTGCGCCAGGGCGAGGGCGGGGGCGCCGGCAGCGGCGATCGGCGCGCTCACGGCTGCAGCCCGGCGATCGCGGGCCGGAAGCCCAGCCGCGGGTTCTCGCAGCACCCCGGCCGGCAGACGTCGTACCAGGGGTGGATCGACGTCACGGCCTTCCGCTCGGCGGCGGGGCGGCCCTCCAGCCGCTCCTGCACGAGGTCGACGAGGGCCCCGACGTACTGCGGGTCGACGCCCGGCGTCGGCGCGCGCCGCACCCACAGGCCGCGCTCGGTGGCGGTCTCGATGGCTTCCTCATCGAGATCCCACATGACCTCCATGTGATCGCTCACGAAGCCGAGCGGCACGATAACGACGGCCTTGCGCTCGGGTGCGCCATCCGTGCCGAGCGCCTCGATCGCATCGTTGATGTCGGGCTCCAGCCACGGCTGCGACGGCGGCCCGGACCGCGACTGGTAGACGAGCTGCCACGCGAGACCCGGCGCGGCCTCGGCCATGACGTGCTCCGCCGCGGCAAGGTGCTGGCCCTCGTAGCCACCGCCCGGCCCCCACTCGTGCAGGTCGGGGGCGCCGGAGCGCTCCGCGTCGGCGGTCGGGATGCTGTGGGTCGCGAAGAGCACCTCGATGTCGGCATCGCCGAACCCGGCCTCGCGGGCCTCGGCGACGGATGCGCGCACGCCGTCGATGAAGGGGGCGAGGAATCCCGGGTGGTTGAAGAACTGCCGCACCTTGTCGATCTGCATCGTCGTCTGCAGCCCGGTGGCCTCGAGCGCATCCGCCCAGTCCTCGCGGTACTGACGGCACGACGAGTAGGAGGAGTAGGCGGAGGTGGGGATGGCGAGCAGCCTGGAGGCGCCAGCATCGGATGCCTGCTGGAGCGCCTCGTCGAGGTAGGGCGCCCAGTTGCGGTTGCCCCAGTAGACGGGCAGGTCGACACCGGCCGCAGCGAGCGCAGCCTCGAATGCGGCCTTCAGATCGCGGTTCTGCTGATTGATGGGGCTGACGCCGCCGAAGTGGCGGTAGTGGGTCGAGACCTCTTCCAGGCGCTCGTCCGGGATGCCGCGGCCGCGCGTGACGTTGCGCAGGAACGGGATCACGTCATCCTGCCCCTCCGGGCCGCCGAAGCCGGACAGCAGGATGCCGTCGTAGGCCACCGGCTGCTCGACGTGCTCCGGGCCGGACTGCGCGGCGGGCGTCGCGCTCGGCACGGCCGCGCCGGGCTCGAGGTGCACGGTGGTCGCGCCCTGCGGCTTGGTCTCTCGGCGCTCTCCCGCTGCCTCGGCCTGCGCCTGCGCCTGCTGCTGCTGGGTCTGCTGCTGCGCGGCCCGGGCCTGCTCGGGCTGCGCCGATGCGCCCCCGCAGCAGCCGCCGCCGCAGCATCCGCCGCCCTGCTCGGGAGCGGTCTGGTTCCTGTCGATGGTCTCGCTCACGCGAGCACCTCCTCGATCTCGTCGACGTCGATGCGACGCCCGGTGTAGAAGGGGATCTCCTCGCGCACGTGGAGACGGGCGTCGACGGCGCGCAGCTCGCGCATCATGTCGACCAGGTCGGTCAGCTCGTCGGCCTCGATCGGCAGGATCCACTCGTAGTCGCCCAGCGCGAACGCCGCGACCGTGTTGGCGACCACGCCCGGGAAGGCAGCACCCGCCCTGCCGTGCTCGGCGAGCATGCGGCTGCGCTCCTCGGCGGGCAGCAGGTACCACTCGTAGGAGCGGTTGAAGGGGTAGACCGTCACCCATCGCTTCGGCTCGACATCGCGCAGGAAGCCGGGCACGTGCCGTTTGTTGAACTCGGCGTCGCGGTGCACGCCCATCGCGCCCCACACCTGCACGGCGCCGGCGAGCTCGCGCGAACGGCGCACGCGGCGCACCGCCGACTGCAGCGCCTCAGGGGCCGTCGCGGCGCCCTTCGCGCCATGCATCCAGACCAGCAGGTCGGCGTCGGCACGCATGCCGGAGACGTCGTAGATGCCGCGCGTCACGACGCCCTCGGCTGCCAGCTCGGCGAGCACGGTCGCGAGCGCCGTGCCCTCCCCGGCAGAGCCAGCACCGCCCTGGAACACGGCCCAGACCGTGTAGCCGTCGCCGATCTCGGTCTGGGAATCCTGCTGCTCGCTCATGCCTCTCCTCGTGGTGCTGGGGTGTCGGGAATCGCGGATGCGTCCTGCGATCCGGTCTCGGATGTCTCGTCGGTCTCGACCTCGTGCCCGCCGGATTCGCCGTGCCCGCCGTGCTCGTCGTGCTCCTCGGGGAGGATGTCGTCCGTCCAGGGCGAGCCGTGCACTGCGAACTGCTCGCGGCGGATCTCGAGCGCGGTCCGCCGCGCATCGGGTACGACCTGCGCGAGGCCCGTGCCGGCGACCGCGCCGCCGATCACGAACAGGTTCGCGCGCGCAGCCGCGACATCGCGGAGCTCCTGCTGGCGGGCGCGCGCGCCGACGATGCTGGAGGGCTGGCCGCGCCGCCAGCGCACGCGGGCGCTCGCGACCGGCTGCGGTAGCGACGTGCCGAAGATGGCCTGCGCGTCGGCGAGCGCGAGCGCAGCAGCCGCGTCGTCGTCGAGCCCCTCGGTCGCCGGGGCCGCCGCGCCGGAGCCGTACGAGAGGCGCACGATCTCCCGGCCGCCGGCGGCGTCGCGCAGCCACGCCCACTTCGCGGTCGAGTGGGTCATGGCCTTCGCCCGCACCTTCTCGTTGTCTCCGGCGACGAGGACGCCGGTGCCGCGCGGGTCACCCTGGATGGCGCCGGGCGGGAAGACGAGGGTGACGAGCTCGACGGTGACGTCGTGGTCTCCGGACGCGAGCTGCTCGAGCGGCGGGGCGGATCGGTCTCGTGACGCGCGCGGCTGCGCCGCACGCTCCTCGACCGACGGGGCTGAAGCGTGCTCCTGCGCCGCACGCTCCTCGACCGACGAGGCCGACGCGCGCGGCTGCGCCGCACGCTCCTCGACCGACGGGAGCTCCTCGACCGGCGGGAGCTCGTCGACCGGCGGGGCGGCGAGCGGCAGGAGCAGCTGGCGCGCCTCGTGCTCGGGGAGCGCGACGACCAGCGACGACGACTCGTGGGTACCAGCATCCGTCGCGACCGACCAGCCGGCGTCGGTCTCGCTCACGCGCAGCACGCGCACGCCGGTGCGGATGTCTGCGCGGTGCTCACGAGCACGGGCCGCGAGCCGCTCGGAGAGCTGATGGACGCCCCCGCGGATGCCCTGCACGGCGCTGCCGGGCTTGGTGTCCGCGCCGCCTGCCGCCTGCGCGCGCTCCTCGAGCACGAACGCGACACCGCCGGAGAGCGAGCCCGCGCGCGTGATGCCGCCGTTCAGGCCCGGCGCGACGACGGCGACGTCGAGCCGCTCCGGATCGGCCGAGTAGACGCCGCCCGCGAGCGGGGCCACGAGCCGGTCGAGCACCTTCTGGCCCATGCGGCGTCGCACGAGCGGACCGAGCGCGTCGTCGGTGCCGATGCGCAGCACCGGCATGAGCCGGTCGAGATACGCACGCAGGGCACCGCCCCAGCCGAGCGCATCGATGACGTCCTGCGCGAGCGGCGTCGAGGGGATGCCGAGCAGCGTGCGCTTCGGCATGGGCACGGCCCTGTCGGTCAGCTGCAGCCAGGCGCCGGCCGGGTTCGGGTCGACGATCTCTGCTCCGAGCCCCAGCTCGTCGGCGAGCTCGGCGACCGCGCCGCCGCGCACCGCGAACGACTCGGCACCGGCGTCGAGGACGAGGTCAGCGTCGGGCAGCTCGAGCCTCGCGACCGTGCCGCCGACGCGATCCGCGGCCTCGAGCACGAGCACGCGGTAGCCGCGGGCCGCGAGATCGTGCGCGATCGTGAGGCCCGCAATGCCGGCGCCGACGACGATCGTGTCGACGCGTGCGGGCTCTTCGCTCGTCTGCGCATCCGTCTGCGATCCCGTCACCGCGCGTGCACCGCCTGCACGATGCGCGTCAGCACGATCGGGTCGGCCGACGGCGGCACGCCGTGACCCAGGTTGAACACGTGCGCGCGGGCGACGGAGCCGGCCATCAGCACATGGTCGATCGCCGCCTCGATGATCTCCCACGGCGCGCCCAGCACCGCGGGATCGAGGTTGCCCTGCACGGTGACGTCGCTGCCGATGCGCTCGAGCGCGACGTCGAGCGGCACGCGCCAGTCGACGCCCACCGTGTCGACATCGAGATCCATCGCGCCATAGAGCTCGCCGGCGCCGACGCCGAAGTGCACGAGGGGCACCCGGGTGCCGCTCGCGTCGGTGAGGTCGCGCACGGCGTCGAGCGCCAGTCGCGACGCCGGCGCGGCGTGCTCGTGGTACTGGTCGAGCGGCAGGGATCCGGCCCAGGAGTCGAACAGCTGCGCGGCACTCGCCCCCTCCTCGACCTGCGCCCGCAGGAACCGACCGGTGACATCGGCCGCCCAGCGGGCAAGGCGATCCCAGGCCTCGGGATAGGAGCGCATGAGCGTGCGCGCCTCGAGGTGATCCTTCGACGGGCGGCCTGCCACGAGATAGGCGGCAAGGGTGAAGGGAGCACCGGCGAACCCGATGAGCGGCGTCGTGCCGTCGCCCATCTCGGCGAGTCCCGCGACCGTCTGCCGCACGCCCTCGCGCACCGGATCGAGCGTCGCGTCGAGCCCCGCGGGGTCGTTGGCGACCAGCCGATCGACGTCCTCTGGTGTGCGGATGGGCTCTGCCACCACGGGACCGACACCGGGCTCGATGCGCACGTCGACCCCGGCAAGCCGGAGCGGCACCATGATGTCGCTGAAGAAGATGGCGGCGTCGACGCCGTGGCGGCGCACGGGCTGCAGCGTGATCTCGCTGGCCAGCTCCGGCACCAGGCACGTGTCGATCATGTCGCGCGCGGGGCCGTCGGTGCGGGCTCGCAGCTCGCGATACTCGGGCAGCGAGCGGCCGGCCTGTCGCATGAACCAGACAGGGGTGACGTCGGGGCGATCGCCGCGGTATGCCCGCACCAGGCGCGATGCACCGGTGCGGGTGTTGAGCGGGTGGTCTTCACGGAGCGTCGACATCGATGCCATTCTCCCACCTTCCGCGTGTTCGCTCAGCGCCGAGCGCATCCTGCCGCCAGCAATCGGCTATGCATTGCGCAGCCGGTAGGATGGGTCAGTGCTGATCTGCCTCACGGCGAGCCATAAGAACGCCGACTTCACTGCCCTCGAGGCTCTGTCGACCGCCGATGCAGCACAGCTCCCCACCGCCTTCGCTGCGCATCCGGATGTCGATGGCGCGGTGGTCGTCTCGACCTGCAACCGCTTCGAGGTCTACCTCGACGTGCACGCGGACGTCGATGCGACGGAAGCGGCCGCGATCGCGCGATCGGCGGCCGCGGCGGCACTCGGCTCCCACCAGCCCGAGGCCCTCGAGCCGCTCGCGCAGTCACAGGCGGCCGAGCACCTCTTCTCGGTGGCTGCCGGCCTGGAGTCGGTCGTGGTCGGTGAGGGCGAGATCGCCGGGCAGGTGCGCCGCGCGCTCGCCTCCGCGCAGCGGGCCGGCACCACCAGCCCCCACCTCGAACGGCTGTTCCAGCGCGCCTCGGAGACGCAGCGCGGCATCAAGAACCGCACCGGCATCAGCGAGGCCGGACGCTCGATCGTGCGCCTCGCGCTCGATCTGGCCAGTGCTCGCGTGGACTTCACCGACACTCGCGTGCTGCTCGTCGGCACCGGGCGCTTCGCGGGCGTCTCGCTCGCCGAGCTGCGCCGCCGCGGCGCCACGCACATCGAGGTGTGGAGCCCCTCCGAGCGCGGCGACGGGTTCGCGAGGAGCCACGCCATCGGCCACGTCGACGGGCGCGAGGCTGCACTGGCAGCGGCGAGCGCAGACGTGATCGTCACGTGCACGAGCTCCGACCGCTTCGTGGTCGATGCCGCGCTGCTGACGGCCGGCCGCGCGCAGCTCGCCGCAACGCACGCATTCCCCGGATCCGAGATCCGGAGCGGATCCGGCTGCCCCGTCTCCGAGGGCAGGCCGCACGCCGCCGCGCCGCAACCCACGGCCGGGACGGCGACCGATTGCCCCATCGATGCGGGCACGCTCGAGCCGGGGGCGCACTGCCCGGTCGAGCACGGTCGCGCGGCGCAGCTCGTGATCGACATGGGCCTGCCGCGCAACGTCGACCCGGATGTCGCCGGGGTGCACGGCGTCGAGCTGCTCGACCTCGAGACGATCCGCCTGCACGCGCCGCTCGAGCACCTCACCGCGACCGATCACGCGCGCGACCTGGTGCGCAAGGCGGCGCGTCGCTTCGAGCGCGGCACGGCGGAGCACCAGGTCGGGCCCGCGATCGCGGCGCTCCGGCAGCACGTCGAGGACGCCATGGAGGCCGAGCTCGACCGCGTCGCCAAGCGCGGCAGCGAGGCGGAGCGCCGGGCCGCCGAGCAGGCACTGCGCCACTTCGCGGGCGTGCTGCTGCACCGGCCCACCGTGCGAGCGCGCGAGCTCGCGGCAGAAGGACGTCACGACGACTTCCTCTCCGCGATCGACGCCCTGTACGGCATCGATCGCATCGCGTGACTGCGCGGTGCAGCTTTGGGTCGAGGCCCTTTCGGGCCTCGACCGCGACCCCAGCGCCGGGGCCCGTCTCGGGCCCCGGGAAGTCTGGCCCCGGGACGTCGGGCTCGTGACAGAGAGCACGCCGACCGGTGATCACGCGATCCTGCCGCCGACGCCGCTGGTCGGGCCCGACGAGCCCGGCAGGCGACGCCGCTTCGTCGACCTGACACCGCTCAAGGCATCCCCGGCGTTCGCGCGGCTGTGGATCGGCAACGCCATCAGCGGCATCGGCGCACAGATGACGATCGTGGCCGTCGGCCTGCAGATCTTCGACATGACCCAGAGCACCATGATGGTCGCGCTGGTCGGCGGCGTCGCGCTCGTGCCGATGGTGGTCGCGGGCCTGTGGGGCGGGATGCTCGCGGATGCCTTCGACCGGCGTCTCGTGCTCATGATCTCCAGCCTCACGGGCTGGACCGCCGTGCTGGGGCTCGTGGCGCTCTCGGCATGGGATGCCGCCCTGATCGCCGACGGCGAGCGCGCGCTCGTGTGGCCCTTCTACGTGCTGACCACGATCAACACCGTCGCGGCCACCATCTCGGGCGCCACGCGCAGTGCCGTCACGCCCCGCCTGCTGCCGGAGCACCTCATCTCTCGCGCCGCCGCGCTCAACGGCATCGCGATGGGCATCATGCTCACGGTCGGTCCCGCCTCGGCCGGCGTGCTGGTGGCGGCGGTCGGCCTGCCGTACACCTTCGCGATCGACGCGGTGCTGTTCAGCGCCGGCTTCCTCGGCGTCGTCGGACTGCCGAAGCTGCCACCGCTGGGCGTGGTGGTCCGCCCGGGGCTGCAGTCGCTGCGCGACGGTGCGCGCTTCCTGCGCCAGGCCCCGAACATCCGCATGTCGTTCCTGGTCGACATCGTCGCCATGACCTTCGGTCGACCGTTCGCGCTGCTGCCGGCGGTCGCGGCGTTCGCGATCGGCGGCGGGCCCGTGACCGTCGGTGTGCTGACCGCGGCGGCGGCCGTCGGCACCCTGCTCGCGAGCGTCTTCTCCGGACCCGTCGCGCACGTGCACCGGCACGGCATCGCGATCGCCAGGTCGATCCAGATCTACGGCGGCTGCGTCGCGCTGCTCGGTGCCGTGATCCTGGCGACGACGCTGGGGTGGGGCGGGCCGGTCGGCCCGGAGTGGCCGAACGTCTCGTGGGTCGCCCTGGCCGTCGCCGCCGTGGCACTCGCCGGCATGGGCGCGAGCGACGAGATCAGCGCCATCTTCCGCTCCACGATGATGCTCACCGCGGCACCGGACGACATGCGCGGTCGCACGCAGGGCCTGTTCATGGTGGTCGTCGCGGGCGGCCCTCGCGTCGGCGATCTCTACGCCGGTGCCACCGCGACGCTCGTCGCGCTCTGGGCGCCGCAGCTCTTCGGGGGCATCGTCATCATCGTGCTGATCGCCGTGCTCACGCGGGCGCAGCGCACCTTCCTCGCCTACGACGCGCGCACGCCCACGCCCTAGGCGACCGAGGATCTCCTCGGGCTGCGCACCGACGACTGAGGAAGTCGAAGGCCAAGCCTGAGTCGCCCTTCGGCGCCCGTCGAGGGGCCGTGGTTAGCGTGGAATCAGCCTCGTCCAACGATCGGAGGGCCCATGCGCGCAGAGCCCGTCGGCAGTGGAGTGCACGTGCCGCTCCTCCACCGGGAGCTCGTCGCGCTTGCGGCGCCGACGCAGGTCTGGTCGGCGCAGGACGGCACGATGACCGGCGGCGCCCACGGCGTCTTCCACGGGGATTGGCGCTATGTCACAGGCCTCGAGCTGCTGATCGATCGGCTTCCGGTCGCGCCGATCTCGACCTCCGAGGATCCCGACTGGTTCATCTTCCGCGCGGTTCCGCTCGACCCCGAGACCGGGCGCCCCCGTTCCCGCGTCACGATCGAGCGGATGCGCGAGGTCGCCGGCGGTGCCGTCACGGAGCGCGTGACGCTCGTCAACGGCGGGGGCGAAGCGATCGACGCGGTGATCGAGCTCTCGTGCGAGGTCGCGTTCACCCCCGTCGCCTCCGTGCGAGCCGGCAGCCCGGCACCGGTCCCGATCTCACTCGAGATGGAGGGCGACGAAGTGCTCGTCACCGACGGCACCCGCACCCTCCGAGCTCGCAGCCGCGGCGGGCACCTGCGCATCGACGGCAACCGCATCGTCGTGGCGCAGGAGGTGCACGTCGCGCACGACGACTGGTTCGGCATCACGCTCGAGCTGGAGCTCATCGACTCGAGCCTCGTGCTGCACGGCACGGACGGCCCGCCGCTCGCTGACGAGCTGCCCCGCTCTGGCCGCCCGGCGCTGGACCGCTGGATGAAGCGCGCCGTGGCCGATCTCGACAACCTCTCGCTCGACGCCGGCCACGGCGCGTTCCCCGCCGCGGGAGCGCCCTGGCACATGACGCTGGTCGCGCGCGACGCGCTGATCGCGTCCAGGCTGCTGCTGCCGATCAGCACCGGGCTCGCCGAGGGCACGCTGCGCACGCTCGCAGCGCGTCAGGGTGTGCAGCTGGACCCGGTCACGGGTGAGCAGCCCGGGCGCATCCTGCACTCGATGCAGCAGGGCGTGACGGATGCCCTCCGACCGGGCGTCGAAGCACCGCCCGTCTACGCGGGGTCGACCGATGCGACCCCACTCTGGATCGTGCTGCTGCACGATGCCTGGGAGGCGGGGATGCCGCTCGAGACCGTGCGGGAGCTGCGCACCGCGCTGCATGCGGCGCTCGCCTGGATGCGAGCGGCGACGGGCGACGGCTTCCTGGCCTGCACCGATGAGCGCGGCATGGGTGTCGCTGGCAAGCACTGGACGGATGATGCCGCCGGCATGCGCTGCAGCACGGACGAGGTCGGCGTCGCGACCGCGCAGGTGCAGGGTCTCGCGTGCCGTGCTGCGGTCGGCGCGGCACGGCTGCTCGACGCGCTCGGTGACGATGGCGAACCGATGCGTCTCTGGGCCAGGCGGCTGCGCGAGCGGTTCCGCGCACAGTTCTGGGTGCAGCACGAGGGCATCCGATTCCCTGCCATGGCCCTCGACGCTCGAGGCCGGCCGTTCGAGACGCTCGTGAGCGACATCGGCCAGCTCATCGGCACGACCCTGCTCGATCGCGGCGAGGAGGAGACCGTCGCGCGACTGCTGCTCGACGATCGGCTCTCCTCCGGCTTCGGACTGCGCACCATGGCCACGGATGCAGACCGCTACTGGCCGCTCGCCCACTACTGCGGCGCGATCTGGCCGCACGACACCGCCATCGCGATCGAAGGGCTGCTGCGATCCGGATTCGGCGACGAGGCACGGAACCTCGCCGAGCAGCTCGAGCGAGCCGCTGGCACCTTCGACGGCCGGATGCCGGAGGTCTACGCGGGCTACGGCATGGAGGACACCCCGGTGCCGATACCGCACCCGGCCGCGTGCTCGCCGCACGCCTGGGCATCCGCCGCTGTGATCCCCGTCCGCACGGCCCTGCTCGAGGGCTCCGCCAGCACGCGGCCGCACGACCGGGTCGCGGCGGTCGTCGGCCTGGTAGCACACCGTTCGGTCGACGCTCCGATGCGCTCCACGCCGCCTGCGCCGAGCAGGTCGCGCGCGCACCTGCACCTCGTGCCGTCGGCGCCGAGCGCTCTCGATTAGCCCTTCTCGCCGCCCTCCGTCGTCGACATGATGCGTCGCTGGAAGATGAGGAACACGATCGCGACCGGGATCGTCATGAGCACCGCGGCAGCCAGCTTGAGCGGGAACTGCGTGCCGGAGCCCAGCTGGCCGGAGACGAGCGAGCCCACACCGGTGGTGAGGGTGCGCAGCTCTGGGCTCTGACTCGCGACGACGAAGTGCGCGAACTCGTTCCACGAGCCCTGGAACGACAGGATCGTGAGCGTGATCAGCGCCGGCGTGGCCATCGGCAGCGTCACCGACCAGAAGATGCGGAAGACGCCCGCGCCGTCGATCCGCGCCGCCTCCTCGATCGACGCCGGGATCGAGTCGAAGAACTGCTTCATGATGAAGATGCCGGCGGCGGTCGACAGCAGCGGGATGATCATGCCGCCATAGGTGTCGTACAGCCCCATCTCCTTCAGCACCAGGAAGCGCGGGATCATCAGCACCACCGACGGCACCGCGAGCACCGCGATGAACAGCGCGAAGATGGCGCTGCGGCCCTTGAAGCGCAAGCGAGACAGCGCGTAGCCGGCGAGCGAGTCGAAGAACACCCTGAAGACGGTCACGACGATCGTGATGAACGCCGAGTTGGCCGCCCACAGCGGCAGGTCGCCCTGGAAGAGCCGCTCGTAGGCGGCGAAGGTGAACGTCTCGGGGATGAGCGCCATGGGGTCGGCGTTCGCCTCGGCGTCGGTCTTGAACGACCCGCTGATCGCGATGATGAAGGGGTAGATGTAGACGAGCGCCAGGACGGTGAGGATGACGTAGCCGGTGATCAGTCCACCGGTGACGCGCTCTTTCATGGTGCCCCCCGTCCGGTCGGCGCTGCCCGCACGTGCGCGGTCGCCGCGGCCGCCGAGCCGCCGGCGATGGCGCGGCGACGGCGGCGACGCTCGCCACGGGGCTGGTCGCGGTCGGCAAGCACCCATCGCTGGATGAGGGTCATGGCGATGATGATGAGGAACAGCACGAATGCGATGGCGGCTGCGATGCCCGGCTCGTTGTTCGTGAACGCCTGCTCGAAGGCCATGTAGGCGGGGCTGGACAGCGTCGGCGCCGCCGGCGTCCCACGCGTCAGGTAGATCTGGTCGAACACCTGCCAGGTGCCGATCAGCCCGAGGGTCAGGACGGTGAACAGCGTCGGCTTGAGCATCGGCAGGGTCACCGAGAAGAACGTGCGGATCGGACCCGCGCCGTCCATCACGGCAGCCTCGCCGACCTCGGCGCCGATGGTCTGCAGACCGGCGAGGAACAGCAGCATGAAGGTGCCGGAGGTGGTGAAGATCACCAGCGTGATGAGCACGCTCATCGCGACCGAGGGGCCGGCAGCCCACTCCCAGGCGCTCACGCCCAAGAACCCGGGCTCGTCCCAGCCGGGAGGCGGCCCGCTGACGCCCACGAGCGCAAGCAGCCTGTGGAAGATGCCGCTGGGGTCGGCGAACCAGTTGGGGCCGTCGATGCTCAGCATCGCGAGGATGCGGTTGACGACGCCCGTCGCGCCGAACAGGAAGAGGAACACACCCGTGATGGCGATGGACGAGGTGACGGACGGGAAGTAGAACGCGGTGCGGAAGAAGCCCTTGGCCTGCAGCATGCGCCGATTCACCTGCACCGCGAGGAACAGCGCGAGCGCCGTCTGCAGCGGCACCACGAACGCCACGAAGAAGACGGTGTTGCGGATGGTGCGGCCGAACAGCTCGCGGGTCAGCGAGTCGTCGGTGGTGATCGAGGCATAGTTGTCGAGACCGACCACGTCGACGCTGTCGTTGAACAGCGGTGAGTTGCGGCCGTTCCAGTCGGTGAACGACACCCAGAGCGCGAGCGCGATCGGCGCGATCAGGAAGACGCCGATGATGATGAGCGCCGGCAGCGTGAAGAGCCAGCCGGCGGCCGACTCACTGCCTCGGGTCGTGCGCCGCCGCAGCGGCGCCCGGGGCGCGCTCCGGCGCCGCGTGAGCGGCGCCGGAGCGGACGCGGTCGTCATGACGTGCCGCCCGTCAGCCCTGCGAGGCTTCGGACGCTGCCTCCAGCTGCGACTGCACCTGGTCGAGCACCGCCTGGGCGTCCGCGCCCTGCAGGGTCGTGATCGCATTGTTGAACTCGCCCACGACATCCGCCGCGCCAGCGAAGGCGACGGGGCTCACCGCATAGTCGGCACCAGCGACGAAGGCGGCGTTCTCCGGGTAGGTCTCGGCGTACGTCGCCGCGGCCGACTCGGTGGAGGGGATCACGCCGAAGGCAGCCGAGAACTCCAGCTGCTGCTCATCGCTCGTCAGGAACGCGACGAGCTCCTGAGCGGTCGCAGCGGTCTCCTGGCCCTCCGGGATGCCCCAGCAGTTCGAGAACGTGAACGTGCCGGAACCGGCGGGTCCGGCGGGCAGTTCGGCCACCTGGAACTCGACGTCCGGGAAGTCGTTCTCGAGCGCGCCGCGGATCCACGGTCCCTCGATCACCATTGCGGCCGAGCCGTTGCCGAAGGCCTCGCCGCCCCAGCCGGCACCGAGATCGGCCGGCCACGCGAGCACGCCGGCGTCGAGCAGGCCCTGCACGTACTCGAGCGCCTCGACGTTCTCCGGCGAATCCGCCGTCACGCTGTCGCCGTCCATCAGGCCGCCGCCCGCCTGCTCCATGAACACGCCGACGCGTGCGTACTCCGCGCCCATCGACAACCCGACGGTGTCGCCGCTCGTGAGCGTCTCCGCCGCCGACTGCAGCGACGCCCAGTCGGTGGGGATGTCGGCATCGGTCAGGCCCGCATCCGTCCACAGCTGGGTGTTGATGACGAGCCCCAGCGTCGAGAAGTCCTTGGGCGCGCAGACGAACTCGCCGTCGTACGAGAACGCATCGACGAGCGCCGGGTAGAAGGCATCCGCGTTCTCGAGGTTCATCGCATAGGGCTCGAGGAAGCCGTCGCTCGCGTAGGTCTGGAACTGATCCCAGCCCATGTAGAACACGTCCGGCGCCGAGTCGCCCGCGAAGCCCTGGGCGAGCTCCTGATTGAGATCGGACGCGGCGATCACTTCCACCTCGTTGCCCGACTCCGCTGCCCAGGCGTCTGCTGCTGCCTGGACGGCGGCCGTCTCGGCCTCCCCGGAGGAGCCGATGAGCATGGTGAGGCTCTCGCCCCCGGCGCCCGGCTCCTCGGAGGAGCCGGGGTCGCTGCTGCCGCCCGAGCACGATGCCAGGGCGAGGGCCAGGGCGCCTGCGAGGGCCGCGCCGCCCAGCTTGCTGTGTCGCATGGTCGTTCCTTTCAGGGGGTGGATGCGGCGGGGGCGATCCCCCACCGTGGGTGGTCTCGCCGCACCAGCTGCGGCCGGACGATGGAGGTGCTGAACGGCGCGTCGTCGTCGATCGCGGTCAGCGCTGCCGACGCGACATCGCCCAGGCTCTGGTCGATGCTGGAGAACCCGATGCCTGCTGCCAGCGAGGTGTTGTCGAAGCCGATCACCGGCAGGCTGCAGCCGAGCTGCATGGCCGCACCGATCGCCCCGGCGGCGAGCGAGTCGGAGGCGCACACGAGCGAGTCGGCGCCCAGCTGGATGAGCCGCTGGGCGGTGGCGACAGCCTCATCGGGACGATCCTCGCAGCGCGCGGTGAGCGTCTCGAGCATCGCCTCGTCGAAGCCGAGTCGCTGCCGCAGCGCGCGGGCCCAGCCGAGCCTGCGGTCGTCGCCCGAACCGCTGCCGCGCGGCCAGCCGAGGAAGCCGATGCGCCGGTGCCCGGCGTCGATGAGCGCCTCGGTTGCCTCGCCGACGCCCGCTGCGCCGTCGACATCCACCCAGGAGTGCGTCGGTGCCGGGCTCCACGGCCGCCCGAAGGCGACGAAGCGCATGTCGGATGCCAGCAGCGCCGCGATTCGCGGGTCACCGGCGTGCGTCGAGGTGAGCACGAAGCGGTCGGCGGCGCGCTGTCGGGCGAGCTCGCCGATCTTGCGCACCTCCTCCTCTCCGGAGGTCGCCGTGAACAGCATCACGTGCTCGCCGCGCTCGTCGGCCCTGGCCGTCAGCTCGTGCAGGAACCGGTCCAGCAGCGAGGAGGCGATGTTGTCGGTGATGGGCTCGATGCGCACGCCGATCGTCGCGACCGTGCGCTGCCGGAGCCGCCGAGCCTGCACGTTCGGTGCGTAGCCGAGCGCCTCGACCGCGAGCAGCACGCGCTCGAGCGTCTCGCGCTTGAGCAGCGCCGGGTTGTTGAGCGCATTGGAGACCGTCTGCACGGACACCTCGGCGTGCGCCGCGACATCGGCAAGGGTCTTCGTGCCCATGGTCACTCCTTCGTGCGCGATCGGATCCCACCGATCGTCGACCCGCTATTGGATCGTTCCAATCGTGACGGTAGCGTGTGCATGGTCGGATGGGAACCCCAGTCGGAGGCCAAGGATGAGCAGCGCAGCTGAGCACGACGAGCGCGGCGGGCAGCCGCTGCTGAACGACGCGCTGGTGGTGCTGGCGGCACCGACGCAGGCGTGGTCCGACGACGCCGGCGACATGGGTGCAGCTCCGATCCACGGCATCTTCCACGGCGACTGGCGCTATGTGCGCGCGCTGGGCCTGCGCATCGCAGGCGAGCCGCTGGAGACCATCGGCACGTCGCGCGGCGCCGACAGCGCCGTCTTCCACGGTGTCGCCCGCGCGGTCGACGACGAGACACCGGATCCGCGTGTGCTGGTCGAGCGGAGGCGGGAGGTCGCCGCCGGCCGCGTGGTCGAGCGGGTGCGCGTCCGCAACGGCCTCGACGAACCCATCACCGCGCCCGTCGAACTGCGGCTCGAGGTCTCGCTCGCCGAGCTCTCGAGCGTCAAGGCGGGGCTGCCCGCACCGGTCGTGCTGACGTGGCGCGAGCGCGACGGAGGGCTGCAGGCGGGCGACGGCACGCGCAGCCTGACGCTGCGGGCGACGGATGCCGCGATCGAGCGGGACGGCGACCGGGTGCGTGCGAGCTGGAGCCTCGCAGTGCCCCCGGGCGGCTCAGCCGAGGCGGAGCTGGAGCTCGGCATCGCCGACCCCACGACGGTGGTCGGCCCCGCGGCAGCCCGCGGCATCCAGCCGCTGCCGCCCAGCGGCGACGCCGCCCTCGACCGCTGGTCGGCCCGCGCGATCGACGATCTACAGGCGATGCTGCTCGATGCCGGGCAGGGGCCGTTCCCCGCCGCGGGCGCCCCCTGGTTCATGACGCTGTTCGGCCGCGACACCCTCATCACGGCCAGGCTGCTGCTGCCGCTGTCGCTCGACGTCGCACTGGGCACCCTGCGCACCCTCGCGGTACGGCAGGGCTCGGTCGTCGACCCCGGATCCGCAGAGCAGCCCGGAAAGATCCTGCATGAGATTCGACAGGGCACCTTCTCGATGCCGGGCGAGGGCATCGCGCTGCCGCCGGTCTACTACGGCACGATCGACGCGACCCCGCTGTGGATCGTGCTGCTGCACCGAGCGTGGCAGGCGGGTCTCGGCCTCGAGACCGTGCGCGAGCTCCGACCGGCACTGGATGCAGCCCTCGCCTGGCTGCGCGACTCGTCGAGCCCCGACGACTCCGGGTTCCTGAAGTACATCGACGAGTCCGGCACGGGCCTCGCGAACCAGGGCTGGAAGGATTCGGGAGATTCCATCCGGTTCCGCGACGGCCGCATCGCTGAGGGCCCCATTGCGCTGTGCGAGGTGCAGGCGCAGGCCTGCCAGGCAGCCGCAGCAGCCGCCGAGCTCCTCGAAGCGCTGGGAGAGGACGGCGCCGAGTGGCGTGCATGGGCGGAGACGATGCGCACCCGCTTCCGCGACGCGTTCTGGGTCGAGCGCGCGGGCGAGCGCTACCCCGCCATCGCACTCGACGGCAGAGGAACTCCCGTCGACAGCAAGTCCTCGAACATCGGCCAGCTGATCGGCACGACCCTGCTCACCGCTGACGAGGAGGCCCAGATCGCGCGACTGCTCGTCGACGATCGCTTCGCCTCGGGCTTCGGGCTCCGCACGATGGCGAGCGATCAGGGCGGCTACTGGCCGCTGTCCTACCACTGCGGCTCGGTCTGGCCGCACGACACCGGGGTCGTCATCGAGGGGATGCTGCGCGCGGGCCTCGCCGTCGAGGCGCGCCTGCTCGCCCAGCAGCTGCTGCGCGCGGCCGACGCGTTCGACGGGCGCATGCCCGAGCTCTTCGCCGGTTTCGCGGCGGTCGAGGTGTCGAGCCCCGTCTCCTACCCGGCGTCATGCCGGCCACAGGCGTGGAGCGCTGCGGCAGTGGTGCCGGTGCACCGGGCCCTCACCGAGTAGGCCGCCCCGATCAGCCCTTCGCCGAGCCCGCCAGCAGTCCTCGGACGAAGTACCGCTGCAGACCGAAGAAGACGATGAGCGGCACGATGAGCGACACGAACGCACCCGCCGTGAGCCGCGCCCAGTTCTCCCCTCTGGATCCCGCGAGCTCTGCCAGCCGCTGCGTGAGCGGCGCGGTATCCGGTGTGCCGGAGGAGAAGACCAGCGCGACCAGCAGATCGTTCCACACCCACAGGAACTGGAAGATGCCGAACGATGCGATGGCCGGCATCGCCAGCGGCAGGATGATGCGGAAGAAGATCTGACCGTGACCGGCACCGTCCACGCGCGCGGCCTCGATGACCTCTCCGGGGATCTGAGAGATGAAGTTGTGGAGCAGGAAGATCGCCAGCGGCAGCCCGAAGATCGCGTGGGCGATCCAGACGGGCATGAACTGCTTGTCGCTGATGAACGGCACAGCCTGGTGCAGCGCGTTCTGGAACGGCTGCACAAAGGTGACGAACAGCTGCAGCAGAGGGATGAGCGCCATCTGCAGCGGCACGATCTGCAGCGCGAAGACGATCACGAACAGCGTCGACGATCCGCGGAACTTCACCCACGCGAAGGCGTAGGCCGCGAGGCATGCCAGGACGAGCGGGATGATCGACCCCGGGATCGCGATCATGAGCGAGTTCACGAAGTACTCGCCGAGCTGCGGCGAGCTCGCCGACCCGGAGAACAGCACCTCGGTGTAATTGTCGAGCGTCAGCTCCGGGTTCGAGAAGAACGTCCACCAGCCGGTCGTCGCGATCTGATCGGCCGGCCGGAAGGACGACAGCAGCAGGCCGAAGGTCGGGATCGTCCACAGCACCGCGATCACCAGCGCCGCGATCGTCGCCCACGGGCTCGTCAGCCGGCGCTTGACACGACCGGCGCGCGTCGTGACCGCGGGAGCCGCCCGATCCGGCGTGATCTCGGGGTCTGGGGTCACTGCGACTTGACTCATCGGATCGCCTTCTGCTGGTTCAGGACGCGGATGTTGTAGACGACGATCGGCAGCACCATGAGGAACAGGATCAGCGCCAGGGCGGCGCCGCGGCCGGGTTCGCCGGAGCGGAACGCCTGCGTGTACATCTCGTTCGCGATCACGGAGGTGTCGAAGTTGCCGGCCGTCATCGTGCGGACGATGTCGAACACCTTGAGCGTCGCGATGGAGATCGTGGTGACCACCACCACGATCGAGGTGCGGATGCCGGGCACGGTCACGTTCGTGAACCGCTGCCATGGATTCGCGCCATCGATCTCGGCCGCTTCGAGCTGCTCGGTCGCCACACCCTTGATCGCCGCTGAGAGCACGACCATGGCGAAGCCCGTCTGGATCCAGATCATCACGATGATCAGCGCGAGCGTGTTCCACGGGCTGTTCTGCAGGATCTGCTGCGGCTCGCCGCCGAACAGCACGATCAGCTGGTTCACCAGTCCGATCTGCTCCTGCGCCGCACCGCGATAGGCATACATGAAGTTCCAGATGATGCTCGCACCGACGAACGAGATCGCCATGGGCATGAAGACGAGCATCTTGTAGAAGCGCTCTCCACGGCTCTTGTCGATGAAGACCGCGTACGCGAGCCCGACCGCCGTCGACAGCAGCGGCACGAGCACCACCCAGGCGACCGTGTTGGCGAGCGTGATGAGCGCCTCGCGCTGCGTGAACATCCAGACGAAGTTGTCCAGACCGATGAACGCACCGGTGCGATCGGTGAAGGCGAGCAGCGTCGTGCGGATCGCCGGGTAGATGAGGCCGATCGACAGCAGCAGCGCGGCGGGCACGATGAAGACGAGCATCGGCTTCGAATCCTCGTCCCGATCGGCGAGGTAGCCGAGCACGCCGAGGACGCTGAGCGCGAGCGCGCCCGCCCACGGCCAGACACCGATCGGCTGCTCGCGGCCCTGCTCGAGCACCAGTGCGATCACGACCACGGCGACCGCGGCGAGCAGCCAGACGATCAGACGCCCCTGGCGACGCATGCGGTGGCGCGCGAAGGCGAGCGCGGCAGTCACAAGCAGCGCGGCAGCGACCGGCCAGCCGACGAGATTCGCCGCGAGCACGAGGGCGGGGGTGACCCAGTCGAGCAGCGCGATGCGCTCGGCGAAGGACGCCACCATCGCGACCGCGGCGACGGCAGCGGCACCGATGGTGCGCAGCACGGCGGAGCGCACGGCCGGGCTCGCGGGCTGCAGCAGACGCTCGAGCAGCCACTGGAGCACGACCAGGGCCACGCCGGCGATCGCCACGATGATGAGCGTGTTCGTCAGCTCCTGCGTCACCCAGGAGACGACGCCGTAGAGCAGCCGGCCGAGCAGCGCGAGCAGCACCAGCACGCCGATGATGATGAGGCGAGGCCGCAGGCCCTGCGTGAGTGCCGCCCGCCAGGTCGCGGCGCGCGGCTTGTCCTCAGGACGGTCGAGGA
Source organism: Agrococcus sp. Ld7 (assembly GCF_045064095.1). Taxonomy (NCBI): domain Bacteria; kingdom Bacillati; phylum Actinomycetota; class Actinomycetes; order Micrococcales; family Microbacteriaceae; genus Agrococcus; species Agrococcus sp. Ld7. The sequence continues at coordinate 135,604 of NZ_JBISGY010000034.1, read as the reverse complement.
AGGCCAGCAGCAGCGCCATGACGACGCCGAACGCCGCCAGGCCGACGACTCCCTGCAGCAGCTTGCCGAGCAGATCCATCGTGGTCATTCGTCACCTCCGGTGGATGCCGGTGCGGGGGCGGCGATCGTCGCCCCCGCACCGGCATCGGCGAGTTCTTACGGCCAGCTGGATTCGACCTGGCTGAGCACCGTCTCGGTGTCGGCGCCGGAGACCCAGTCGACCATCGCCGTCCAGAAGGTGCCTGAACCGACGGCGCCGGGCATCAGGTCCGACCCGTCGAAGCGGAAGGTCGTCTCCGGGTTCTGCAGCGTCTCAACCGCAGAGGTGAGCAGCGCGCTCGAGGCGTTGGCGGGGTCGAGCCCCGAGTTCGCAGAGATCACGCCGCCGAGCGAGACGCGGCTGTTGGCCCACTCCGCGCTCGAGAGATAGGTCTGCACGGCGACCACTTCTTCGTCGTCGCTGAACGCGCCGACGAACTCGCCACCGCCGGTGACCGCCGCCGCGTCAGCCTCCGTGCCCGGGAGGATGAAGCCCCACACGTCGCCGTCCTCGGCGACCGTCACGCCATCGCCCCAGAAGCCCTCGTAGAACGAGGCCTGGTGGTGCATCGCGCACTCAGCGTCGAGCACGGGGAGTCCGGCCACGCCGAAGTCGGTCGTGGCGATCGTCGAGACATCGCCGATGCCGCCGTTGACGTAGTCGGGGTTCTTGATCAGGTCGCCGACGCGGTTCATTGCGTCCACGATGGCGGGGTCGTCGAACGGGATCTCGTGCGCGATCCACTGGTCGTAGACATCCGGACCAGCGGTGCGCAGCACGTAGTCCTCCACCCAGTCGGTGCCCGGCCAGCCGGTCGCCTCTCCGGAGCCGAAGCCCACGCACCAGGGCTTCATGGTCTCGGAGCTCGCGATCGTGGCAGAGAGCTCGTCGAGCTCGTCGAGCGTCGTCGGCACCTCCCAGCCGTTCTCGGCCCAGACGGACGGCGAGTACCAGACGAAGCCCTTGACGCTCGCCATCAGCGGCGCGGCGTAGAACGTGCCATCGACCGTGCCGTAGTTCTGCCAGTCCTCGGTCCAGAACTCCTGCGCGTTCGCGGCGACCGACTCGGGGGCTTCGAGCACGCTGCCCGTGCCGGCGACGGATGCCAAGAGGCCCGGCTGCGGGAAGATCGCGAGGTCGGGCGGGTTGCCACCCTGCACGCGCACGTTGATCTGCGCCTCGAACTCCGTGGAGCCCTCGTAGACGATCTCGATGCCGGTGCATTCGCTGAACTCGGACCACGACTCGTTGAGCCGATCGGCCTCGACGTCGAGGATCGTGCCGTAGATGTCGACCGATGCGCCGTCGAAGGTGCCGTAGTCGGCGTAGGCCTCGCAGCCGGCGGCAGGCTCTGCGCCGCCGCCCGGCGCTGCAGAGGGGTCGGTCGGTTCGTCGCCGACGCACCCGGTGAGGGCGAGCGCTGCGACGCCAGCGATGCCTAGCGGCATCGCGATCCTGCGTGCGTGCTTCACGTGAACTCCTTCGCTCAGTGCCTTCGACACGCGCCGCACGGAGCGCACCGCGTCGTGCCGAGAACCGAAACCGGAACCGGTTCCATTGCGTGCGACGGTAGCGCACCGCGCGTCATGGTGTCGCGCATTCCGAGGTTGCGATTCGGCAACGATCGCCGCGAAGGCCCGCGGTTCGCGGCGCCAGGGGCGACTATCGTCGGAACCGGTTCCAGCCGGCAGGGCGAGCCGCGATCCACGCGGGGACGGAGGGAGCGATGCCACGACTCGACGACGTCGCCCGCGTCGCGGGCGTCTCCAAGGCCACCGCGTCGCGCGCCCTCTCCGGTGCGGGCGCCGTCTCGCCCGCGACCCGCGAGCGCGTGCAGCGTGCCGCGGCGGAGCTCGGGTTCCGAGCCTCCGGCGCCGCCCGCAGGCTCGCGACCGGCATGACCAGGACGATCGGCGTGCTGACCCCGTCGGTCGACCGGTGGTACTTCGGCAGCGTGCTGCACGGCATCGCGCAGGCCGCGGATGCGCATGAGCACGACCTGCTGCTCTACGACCTCGGCACGCTCGGCCGCGGCGGGCACGAGAAGTTCGAGCGCTTCATGCGACGCGGAGAGGTCGATGGGCTGGTCACCATCACCTGGAGCCTCGTGGGCGACGACCTGGCGCGCCTTGCCGACCTCGGCATCCCGGTCGCCACGGTCGGCGAGCCCACGCCGCACACGCGATCGTTCAGCCTCGACGACGACGCCGCTGCGGAGCTCGCGACCGAGCACCTCGTGCAGCTCGGCCACACCGATCTGCTGCACATCGCGAGCGCCACCGAGGTGCAGCCCTTCGACGCCTCCTCCTCCGACCGCCGTCAACGATCGTTCCAAGCGGTGATCGCGAAGCACCGCCTGCGACCGCGACCGGTCCCGACGGTGCCGACCACCCTCGATCTCGCACACAGCGCAGTCCGAGAGATGCTCGCGGCCCCGGACCCTCCGACGGCGATCTTCGCCGGCACTGACGAGGTCGCGATCGCCGTGCTGATCGCTGCGCAGCAGCTCGGCATCCGGGTGCCGGAGGAGCTGAGCGTCGTCGGCGTCGACGATGTCCCGTCGTCGAAGACCCTCGGCCTGACGACCATCAGGCAGGACCCGGCGCAGCACGGCGAGGATGTCGTCGCCTGGATGATGGGCGCCCTGCAGCGCAACCCGGACGGCTCCAGGGGTGCCGAGCCCGATCGCACCCACACCAACTACGCCCCTGAGCTCGTGGTGCGCACATCGACGGCGCGGCCGCGATGACGTTGCGCTCCATGCGCATGCGGCTAGCGTGGTGGGGGAACGACCGCAGCACGCCCGCCGCTCGATCCACCGCACCCGCCCCCGGCAAGGAGCGCCCGTGAGCTTCACCTCCCCCATCCCCCTCCAGTCCTCGCACGCGCCCGGGCTGACGCTCGACTACGAGTGGCACCGCAAGGCGGTGTTCTACGAGGTCATGGTGCGCTCCTTCGTCGACTCGAACGGCGATGGCTTCGGCGACTTCCAAGGGTTGACGTCGAAGCTCGACTACCTGCAGTGGCTCGGCATCGACGGCATCTGGGTGCCCCCGTTCTTCCAGTCGCCGCTGCGCGACGGCGGCTACGACGTCTCTGACTACAAGGCGGTGCTCCCGGAGTACGGCACGATCGACGACTTCGGCAACTTCGTCGCGGAGGCGCACGCGCGCAACATGCGCGTGATGATCGACCTGCCGATCAACCACACCTCCGACCAGCACCCCTGGTTCCTGGCCTCGCGCGAAGACCCGGAGGGGCCCTACGGCGACTTCTACGTCTGGCGCGACACCGACGAGGGCTACCCCAACGTGCGCATCATCTTCGTCGACACGGAGGAGTCGAACTGGGCGTTCGACTCCGTGCGCCGGCAGTTCTACTGGCACCGGTTCTTCTCGCACCAGCCCGACCTGAACTTCGAGAACCCTGCCGTGCACGAGGCCATCGAGGACACGCTGCGGTTCTGGCTCGACCTGGGCGTCGACGGCATCCGGCTCGACGCGATCCCCTACCTGTATGAGTCGGAGGACGGCAACGGCGAGTCGGAGCCCGCCACGCACGAGTACATCCGCAAGCTGCGCCGCATCGTCGACGACGAGTACCCGGGCCGCGTGCTCATCGCCGAGGCGAACCAGTGGCCGGCGGAGACCGCCGCCTACTTCGGCACCGCCGAGGAGCCCGAGTGCCACATGGCCTTCGACTTCCCGACCATGCCGCGAATCTTCTACTCGTTGCGCGCGCAGAACGCCGTCGAGCTCAAGCGCATCCTGGCCGAGCAGGTTGACGTGCCGCCGGGCGCGACGTGGGGCGTGTTCCTGCGCAACCACGACGAGCTCACGCTCGAGATGGTCAGCGAGGAGTACCGGCAGGCGATGTACGGCTGGTACGCCTACGACCCGCGCATGCGCTCCAACATCGGTGTGCGACGCCGGCTCGCGTCACTGCTCGACAACTCGCGCGCGGAGCTCGAGCTCGCCAACGCGCTGCTGTTCTCGCTGCCGGGATCGCCGTTCCTGTACTACGGCGACGAGATCGGCATGGGCGACAACATCTGGCTCGACGACCGCGACGCATCCCGCACGCCCATGCAGTGGACCCCGGATCGGAACGCCGGATTCTCCAGCGCCGATCCCGGCAAGCTCTTCCTGCCCGTGGTGCAGTCGCTCGTCTACCACTACTCCGCCGTGAACGTCGAGTCGCAGATGGCGCAGGCGTCTAGCCTGCTGCACTGGATGCGATCGGTCCTGCACGTGCGCAGGCAGCACCCCGTGTTCGGCCTCGGCGACATCACGGTGCTCGACACCGACAACGACGCGGTGCTCGCCTTCGTGCGCTCCTACGAGGGCGACGGCACCTACAACGGCCCGCGCGCGGAGGATGTGCTGTGCGTGTTCTCGTTCAGCCACAACCCGGTGCACGTCACCATCGACGCGCCGATGTTCGCAGGCTCCCGACTCAACGATCTCTTCGGCGGCGGCGCCTTCCCGACCATCGCCGAGGACGGCCGCTTCTCGCTCACGTTCGGCACGCAGTCCTTCTACTGGCTGGGCGTGACCAGGCCGTAGGCGCTCAGCTGGTGACGATCGTCGGCACGATGACCGTCGTCACCATGATCGCGACCATGGCACCCTCGAGGGCCTGGAGCGAGTCGCGCACCGTCTCGCTCGCCCAGTCGTCCGCGGCCAGTGCCTGGCCTGCCGCGACCACCTGCTCCTCGGGCAGCTCAGGGAAGACCTTCGGCAGTGCCTCGACCGTGTGCAGGATCGCGAGCGCCGCGGCCAGCACCGCGTCGCGCTGCACGGCCTCCGGCGAGGCGTCGCCCGTCGCACCGACGCCCTGCAGGATCTTCCGCGCTCGCGCCTGCAGCGCATCCTCGACCTCGATGCGCGCACCCCGCTCCCAGCGCCTGCCGAAGGTGATGCCGAGCAGCTTCTGGTCTCGGCGCGCGAGCAGCCCCGCAGCGTCGAAGTCCTCGAGCGTCTGCGCGCGCAGCTTGCCCGCTGGAGCGCCCGGGCCGTTGAACCCGACGATCTTGCCGAGGGCGTCCTCGGGAGTTCTGCCGACGAGGTGCTCGACCAGCGGCTCGAGGCGCTCGTCTGCCTGACCGTCGCCGCTCACGAACGTGCCGGGCTTCGCGTCGGTGGCGTCCACGCCCGAGATCCGGATGCGGCCCTGCAGCACGAGCTGCGCCGCGGCGCCCGCCGCGAAGGCCATGCCGACGGCGGAGTCGCTCACGACGGGTTTGCCCGTCTCGTCGTCGATGGCGAGCAGGAGGATCGCTTCCGGGATGGAGATGTCCATGCTCCTGACGCTACGGACGTCGCGAATGCCGCGCATCCCCCGCCGGTGGGAGGCGCGACTCCGCCGGAATGCGGAGGAAAAGGCCCCGGCGCGCGCACGACACCGCGCGGGGTGGCAGACTGGCGCGGTGCCGGAAGTCGCCATCCTCGTCATCGTCATCGTCGTCGCACTCGCGTTCGACTTCACGAACGGCTTCCACGACACCGCGAACGCCATGGCTCCCTCGGTCGCGACCGGGGCGCTCAAGCCGAAGCCTGCCGTCGCACTGTCTGCGATCCTGAACCTGGTCGGCGCCTTCCTCTCGATCGAGGTGGCGCGCACCGTCGGCAGCGGCATCGTCGACCTCACCGGAGTCGACGGTGAGCAGCTCATGCTCATCGTGCTGTGCGGACTCACCGGCGCCATCGTCTGGAACGTGCTCACCTGGTTGTTCGGCCTGCCGTCCTCCTCGAGCCACGCGCTGTTCGGCGGCCTCATCGGAGCCACCGTCGCTGCGCTCGGCATCTCGGGCGTGCTGTGGGGCGGCGTCGCGCAGAAGATCCTCATCCCGGCGCTGTTCGCTCCCGTCATCGCGGCCGTGGTCGCGTTCGGGGGCACCTGGCTCGTGCAGCGCGTCACCCGCACGATCAGCGAGCGCGCGCAGCAGCGCAGCTTCCGCTGGGGTCAGATCGGCGCGGCCTCGCTCATGTCGCTCGCGCACGGCACCAATGACGCGCAGAAGACGATGGGCGTGATCTTCCTCGCACTGGTGGCGCACGGATCCCTCGACTCGTCGTCGGACATGCCGCTCTGGGTGCGCTTCTCCTGCGCGGTCGCGATCGCGCTGGGCACCTACACGGGCGGATGGCGCGTGATCCGCACGCTCGGCAAGGGCATCGTCGACATCTCGCCGCGCCAGGGCATGGCCGCTGACTTCTCCAGCGCCTCCATCATCCTCACCTCCAGCCACCTCGGGCTGCCGCTGTCGACGACCCACGTCGCCTCCGGCTCCGTGATCGGCTCCGGGCTGGCTCGCGAGGATGTCAAGGTGCGCTGGAGCGTGGCTCGCAGGATGCTCGTGGCCTGGCTCATCACGCTGCCGGCTGCCGGCGCGGTGGGCGCGGTGTGCCTGTTCATCGCGGGCGTGTTCGGGAACTTCTGGGGTGCGATCGTCGTCACCACGATCCTCATCATCGCGTGCACGGCCATGTGGCTGCGCTCGCGCATGAGTCCCGTCGGCCACCACAACGTCACCGACGATTGGGAGCAGCCGAAGCGCGAGCGCAAGCGCGGCATCGACCGGGAGTACAGCGCCGTCGCCTCCCACATCGCACCGCTCTCCCGACCTCGCAAGCGCAAGCGCAAGGCGAACCGCAAGAAGCGAGGCCTGTGATGGAGTTCGACTTCGGAGCACTTGCGAGCGCGGTCATCCAGGTGCTGCTCGTCGGCCTGCTGCTGGGCGCCGGCATCCCGCTCATCTACGCGCTCGGGATCCGCACCTACGAGAGTCGTCGGCCGGGGTCGACGGTGCTCAGCGTCGTGCTGATGAGCTTCTGCGTGCTGCTGGCCGTCGCCGGGATCCTCGTCATCATCTTCGGCGATGCGATCTTCGGCGGCTGATCGCTAGCGCGACCGCACCACCAGCGTGCGCCCGACCTTGTCGTGCAGTGCCTGCGAATCGGCGTCCCAGATCGGCCACAGGTGGTCGGCGATGCTGAAGAGGCCACTGAGCATGCCGAGCAGCGGCACGCCGTTGAGCACCCCCGGTCCGAACTGCACGAGCCACCGCACGCTCGCCGCGGAGAGCTGCGGGTTGCGATCCTGCTGGGTCTGGCGCACGCGGATGCCCACGAGCATCTTCCCCGGGGTCGCGCCCCGAGCGACGTGGAAGCCGATGTTGTAGAGCGCGGCGAAGGCCAGGTTCGCGACCGTGATCGCCATGCCGGTGGGGCTGAACGCCGCCACCATCGCGTTCGCCGCATCGATCGCTGCGGCATCCTCCGCCTCGATCGCCCTCGTCAGCGCGTCGGTCACGCCGAGCAGCTGCAGCAGCAGCATCGTGAGGACGACCAGGGGGATCGCGTCGAGCAGGTAGGCCCCGGCACGACGGCCCCAGCTCGCGAGCTGCATCTCGCCGCCCCCGATGCGCTGCTCGGAGGCATCTGGGTGGCCGGCGGACCCATAGCCGAAGCCGCGGCTCGGCGCAGTGAGCTCCGGCCGTGACGGCTGCGGATGCACGGGCTGCGGCTCGGGCATGGGTGCCTGCGCGTGACTCGTCCAGCGCTCGCCGTCCCAGTAGCGGCTCGCGCCGGGCACGGCGGCGAACGGATCCGGGTACCACCCTGCAGGCTGCTCAGTCACCCTGCGATGGTACGACGAGCGCGAGCGACGCGCGTGCCGCAGCAGGACGGTCGCTCCCCGCGGGCGCCCGACTCCAGCCCGCAGGCGTGGCAGCGGGCCTCGGCTACCGTGGCGTCATGAGCAACGATGAGGCGACCATCGTCGAGAACAGCGAGGCGGCCTGCGTCGAGCAGGCGGCGGCGGCGGGTCTCGAGCTGCTGCTGCCCCGTGACGTGCCGCTCGGCGGGCCGCGCGCGATGCCCGTGCAGCGCGTGCTGCCCAACAAGCACCGCCATTTCGTGGGCGCATGGTGCTTCGCCGATGCGTTCGGCCCCACGTCGATGCTCGGCGGGCCGGGCATGGACGTGCCGCCGCATCCGCACACGGGCTTGCAGACCTGGAGCTGGCTCGTCGACGGCGCGATCGAGCACCGCGACTCGGCCGGCTTCTCGCACACGGTGCGGCCCGGCGGCCTCAACATCATGACCGCGGGCCGCGGCATCGCGCACAGCGAGTACTCGACCCCCGAGACCGACGTGCTGCACGGTCTGCAGCTGTGGACGGTGCTGCCGAGCCACGAGCGCGACCGGGAGCCGTCGTTCGACGGCCTCGACGCAGTGCCGCAGGTAGCGCTCGCCGACGGCGTCACCGGGAGCGTCTTCGTGGGCGACTTCGCGCGCGCGACGAGCCGGGTCGGTGCGTACACGCCGCTGCTCGGCGTTGAGCTGCGCATGGAGGCCGGCAGCGAGGTGCGGCTCGACCTGCGTGGCGACTTCGAGCACGGCGTGCTGGCGCTCACCGACGGCATCTCGGTCGACGACGTGGTCGTCGGCGGCGGCGCGATGGCATACGCGGCGCCCGGTCGCGAGGCGCTCGTGGTCTCGGCGGAGCACGACGGCGTCGCGGTGCTGCTCGGGGGCGAGCCGTTCGGCGAGGAGATCGTGATGTTCTGGAACTTCGTCGGCACCGACCACGACGACGTGCAGGAGGCGCGGGAGCAGTGGATGGGCGAGCGCGATGCCGACCCCGGTGACCGGCCCCGCTTCGGCACGGTCGTCGACGACGAGAAGCATCCGCTGGCGAGCCCGCGCCTGCCGTCGGTGCAGCTGCTGCCCCGCGGCCGCGCGCAGCGCCGCACCTGACCCCACCCACGTAGGTCGAGGAGCACACGCCGCAGGCGCGCCCCCGTAGGTCGAGAAGCGCACGCCGCAGGCGCGCCCCCGTAGGTCGAGGAACGGGCGCCGCAGGCGCACGTGTCACGAGACCGGAACGCACCATCGGCAACCGGCCTCGTGACGGCCACGACCCTCCGGGCCGCGACCTCCTCGACCTGCGAAACCCCGTCGGACGAGGCGCGCAAGCCGCAGACCCACCCCCGTAGGTCGAGGAACGGGCGCCGCAGGCGCACGTGTCACGAGCTTGGCGGGGCGCCCTGCGGGCGCCGCTTTGGATGGGCGAAAGTGGGGCTATGGCTGGGTCTGGTGGCGGGCCATGCTGGGTGTGCTGCGGTCGACGCCGGTCGGTCTTAGTGCTTGTGAGCCTGTTCACGAGCTTGGCGTGGAGGGCTTCCACGGGGACCGTGGATTGGTGCGTCGACTACTACGACCACCGCAACCCCGACCAGATCAAACGACGCGCGCTCCGCAGCCTGCGCGGCCTCGGCTACGACGTCGACCTCACACCAGCAGCCGCATAGCTCACGTCACTTTCCTAGGAGGAGACCGGAACGCACCATCGGCAACCGGTCTCGTGACGGTCACGACCCTTCGGGCCACGACCTCCTCGACCTGCGGGAGTGACGGGAGCGACGGCGGCATCTCCGGGCGCCCGAATCCTCGATCTGCGGGAGAACGCGCCATCGGCGATCGGTTCAGGCCTTCGTGGCCTTCGCCTGCTTGGCCGCTGCCTTCGCCGCCTGCTTTGCGGCCCGCACCTCGGCGAGCGATTCCGGATCGACGATGTCGGCCACGGACCAGCGCGCGCACGGCTCACCGTAGGGGTCGGATGCCTCGGCCCACCCAGCGCCATCGAAGCCCGCGCGCTTGCCCAGCAGCGCGAGGAAGATCTTGGCCTTCTGCTCGCCGAAGCCCGGCAGCGCCTTGAGCCGGCGCAGCACCTCGGCGCCGTCAGGCTCGCCCTGCTGCCAGATCGCTCCGGCATCGCCGCCCCACTGCTCGACGATCACGCCCGCGAGCGCCTGCACGCGCTTCGCCATCGAACCGGGGAAGCGATGCACGGCTGGCTTCTCGCTGAAGGCGGCGAGGAACGCATCGGGGTCCATCCGCGCGATCTCAGCGGCATCGAAGCGCCCGATTCGAGCGAGCAGCTTGGCAGGTCCGGAGAACGCGCTCTCCATCGTCACCTGCTGATCGAGCAGCATGCCGGTGAGCAGTGCGAAGTCATCGTCGGAGAGCAGACGGTCGGCGGTCGCATCGCCCGTGATGTGGAGGTCGCGCTTGTTCATGGCCCCAGCCTGCCACGACCTCCACCTCACGGTCTTGACCGCGCCCCCACCCGGTCACGACGGGTGAGGGCGCTGCAGACTAAGTATGACACTGTTATGGCTCGCGTCAAGAGCGAGTCCGGAGCGGTGCGTTCGGCGATCTCGAAGCCGCGGCACGAGAGGATGGGGACATGCAGATCAAGCGCTCCAACCCGTGGGCATGGTGGGCATTCTGGCTCGGCCTCCTCGGAATGATCCTGATGCCCATCCCGCTGTTCGTCGGCCTCATCCTCGGCGGCGGCCTGGGTGCCGTGGCGGGGATCCTCGCCGTCATCGCGCTGTTCAAGTCCCGTCACGCCGGGGGGCGGGGCATCGCGCCCGCAGTGCTCGCGATCGTCTTCGTGTTGATCACCTACAGCGGCATCTCCGTCGGCGGCGGCACGGTCTGGTGATCGCGCTCGGCTGACGCGCGCAGGATCCGTCGCGAGCGCTTCAGCCCCGGTTGGTGCGATCGTCGTGCAAGGCGTCGCGGCCGCGCGGGCCCAGGAGCGACCGCGCGGCCAGCCCCAGCAGCGCCAGGAGTCCCACGATCAGCAGGCCATCGGCAGCGATGTAGAGCAGGTGCATGCCCGAGCCGCCCTCGCGGTCGCCGGCGACCACCGCGTCCGTCGTGCCCTGGACCAGCGGGCGCACCACCAGCGCCTTGAGCGCGAGCACCGCGGCGATCGCGATGGCCAGCACGCGCTCTGGCCGCGGCGCACCAGATCGGAAAATCGCCAGCAGCAGCAGTGCAGCCAGCACGGCCTCGACGACGTTCATGGCGGCGAAGACGAGCCGCCCGATGCCGAGACCGAGTGGGATCGTCATGCCCGGCGCCTGGAACTTCAGCGGCGTCTCGATGAGCGAGATGCCGACGATGAGACCCAGCCAGACGGCGGGCAGGACGAGCCGGGCAGTACGAGCGATCATGCTTCGACGCTACGCCGCTTCCGGCCCCAGCGCGCCCATCGCTGCGAGTGCAAGGATCGAGCCATGGCCTCGAAGCACACGACCACGCTGCTCATCCTCGGCGCCTCCGGCGACCTCACCAGCCGCCTGCTGCTCCCCGGCATCGCCACGCTGCTGCGCGCGGAGCCCGATCGTCGCGTGCAGGTCGTCGGTGCCGACTTGCGCGAGCTGAGCGAGGACGACTGGCACGATCGGGTGCGCACTGCGCTGCAGCTCGACGGCGTCATCGGCACCGCCGCCAAGGCAGTGCTGGGCTCGACCCGGTACGTCGCCGCGGACGCCACCGACCAAGGAGCCCTCCGGACCCTCCTCGAGTCGATCGCGTGCGATCGGCTCGTCATCTACTTCGCGCTGCCGCCGCACGTCACCGAGTCGGTCTGCGCGACGCTCGAGCGAGTGAGCGTGCCGGACGGCACCATCCTGGCCGTCGAGAAGCCCTTCGGCGGCAGCCGCGAGGCCGCCGTGCGACTCAACGAGCTGGTCACGCGCATCGTGCCGGAGGAGCGCATCTTCCGCATCGATCACTTCCTCGGCCTCCACACCGTGCTCAACCTCATCGGGATGCGCTTCGCGAACCGGCTCCTGGAACCGGTCTGGGATCGAGACAGCATCGCCAAGATCGAGATCCTCTACGACGAGACCGTCACGCTCGAGGGCCGCGCCGGCTACTACGACCGCAACGGCGCGCTGCGCGACATGATCCAGTCGCACCTGCTGCAGATCATGGCACTGCTCGCGATCGAGCCGATCGCGAGCGTCTCCGCCCGTGATCTGCGCGACGCCATCAGCCAGGTGCTGCGCGCCTCCAGCATCATCGACCCGATCGAGCACTCGCGCCGCGCCCGCTACACCGCCGGCAGCGTTGAGGGCCGTGACGTGCCCGACTACACCGCCGAGGACGGGGTGGACCCAGAGCTGCGCACCGAGACGCTCGCCGAGGTGCAGGTCGACATCGCCACCGCTCGCTGGGCGGGGGTGCCCTTCATCCTGCGCTCGGGGAAGTCCCTCGAGGGCATCCGCAAGCGCGCGATCGTGCACTGGAAGGCCCCGGCGCACGTCCCAAACGGCTTCGCAGGCCAAGACACCCCCGACCGGCTGGTGATCGACTTCAAGCCCGACGGCTTCGAGCTGCACATCACCACCAATGGCAAGGGCGACCCCTTCACGCTCGAGCAGACGGTGCTGCGCGGCGAGCTCGGCGGCGGAGAGCTGCTCCCCTACGGTGAGGTGCTCGCATCCATCCTCGACGGCGATCCGCGGCTCGCCGTGCGCGGGGATGCCGCAGAGGAATGCTGGCGCATCGTGGAGCCCGTGCTGGCTGCCTGGAACCGCGACGACGTGCCCATGGACGAGTACCGAGCCGGCTCGCGGGGGCCTCGCGACTGGCAGAGCAGCTGATGGCGATCGACTTCACCGCCGACGTCGTGCAGGCGGTGGTCACGCACATGAACGGCGACCACCTGGACGACCAGCTCGCGATCGTGCGCGCCCACGCACGTCCCGGCGCGACCTCGGCCACCCTTGCCACGATCGGGGAGGGTGGGCTGACGTTCGACGTGCGGACAGACCGGGATGCTGCTCCCGAGCGTGTGACCGTGCCGTGGCCGATGCCGATCGACGAGCGCGTCGACATCCGGCGCGCCGTCGTGATGCTGATGCCCAGGGCCTGACCGGGCCTGCCGCGATCACCGGCGCTGGCGCGCCGAGCGCGAGTAAGGCTAGCCTTACTTCCATGTCCCCTGCATCCAGCCTCGCAGCTCGCCTTCGCGAGGCGACCTGGGCTGCGCACGAGCAGGCCGCGGACGACGGCTTCCTCGCCGGACTGCTGCGCGGCACACGGGACACCCGCGACTACGCGCGCCTCGCCTCTCAGCACCTCGTGGCCTATCGCGCCCTCGAGGCCGCGATCGCATCCTGCGACCGGGGTCTGGTCGCGGCGCTGCACGATCCCGCACTGGAGAGGCTCGCGGCCGTGGAGACCGACCTGGCCGCCCTCGGCGGCGCCCAGGCGCCCACCGACGCATCGCTCGCCTACGCGGAGCATCTCGCATCGCTCGCAGACGATCCCGTGCGGCTTGCCGCCCACCACTACACCCGCTACCTCGGCGACCTCTCCGGCGGCCAGCACATCGGTCGTGTGCTCAGTCGCCGCTTCGGTGCCGACACGACCGCGTTCTACCGCTTCGACATCGACGACCTCGACGCGTTCAAGGATGGCTACCGCGCCACCATCTCGGGCTTCGAGCTCGAGGCCGCGGACGAGAGCGCACTCCTGGCCGAGACCGCGAGCGCCTACGCATCCGCCGAGGCGATGCACGCGTCGCTCGTCGACGGCGAGCCGGGTTCTCGGGTCGCCGCGTGAGCGCGGCACCGCGGACGGGCGACTCTCCCCTGTCCGGCCAGGACGCGTCGGACGACGCCGCGGCCGAGCTCGTGCCGGCGGCATTTGACGACGGGCGCTACGACGCCGACGGCGACCCAACCCGCGAGGAGTCGCTCTCGCGCCTGCTCGGCGGCGGCAAGGCGGCGATCGAGGGCAGCGTGCCCCCGGTCGCGTTCCTGTTCGCCTGGCTCGCGACCGGCGGCGAGCTGCTCACCGCCGTCATCGCCTCGCTCGCCGCGAGCGTGGTGGTGTTCGGCTACGCGATGATCGAGCGCCGCAAGCCGAAGGCCGTCTTCATCGGCATGCTCATGACGGTGATCGCGGCGATGATCGCCTACTACACGGGCGAGGCGCGCAACTTCTTCCTCATCCAGCTGCTCTCGAACGCCGCGAGCGCACTCGCGTGGGCGGTGTCGATCGTGATCGGCTGGCCGTTCCTCGGCGTCATCGTCGGCGGGCTGATCGGCACGAAGACCCGTTGGCGCAAGGATCCGGTGCTGCTGCGGGCCTATCAGCGCGCGTCCTGGATCTGGGTGCTGCAGTACGTCATCCGCGTGGCGGTCTTCTCGGTGCTGTGGTGGCTGGACGAGACGACCTGGCTCGCGATCATGCGCGCGGCGCTCACCTACCCGCTCATCATCGCCTGCGTCGCTGCCTCGGGCTGGGTGCTCTTCGCCGCGATCCCGCGCTCGCACCCCGGCATCCGCAAGCCGCAGCTCGTCGCTGCCGACTGACCGCACGCTCCACAACTCGCCCGCAACCATTGCGCGCCGGTCAGCGACGGCGTACAGTCACCGGCAAGCAAGCGATGCGGACCGACCAGGCGCCTTCACCAGTTCTTGCATTCGAGCAAGCGCCACTGAGCCAGTCCGCATCGCTTCTTCTCTGCCCCGACGCCGATCGGGGTCGCGCGCTTGCGCGCCTCCGCGTTGCTGTTCTATTGTATTGAGTACTTAGTACAAGTGGACAGAGGACGGCGATGGAGTTCGACAGCACGCAGCCGATCTGGCTCCAGCTGGTGCGCGAGTTTTCGCGGCGCATCGTCGCCGGGGTGTGGCAGAACGGCTCGCGCATCCCCGCGGTGCGCGAGCTGGCTGCCGAGCTGCAGGTCAACCCCAACACCGTGCAGCGCGCATTCGCCGAGCTCGAGCGCGACGAACTGGTGCGCTCCGAGCGCACGAGCGGGCGCTTCGTCACCGACGACAGCACCCGCATCAGCGCACTCCGGCGGCAGCTCGCCGCCGACGCAGCACAGCAGTACACCAGCCGAGTTCGCGGCGTCGGCCTCAGCCTGGCCGACGCGCAGAGCCTGCTGGCTGAGAGATGGGACGACCATGACCGCCACAGCCAACCCACCAGCGACGCAGCGAAGGGCTGACAGCATGACCAACGCGATCGAGATCCGCGGGCTCCGCAAGTCCTACGGTGCTCTCCGAGCCATCGACGGACTTGACCTGACCCTCCCCTACGGCCAGGTGATCGGCCTGCTGGGCGAGAACGGCTGCGGCAAGACCACGCTGCTCAAGGTGCTCGCCGGTGTGCTCGCAGGGTACGAGGGAGAAGTCCGCGTCGCCGGACACGCGCCCGGCCCGGCATCGAAGGCGCTCGTCTCCTTCCTCCCCGACGTCAGCTTCCTGCCGGACGGCGCCACCGTGGCCGCGTGCCTGCGGCTGTACGGCGATTTCTTCGCCGATTTCGACGCCGCGAAGGCGCGCGAGCTGATCGGCTTCTTCCGGCTCGAGGAGCGGATGCGCCTGCGGGAGATGTCGAAGGGCATGCGCGAGAAGGTGCAGATCTCGCTCGCCATGGCGCGGCAGGCCCGCGTCTACCTCCTCGACGAGCCCATCTCGGGTGTCGACCCCGCGGCCCGCGACGTCATCCTCCAGGGGATGCTGCGCGGCCTCTCGGAGGAGTCGCTGCTGGTGATCTCCACGCACCTGATCCACGATCTCGAACCCATCCTCGACGGCGTCGTCCTCATGCGGCGCGGCCGCGTGGTGCTCAGCGGCCAGGTCGACGACCTGCGCGCTGAGCGCGGCACATCCATCGACCAGCTCTTCCGGGAGGTCTACCGATGATCGGCACCCTGCTCAAGCACGAGGCGATCCGCACGCGCGGATTCCTCCTCACCATCACGGCTGCCGCTCTCGGTCTCGCGGCCGTGGGCTCGGCACTTGCCGTCACCGGCTGGCCGGTGCTGGCGCAGTTCGGCCTGGTGCTCGGTGCGATCGGCGCCTTCGGGGTGCTGCCAGCGATGCAGCTCGCCCTCGCGGTCGACTACTGGCGCAGCAGCTACGGTCGCATCGGCTACTTCACGCAGTCGCTGCCGATCCGCGGTTCGCGCATCTACTGGGCGAAGCTCGCTTGGGCGAGCATCGTGGTGCTGATCGGCCTCATCGCCACCCTCGCCCTGTGGCTCCTCGTGATGATCGCCTCCGCGCAGACGATGTTCGGCACGGCACCCGCCGTCTTCCTGGAGCAGATCGGCGAGGTGCTGCGCGCGGCGTACGCGGCCGCTCCGTGGCTGGTCGCCGTCGGGGCGCCGGCCACCCTGCTGCTGCTGTACATCTTCAACACGGTGCTGTACGACGCCGCCGCATCGCTCGGCTCCGAGCGCTGGCTGCAGCGCCTCAGCTGGGGTGGCCCGGTGCTCGTCTGGTTCCTGCTCTCCGCGATCGCACAGCTCGTGATGCTCGGCGGGATCCTCGCGATCCCCTTCGGGCTCGGGATGACGCCCGCAGGTGTCGTCGGGTTCGTGCCGGTGGACATGCTGGGCGCCATGCTCGGAGGCACCACCGACCGGCAGCTGATGCCCATCGGCTTCGTGCCCGCGCTCCTCGTGGTGGTGCCGCTGCTCATCTGGCGGACGGTCCACTCCTGGAACCACAAGGTGGCGCTGGCATAGCGGGTACCGTGCAGGCATGCAGGGGCTGCGGGTGGGGCAGGACACGATCGATCGCGTGCGCGCGGCCATGCGCGCCGCCGATCGCGCGAGGTTCCTGCCGGCGGAGGCGCGCCATCTGGCCGGCATCGACAGCCCGGTCCACATCGGCTGGGATGCCACCAACTCGCAGCCCTCAACCGTCGCACGGATGCTCGAGCTGCTCGATGCGCATCCGGGCCAACGCGTGCTCGACGTCGGCGCCGGCTCCGGCTGGACCACCGCGATCCTCGCCGAGCTGGGCGCCGACGTCGTCGGTGTCGAGCTCGTCCCCGAGCTCGTCGAGCTGGGCAACACCAACCTCGCCGCGCATGCCTCGGCCCGGGGCCGCGACGCGAACGCGCATCCCGCACGCCGCATCAGGCAGGCGGTCGACGGCGTGCTCGGCCTGCCCGATGACGGGCCGTGGGATCGCATCCTCGTCTCCGCCGACCTCGGTCGGATGCCCGAAGCACTCGTGGCACAGCTGGCCGAGGGCGGCCGCATGGTGGCGCCGGTCGCCGGCGCCATGCGGGTGGTCGACATCCGCGACGGCCGACCGCGGGCGCGCACCGACAGCGGCACCTACGCCTTCGTTCCACTGCGCGAATGACCGAGCCATGCGCCCTGACATAGGGTGACCAGACTGAGGCAAGGAGGCCCCGTGCAGTGCAGCCCGGCGGAGTACGCGGATCGGCTCGAGCGCACCCGCGCTCGCATGGCCCGCAGCGGCCTCGACGGCCTCGTGGTGGTCGATCCGGCCAACCTGCACTACCTGACGGGCTACGATGCCTGGTCGTTCTACATGCCGCAGCTGCTGTTCGTGCCGCTCTCGGGCGATCCGCTGCTGATCATGCGGGAGATGGATGCGGGCGGCGCGCACCGCACGGCCGCCGCGACACCTCGCGAGCGCATCCTCGGCTACCCCGAGTCGCTCGTGCACCAGCGCAACGTGCACCCGTTCGACTGGGCGGCGGAGCAGCTGCGTGCGCACGGCTTCGGGAGGCGCGGACGCGTCGGCTACGAGGGCGAAGCCCACTTCCTCTCGGTGCGATCGTTCCTTGCGCTGCAGCGCGGCCTGCCCCAATGGCAGCTCGTCGACGCGCACGATCTCGTCAACTGGGTGCGGCTGGTGAAGAGCCCCCACGAGCTCGAGCTCATGCGCAAGGCCGGCCGGGTCGCCTCCGCCGCCATGCAGGCGGGGATCGACGCGGTCGCGTCGGGCGCGCGGCTGAACGACATCGCCGCCGCGATCCAGTTCGTGCAGACCACCGGCATCGACGACATCGAGGGTGACTACCCGGCGATCGTGCCGATGCTCCCGACGGGCGAGTCGGCCGATACGCCCCACATGACCTTCAGTGCCCGCAGGCTCGACGACGGCGAGGCCATCTCGCTCGAGATCGCCGGCGCGCATCGCCGCTACCACGCGCCCCTCGCCCGCACCCTCGTGCTCGGCCGCCCGAGCGATCGCCTCGCGCGCCTCGCCGACGTCACGGCCGCCGGCCTGCAGCTGGTGCTCGACGGCATCCGGCCCGGCCGCACGGTCGCTGAGGTGCACAGCATCTGGCAGTCGCACATCAGCGCGGAAGGGCTCGAGAAGCCGTCGCGACTGGGCTACTCGATCGGCATCGGCTACCCGCCCGACTGGGGCGAGCGCACGGTCTCGATCCGTGGCGACGAGCAGACGGTCATCGAGCCGGGCATGTGCCTGCACGTGATCGCAGGCATGTGGATGTCGGGCTACGGCTGCGAGCTGAGCGAGTCGATCGCGGTCACGGATGCCGGTGCAGAGGTGCTCACGTCAGCACCGCGAGAGCTGCTGGCGAAGGAGAGCAGATGAACCCCGAAACGCCCCGTCACGAGGATGCCCTCGACGCTGCGCTCGCGCTCATCGAGGATGCCACGATCGTCGCCGACGCCTCGTCGCTCATTCTCGCCGCGAGCGAGAACCCCGGTGGCACGGAGATGCTCACGGTGCGTGTGCTGGAGACGATCGCGTCGCGCCTCGGCGGTCGCACCGAGCGCACCCTGGTGGCGCCGGAGCGGCCGAACCTCTCGATCCGGTTCGGGCCGGATCCGACGCCGGAGCGTCCCGCCGTGCTGCTGCTCGGGCACAGCGACGTCGTGCCCGCGGGAGAGGGGTGGACGGCAGCGCCCTTCAGCCCTCGCGTCGATGACGGCTGGCTGACCGGCCGCGGCGCCACAGACATGAAGGGCGGCATCGCCGCAGCCCTGCAGGCGATGGCTGCCGTCAACCACGTGCGCGCCGACCTGCCGCTGGAGATGATCGTGACGGTCGACGAGGAGGATCTCGCGACCGGGATCCAGGCGCACATCACGGAGCCCCCCGGGCACTACCTGGCCTGCATCGTCGCCGAGCCCACGGACCTGGCCGTGGTGATCGCCTGTCGCGGAGCCGCCAATCTCGAGATCGAGGTGGCCGGTCGTGCTGCGCACGCCGGTCGACCGGAGGATGGCGCGAGCGCCATCACCACCGCAGCGCGCATCGCGACCTGGATCGCCGACGACCACGCGCGGATGCGCTCGGGCGCCTCCGGACTGCTGGGCTCGGCCACCTGGAACGTCGGCCGCATCGAGGGCGGGCACGGCACGTCGATCGTTCCGGACCGCTGCACGCTGCTGGTCGACCGGCGACTGATGCCGGGCGAGACGGGTGCGCAGGCGCTCGAGCAGCTCTCCACAGGCATCGCCGAGGCAGTGCGGCGCGAGGGCATCGCCGACGTGGGCTGCAGCGCAGACGCCCGATTGCTGATGGAGATGCCGGGCTTCGAGACCGAGGAGAGCGACCCGCTGGTCGCGAGCGCCGTCGAGGCACTGCAGGCCGAGGGCGAGGACGCCCCCGTCGAGGCGTGGACCGCGGCCTGCGAGGGTGGCTTCATCGCGCGCCATCACGGCTGCCCGACGATCATCCTGGGGCCCGGCGACATCACCGGCCAGGCGCACCAGCCGAACGAGCGGGTGCGGATCGCGCACCTGGCCACCGCCGCACGCGCGTACACTCGCTTGCTCATGCGCTTGCACCAGCGCGCATCATCCATTTCCTGACCGCAACGACACAGCACGACACAGCACGACCCCAACGGCAGCACCAGAAGGGACACGGCCATGACCGAGCAGACCGCAGCGGGAGGTGCGCACCCCGCGCACGAGCCCCCCACCATCACCAGAGAGATCGATCTCTCACCGCTCCAGCGCAAGACCGTCAAGAAATCGGTCATGGGCGCGATGGCGGGCAACGCCATCGAGTGGTTCGACTACGGCATCTACGGCTACCTCACGGTGCACCTCGCGAACCAGATCTTCGGGGGGTCTGAGAACTCCGTCCTGTGGGCGCTGTTCGGCTTCGCCGTCTCCTTCCTCATCCGGCCCATCGGCGGCGCGGTGCTCGGCCCGCTCGGCGACCGCATCGGGCGCCAGAAGGTGCTGGTGTTCACGATCCTGCTGATCTCGGTCTCGACGGCCTGCATCGGCATCCTGCCGACCTTCGACATGGTCGGCTGGCTCGCACCGATCCTGCTGTTCACGCTGCGCATCATCCAGGGCTTCTCGGCGGGCGGCGAGTACGCCGGTGCAGCCGTCTACATGGCCGAGCACGCGCCCGACGACCGGCGCGGCTTCTGGGGCTCCTTCCTGGAGTTCGGCACGCTGCTGGGCTTCTCGATGGCGGCGATCCTCGTCACGGCGCTCGAGCTCATCGTCGGCAGTGACGGCATGGAGGCCGGCTGGTGGCGACTGCCGTTCCTGCTGACCCTGCCGCTGGGCATCGTGGCGCTGCTGATGCGCAAGAACCTGCACGACTCGGAGACCTTCACGGAGGCGCAGGAGCAGGACACGCGCACGAGCGCCTGGCAGGTGCTGCGCGATCTCATCACGAAGCAGCCGAAGCAGCTCGTGAAGATCATGGGCATCACGGTCCTCATCAACACGGCGTTCTACCTGGTGCTGACCTACATGCCGACGTATCTGAATACCTCACTCGACATGGATGCGACGCAGGCCGGCCTCATGCTCGTGGGCGTGCAGCTGGTGATGATGGTCGCGATCATCCCGCTCGGGGCGCTCACAGACCGCATCGGCAGGCGGCCGGTGCTGCTGACCGCAGCGGTCGGCTTCGTGCTGTTCTCGATCCCGGCGGTGCTGCTGCTGGAGACCGGCAATGTCGTCCTGCAGGTGCTGGGGCTGGCGATCTTCGGTCTCTTCCTGGTGATGCTGCTCTGCAACATCTCGGCGACGCTGCCAGCGCTGTTCCCGACGACGGTGCGGTACGCGGGCTTCGCGCTCGGCTACAACGTGGCGACATCGCTGCTCGGCGGCCCCGCCGGTCTCATCAACGAGTCGCTCATCCAGAGCACCGGCTCCACCCTCATCCCCGGCATCTACATGACGATCGCTGGCATCATCGGCCTGATCGCGATCCTGACCTTCAACGAGACGGCGGGTCGCAGCCTGCGCGGCGACATCGTGCCCGGCGATGACGACGTCGACCGCATCGCGATCGGTCAGGACCTCGTCGGCAAGGTGAAGGACCCGAACAACGAGGTCGTCGACGGCCAGTACCGGGCGGGTGGCGGCACCAGCCGCACCAGCTGACGCATGATCCAGGGGCGTCCCGCATCGCGGGGCGCCCCTGCCTCATGCCCTTCCGCTTCTATCTCTATATATGTAGAGTGTGGCCATGGTCCGCCCGCTCGCCCGCATGACGCCCGCGACGCTCGACGTGCTCTCGCACCTCGTGGCGCAGGATGCGCCGACCTGGGGGCTCGAGATCGCCGGTGCCACGGGACGACCCACGGGCTCCGTCTACCCGATCCTCGAGCGGCTCGAATCCCACGGATGGGTGGTGAGCGACTGGGAGGCCGGGGGCGCTCGCCCTGGCGCTCGCAGACGGCTCTACCGGCTGACTCCCGACGCCCGCGATGCAGCGATGGCCGCTCTGCAACGGGCGCGCGCCGCGGCCGCATCCGAGCAGGCCAAGGCCGCGGCAGCCGCTCCGGCACGCCGGCCGCGTCCCGCGCTGGGCGGCGCGGCATGAGGCGCATCGTCGAGCTTGCCGCAGCATCGCTGCCATTGCACCAGCGCGGATCGACGCCGCCTCCGTGCTGCTCGCCGTGGCGGTGCTCGTGCACTCCGCAGTGCTGGTCGTGCAGCTCCATCTCGCCGGCGTCACCGTCGGCGGCGCAGCACGGCTCGCGGCGCCGCTCTGGCTGCTCGGCCTCATACCCGTGGCGATCGCGGCCGCCCTCGCCCTCGCCGGCGATGCGCACTGGTTCGGGTGGGCGGGGCCGGCTTGGGCGTGCTTGATCGCGAGCGGCATCGCCGCAGAGGTCGGGAAGCCGCCGAAGCCCTGGCTGACCGAAGTCGTGCGGCCCGCCATGCGGCCACGGCTCCGCGCCGTGGGTGCTGCGCTCTTGACGCTCACTGCGGTGCTGTGCCTGCTCGAGGCTCTCGTGCTGCTGCCGCTGCGCTCGGCGCCCGGGTCTCTCCCCGACGGGTGGCGCGCGATCGCCGCGGCGGGAGGTCCTTCCTCGCCGCTGGCCGCAGCCGCAGTGATCGTCGCGCTCATCGTCGTGCCACTGGCCCTCGGAGGCCTCGGCGCACGGCGCTGGGCGCGCTCTGAGCGGAGCATCCTCGGCTGGGCAGGGGCCGGCGCTTTGGTCGCCGTGATGCTGACGCACGGCTACGGCGTCTGGCTCGCCGCAGACCTCTCCCCAGGCATCCCCCAGGCTGCGGCCCGAGGTATCGTCCTGCCGCTGCTCGCAGGAGTGCTGCTGCACTTCCTGCACCGCGCAGGACCCGACACCGCGCCGCTCCCACCCGCTTCCGTGCCGCTGCCGCCGGGGCCGTGGCACGTGCGACTCGATGCCGACGCGAACTCGGTTCCGAAGCCCAGGATGATCCCGTAGCGTCTGCCGCATGCGAGCACTCACCTGGCAGTCCAAGCGCACCGTGACGGTCGAGGAGGTGCCGGATCCCACCATCCAGCGGCCGTCCGACGCCGTCATCCGCGTCACGTCGACCGCGATCTGCGGCTCCGACCTGCATCTCTACGAGCTCTTCGGGCCGTTCCTCAGCAAGGGCGACGTGCTCGGGCACGAGACCATGGGCATCGTCGAGGAAGTCGGATCCGATGTCACCCAGCTGCAGCCGGGAGACCGCGTCGTCATCCCGTTCGTGATCGCGTGCGGCGACTGCTTCTCGTGCAGCCGCGGGCTCACCACGCAGTGCGAGACCACCCAGAACCGCGACCAGGGCACGGGCGCCGCGCTCTACGGCTACACCTCGCTGTACGGCTCCGTGCCCGGCGGCCAGGCCGAGCGGCTGCGGGTGCCGCTGGCCGACTTCAACGCTACGAAGGTGGGGCACGACCTGCCGGATGACCGCTACCTGTTCCTCAGCGACATCCTGCCCACCGCGTGGCAGGGCGTCGCCTACGCCAACCTCGAGCCCGGCAGCACGCTCGGCGTCATGGGGCTGGGTCCCGTGGGGCAGTTCGTCGCGCGCATCGGTCGCCACCTGGGGCACCGTGTCATCGCGGTCGAGCCCGTCGCTGAGCGGCGGGCGATGGCGGAGCGCTACGGCGTCGAGACGCTCGAGATGGAGGGAGCCGTCGACGCGCTGCGCGAGATGACCGACGGCCGCGGGCCCGACGCGATGGTCGACGCCGTCGGCATGGAGGCCCACGGGGCGGGCGCTGCCGCTGCCGCTCAGGCGGTGGTCGGGTTGCTGCCGGATGCGCTGGCGCGACCGATGATGCAGCAGGCCGGGCTCGACCGCCTGAGCGCCATGATGACCGCCTTCGATGCGGTGCGCCGGGGCGGCACCGTGTCGCTCAGCGGCGTCTACGTCGGCACGGCCGACCCGATCCCGATGATGACGCTCTTCGACAAGCAGCTCACCATCCGCATGGGCCAGTGCAACGTGCACGCGTGGCGCGACACGCTCCTCCCCCTTGTCGAGGACCCTTCCGACCCGCTCGGCGTCGAGGATCTCGTCACCCACCGGGTGCCGCTGGACCGTGCACCCGAGATGTACGAGATGTTCCAGAAGAAGCACGACGGCTGCATCAAGGTGGTCCTGGAGCCCTGACGGCGCCGTTCACCGCTCCAGCAAGCCGCGTTCTCTGGCGACATGCACGGCACGAGCGCGGCTGTCGACCTCGAGCTTGGTGAAGATGTGCACCAGGTGGCTCTTCACCGTCGCCTCGGTCACGAACAGCGACTTCGCCATCTCGCGGTTGCCGGCTCCGGTGGCAAGCAGCTGCAGCACATCCCGTTCGCGCTCGGTCAGCTTCGGCAGGGGATTGCGGATGCCCTGGATCACCCGTGCGGCGAGCTCGGGCTCGAGCACGGTGTCGCCGGTGGCAGCACGACGGATGCCGTCGACGATGCGCGCGGGCGGGACATCCTTCAGCAGGTAGCCGGCGGCCCCGGCCTCGATCGCGCCGAGGATCTCTGCCTCGCGGTCGAAGGTTGTGAGGATCAGCACGGCGGGTGCCGGTTCGAGCGCGCGCAGCGCCGCTGTCGCCGCAATCCCGTCCATCCCGTCGCCGAGCCGAAGGTCGCAGAGCACCACGTCGGGACGCAGGTGCTCGGCGAGCGCCACCGCCTCCTCGCCGGTGGCCGCCTCGCCGACCACCGTGAGGTCGGCGGATGTCTCGAGCACGGCACGCAGGCCGCTGCGGACCACGGGGTGGTCGTCTACGAGCAGGATCTCGATGGTCATGGCTGCTCCGTGCTCCCTCGTGTGTGGATCGGCAGGTGGGCCGACAGCGCCATGCCCTCGCCCGGCGCGCTCTCGAGATCGAGGCCACCGCCCAGTTCGCGCAGCCGTGCGCGCATGAAGCGCAGGCCATAGCTCGACGGGCCGGCCGACGACGACCCGGTGCCGTCGTCGGCCTCCCAAGCGGCGATGTCCATGCCGCGACCGTCATCGATGATGTCGAGGCGCACGTCCTCCCCCGCGTCGATCAGGCTCACGACCACGCGCGTCGCGCCCGCGTGCTGGCGCACGTTCGCGAGCGCCGACTGCGCGGTGCGCAGCAGCGCGACCTCGACAGCGGTCGGCAGCAGCGGCAGCGATCCATCCACGTGCACCTCCGAGCGCACCCCGGTCTCGTCGCGCATCCGGGCGAGCATGCGCTCGAGCGCCGCCGCGAGCGCATCGTCGAGCTCGGACGGCGCAAGCGCGGCGACGATGCGGCGCACGTCGGCCAGGCTCTCGCTCGCGATCGTCTCGATCTGCTCGAGCGTGCGTGTCGCAGCCGCATCCCGCGCCCGGTCGATCTCGGCGTGCGCGATCAAGTGGATCGACGCGAGCGATTGCGCGATGGTGTCGTGGATGTCGCGAGCGAGCCTCGCTCGTTCGGCCACCGCGCCCGAGTGCCGCTGCGCGAGCGCGAGCTCATCCTGCAGCGCCGCGGTCTCGCGCTGGGCCGCGGCGAGCGACGCGACCAGGCGCTCGCGCTCGGCCGCCTCCCGCAGCAGCTCGAGGTAGCCGCGGGAGATGCCGAGCGCGAAGACGCCGCCGATGAGCGGCCCGAAGACATTGGCGTAGCTCGTCGTGCCCTCGTGGATGACGGGCGCGACCACCACCACGGCGAACACGACGATCGAGAAGACGATCGACCACCCGCCCGCGAGCAGGTGCCCGGCAAGCAGCCAGAGCAGGAACGCGACCCACACGAACTCGGCGGAGACCGCGACGGCAGCGACCCACACCAGCACGAACCCGAGCAGCCACCAGGTGACCGCGCGCCGCGAGCCCCTCCTCGCGAGCAGCATCGAGCCGGCAGTGTGCCAGGCGAGGATCGCAAGGCCGGCGACGATGGCACCGGATGCTGGCGTGCCATCGGTGATCGCGCGGATCGCGCCGATGCTGCTCAGTGCCGCGGCGATCACGTGCTGGCCGATCAGCATTGCGCGGCCGACGGGGCCCACGCCCAGCGCCGGCCCCGCCGTCTCAGACCCCGACAGGGGAAGGTGCACGATGCTCACGGCTCGATTCTCTCCCCTCCGGGTGCGTGCCGCCGGGCCACCAGATGCGGTCGCCCAGGATGCCGAACAGCGCGGGCACGATCACCGTGCGCACCACCAGTGTGTCGACCACGACGCCGAGGCCGACGATGAGGCCCAGTTGCCCGAGCGTCACGAGCGGCAGCACACCCAGCGCGGCGAACACGGCGGCCAGCACGATGCCCGCGCTCGTGATGACGCCGCCCGTGCTCGCGACCGCGCGCACCATGCCGTCGCGCGTCCCGTGCATGCGCGACTCGGCGCGAGCGCGGTGCACGAGGAAGATCGTGTAGTCGATGCCGAGCGCCACGAGGAAGAGGAACGCCAGCAGCGGCACCTGGAGGTCGAGCGCGCTCTGATCGAGCAGCACGCGGCTGAGCCAGGCTCCCGCACCGATCGCCGCGAGCGCACTGGCGCCGTTCACCAGCAGGAGCACCACCGGTGCCACGATCGACCGCAGCAGCACGAGCAGCACGATGAAGCTCACCGCCAGCACGAGCGGCGCGATAACCAGCAGATCCTGCATGTTGCCGGCCCGCGCATCGAGGTCGGTCGCGGCGCCGCCGCCGACGAGCGCATCCGCGCCCGACACCGCGTGCACGGCGTCGCGGAGCCGCTCGGTCAGCGCGAGGCTCTGCTCGGTGCCCGGCGCGAACGCACCGGTCACCATGATCTTCGTGAGCGCGCCATCGCCGGTCCCCGCGACGGGGTGGGCGCGCACGACGCCCTCGATGCCGTCGATCGCGTCGAGCACCCGATCCGCGTGCCCGCTGTCGGACACCACGAAGGTGGGTTGTGCTTCCCCTGGCGGGAAGTGCGCGGAGAGCGTCTCGAGGCCCTCCGCCGACTCCGACTGCACGCGGAAGCGCTCGAGCTGGTCGAGTCCGACCGTCGTGCCCACCAGGCCACCGGCCATGACGGCGAGCAGCGCGAGGCCGGCGCCGAGACTGATCGCAGGGCGGCGCATCACGCCTCGGGCGATCGCCCTCCATGCCCTGCCGTGCGATGCCGCAGCGCCCGGGCGCGGGATGAACGGCCAGAAGACCCGCCGGCCCAGCAGCGCCAGCAGCGACGGCAGCGCCAGCAGCACCGCGCCGACGGCGATGAGCAGGCCGACAGCAGCGGAGAGCCCGAGGCCGCGCGTACCGGGGATGACGGCGAGCACGAGCGTCAGCAGCGCGAGCACGACGGTCACGTTCGACGCCAGGATCGCGGGCGCGGCGTGGCGCCACGCGTCACTCATGGCACGGCGGTGGTCGCCGGTGAGGAGCAGCTCCTCCCGATAGCGCGAGATCAGCAGCAGCGCGTAGTTCGTGCCAGCGCCGAAGACGAGCACGCT
The DNA here is from genome assembly GCF_045064095.1 of Agrococcus sp. Ld7. Taxonomy (NCBI): domain Bacteria; kingdom Bacillati; phylum Actinomycetota; class Actinomycetes; order Micrococcales; family Microbacteriaceae; genus Agrococcus; species Agrococcus sp. Ld7. Next base: position 108,816 of record NZ_JBISGY010000034.1, on the reverse strand, counting down.
GATGATGCCTGCGTCGAACTGCAGTCCGAGCGCCGAGCCGAGCGCAGCGGTGGTGACGCCGGCGACGCGATCGGCGAGGGCGACGACCGTGAGCGGGATGAGCCACAGGATGGGCGAGCGGTAGGTCACGATCAGCAGCACGGCGACGATCAGGATCGTCACGAGCAGCAGCGTGAAGTCGGCGCCGTCGAACGCCGCCGCGACATCGGCACCGAAGGCCGGGCCGCCGGTGACCTGCAGCTGCAGCCCGGTGATCGGATGATCAGCGATCGTCGCTCGCAGCGACGAGATCGTCTCCGCCGTCTCGCCGTTGCTCTCCCCCACCGTGATGGGAGCGACCAGCAGCGCCGCGGCACCGTCATCGCTCACGAGCGGGCCCTGAGCATCGGCCGCGGTCTCTGTGCCGAGCACGGGCACGAACGCCTCGAGGGCGTCGAGGTCGGATGTCGCGAGCGCGCCGCCGTTGACACGCGACGCGACGACGAGCACCGACTGCTGGTCGGCGTTCGGGAACTCCTCAAGCAGCGCGGCGACGCGCGACGACTCCGAGTCCGCCGGCGCACTGTCGCTGCCGGCCGGCTGCTCGGCGCCACTGAACAGCCCGAGCAGCGCAGTGAAGCCGAGCAGCACGAGAACGAGACTCACCCACGCTCCGCGTCGGGAGGTCAAGCGGTCGGAGAGGGGCACGCGCCCGGCAGCAGCAGTCATGCATCCATCCCACCGAGGATCGCGGCGCGTGGCATCGTGCGCTTGACCGCGCCCGGTCTCCATCGTTCGATGGATGCGCGGGCATGCGCGGGCGGCGGTCACGTGACTGCGCGGCGACGGCGGCGTCCCGAAGCGAGGAGATGTCGCGGATCGAGGACGATCGCTCCTCTCCCGGAGACCCCTGCCGAATACGTCCGCTGCTTGGGACGCCGCGGGCAGGAGCGGGTGGGCAGGCGCCGCGGGAGCACGGCGAGAGCCGCAGGAGCGGGGCGCGGGAGCCGCAGGCGCGAGAGCCGCAGGCGCGAGAGCCGCCGGCGCGGTGCCGCGGGCGCGGTGCCGCAGGCACCGCCCGGAAACAGCGAACGGCCCCGGGGTGGAGCCCGGGGCCGATCGTGCGCGAGGGGGGACTTGAACCCCCACGCCCTTGCGGGCACTGGCACCTGAAGCCAGCGCGTCTGCCAATTCCGCCACTCGCGCGAAGCCCAGTCGGAACCGGGCAACTTGACGAGAATATCAGGTTCTTAGGCTCGGCAGGTACGCTAACGGCGGCTGAAGGGAGGTGATGGCACGCAATGGGATTCCTCGATTCGATCGAACGCGGTCTGGAGAAGGCCGTCAATGGCGCCTTCGCGAAGACGTTCCGCTCCGGCGTCGAGCCGGTGGAGATCGCCAGTGCGCTCAAGCGCGAGCTCGACACGCAGGCAAGCGTCGTCTCGCGCGACCGCATCCTGGTGCCGAACCGGCTGACCGTCCGTCTCTCGTCCACCGACTTCCAGAAGCTGCGCCGCCTGGGCGATGCGCTGCTCGACGAGCTGACCGACAGCGTGCAGGCGCACGCGCGCCAGTCGGGCTACTCCTTCCCCGGCCCCGTCGACCTCGGCCTGGAGCCCGATGAGGCCCTCACGACCGGGATGCTCGAGATCCGCTCCGACTCCGAGGCCGGCGAGGTGGTCTGGACGGCGGTCGTCGACATCAAGGGCAAGCGGCACAGGCTGCGCATGGGCCGCACCGTCATCGGCCGCGGCTCGGACGCCGACATCACCGTCGATGACGCGGGCGCTTCGCGCAATCACGCCGAGATCATCTGGGACGGCACACGGGCCCAGGTGAGCGACCTGGGCTCCACGAACGGCACGACACTGAACGGCAGGGCGCTGAAGCACGCGCTGCTCGAACCCGACTCGATCATCGACATCGGCGCAACGCGGATCGTCTATCGCCTCCTGGCGCAGCCGAAGGAGCAAGCGTGAGCGAACTGACCCTCATCGTCATCAAGATCGGCTTCCTCGCCCTCCTGTGGCTGTTCATCTTCATCGTCCTCTACTCGCTGCGCAGCGATCTCTTCGGTCCGCGCCTCACACAGCTCCAGCAGGTGGCCGTCCGCAGTGCCCGCACGCGCGAGGCCGGCGCAGCGTCGGCGGGCGCTGACGCGCCCACCACCGCGACGGAGCGCGCCGCTCCGCAGAGCGCTCCGAAGGCGGCGTCCGGGCAGGCACGGCGCATCGTGGTCACCTCCGGACCGAAGTCAGGCCTCGAGCTCGAGCTGCCGGAGACGGGGCTCACGATCGGGCGGTCGTCGGGCAGCGGGCTGCAGATCAAGGACGACTACACCTCGAACGCGCACGCCAAGATCGCGCGCTGGCGCGACCAGTGGGTGGTGCAGGATCTCGGATCGACGAACGGCACCTTCGTCGAGGGCAAGCGCATCAGCGAGTCGACGGCCGTGCAGGTGGGCACCTCCGTGCGCATCGGCACCACCACGTTCGAGCTGAGGCGCTGAGCTTGAGCACTCCGCTGTCCGCAGCGATCAGCCACGTCGGCCGGATCCGCACCGAGAACCAGGACTCCGGCTATGCCGGGGCCCGGCTGTTCTTCGTCGCGGACGGGATGGGCGGTCACGCCGGCGGCGACGTCGCGAGCGCGATCGTCACGCGCGGCGTGCGCGAGGCCGACAGGGAGTACGAGTCTGCGGAGGAGGCCGCGCAGACGCTCGCTCGAGCGCTGCGCGAGGGCAACGATGCGCTGCAGCAGGCGATGCTCGAGCATCCGGAGCTCTCCGGCATGGGCACGACCGGATCCGGCATCATCCGCGTCGGGGATCAACTGGGCATCGCGCACATCGGCGACAGCCGCATCTACCGCTACCGCGTGGGCGCGCTCGAGCAGATCTCGACCGACCACACGTTCGTGCAGAAGCTCGTCGACGCCGGCCGCATCACGCGCGAGGAGGCCGAGCACCACCCGCGTCGCAATGTGGTGATGCGCATCCTCGGCAACGTGGAGCACGACCCCGAGATCGACACGCTCGTCGAGGACGCGCTGCCCGGCGACCGCTGGCTGGTCTGCTCCGACGGCCTCTCGAGCTACGTCGACGAGGAGCGGATCCGCACGATCCTCGCGCAGGGTCTCGACACCCCGGCGACCGTGCAGCGGCTGGTCAACGAGTCGCTCTCGCGCGGCGCCCCCGACAACGTGACGGTGGTGCTGTGCGACATCGACGAGCGGCGCTCCTCGTCGATCGAGCCGACCACGGTCGGCTCGGCAGCGGCCCCCATCAGCTACGAGGCGGTCGAGCCCGAGCGCACCTTCGTGAGTCTCGGGCAGCTCATCATGCACCCGCGAAAGTCGCGAATGCAGCCGGCCTTCGAGCACTTCGAACCGGAGAGCGAGGAGTTCCTGCAGGAGCTGCTCGCCGAGCAGCGCCGCATGCGCCGCACCCGCCGCATCATCTGGAGCATCGGTGCGATGCTGGTGCTGATCAGCGTGCTCGTCGTCTCCACCGTGTTCTACAGCTGGACCCAGGATCGCTACTTCGTCGGGGTGAACGACACCGGCAACGTCGCGATCTACCAGGGCATCCAGCAGCAGATCGGCCCGTTCGTGCTCGCCACCCAGGTGGAGGAGACCGATATCGCCGTCGACGACCTCACCCCGTTCAATCAGCGCAACGTCGATCAGACGATCTCGGCCGGATCGCTGGAGGCTGCCCGCGCGATCGTCGAGCGATTGGAGCCGTCGCCATGACCGATCAGACCGCTCCGAACGCGCTGCAGACCGGCATCGTGCAGCTGCGCGATGTGACCGAGGCCATCAAGGTCCGCATCCGCAACCCCGCGAAGCTCCGCAACCTGGAGCTCTTCCTGCTGGTGATCGCCTGGGTCATCGCCGGTGGCGCGATGGTGCTCGTGCAGCTCGGCGCCCTGCAGCGCGTCGATCTGCTGCCGCTGCAGCTCGCGGCCGGCCTCGGGGTGCTCACCCTCGCGATGCACGTCGCGCTGCGCGTCGTCGCCCGCGAGGCGGACGCCATCATCCTGCCGGTCGCGACCGTGCTGAACGGCCTCGGGATCGCGATGATCTACCGGATCGACATCGCCGACGGCGTCACCGGGTGGGATGCCTCCTCGATCCGGCAGATCATCTGGACCGGCCTTGCCCTCGTGATCGCCATCGCCGCGATCGTGGTCGTCCGCAACCACCGGGTGCTCGCGCGCTACCGGTACCTCGCGATGGCCATTGCGCTCATCCTCCTGATCCTGCCGCTCGTCCCCGGGCTCGGCCGCACCATCAACGGCGCGACGGTCTGGATCAACATCGGCAGCTTCGCCTCCTTCCAGCCCGGCGAGCTCGCGAAGATCGCGCTGGCGATCTTCTTCGCCGGGTACCTGATGACCGCGCGCGATTCGCTCTCGGTGGTCGGCAAGCGCTTCCTCGGCATCCGCTTCCCGCGGCTGCGGGATCTGGGGCCGATCCTGCTCGTGTGGGGCATGTGCATGCTCGTGCTGGTCTTCCAGCGCGACCTCGGCACCGCGATGCTCTACTTCGGCCTGTTCCTGGTGATGATCTACGTCGCCACCGGGCGCCGCTCGTGGATGTTCATCGGCGTCGGCCTCGTCGCCGTCGGCGGTGTCGCCGCCTACTTCTCGCTCGGCTACGTGCAGCGCCGCATCCACGCCTGGATCCACGCCTTCGATCAGGATGTCTACAGCGCGCAGGGCGGCTCGTTCCAGATCGTGCAGGGCGTGTTCGGGATGGGCCACGGCGGCGTGCTGGGCACCGGTCTCGGCCTCGGTCGGCCCGAGATCACCCCGTACGCCAACAGCGACTACATCGTGCCGTCGCTCGGCGAGGAGCTGGGCCTCACCGGCCTGTTCGCCATCCTCGGCCTGTACCTGATCCTGGTCTCGCGCGGCGTGCGCATCGGCTTCCAGGGTCCCGACGACTTCACGAAGCTGCTGGGCGTCGGCCTCGCGTTCGTGATCGGCCTGCAGGTGTTCATCGTCGTCGGCGGCGTGACGCGGCTCATCCCGCTGACCGGGCTGACGACGCCGTTCCTGGCCGCCGGCGGTTCATCGCTGCTGGCCAACTGGCTCATCGTGGCGCTGCTGCTGCGATTGAGCGACTCGGTGCGCGGAAGGGGGATCGCATGAGCAACGTCGCGCAGGAGCAGAGCATGCGCCGGCCCATCCGGCGGGTGAGCACCCTGCTGCTGATCATGTTCGTCGGGCTGTTCGGGTCGTCGACGATGATCCAGGCGGTGCAGGCGGATGCGCTGCACGCGGACCCCCGCAACACGCGCACGCTCTACGACTCGTTCGCGGTCGAGCGCGGCTCGATCGTGGTCGACGGCGTGCAGGTCGCGCTGTCAGAGCCGTCGAACGACCAGTTCGAGTGGCAGCGCCAGTACCCGGCGGGCGAGCTCTACGCGCACGTCACCGGCTACAACACCCTCGGGCAGGGCAACACCGGCATCGAGGGCGCCATGAACTCCGAGCTGACGGGCACTGCCAGCAGCCAGTTCCTCGACCAGGTGCTCGCGACGCTCACGGGAGAGAGCCCGGCGGGCTCATCCGTCGAGCTGACGATCGACGCCGAGGCGCAGCGGGCGGCGGCGGCCGCGCTGGGCGACCGGGAGGGCGCGGTCGTCGCGCTCGATCCCGACACGGGCGACGTGCTGGCGATGTACTCGAGCCCCACGTTCGACCCCAACGCGTTCGCCAGCCACGACACGGCCGCGGTGACCGAGGTCTACGACCGACTGATCAGCGACCCCGAGGAGCCGCTGCAGAACCGCGCGATCGCCGGCGACCTCTTCTTCCCCGGGTCGGTGTTCAAGGTGGTGGTGCTCGCGGCGGCGCTGGAGTCCGGACGCTTCACGCTCGAGTCGGAGTTCGACAACCCCGCGGAGCTGCAGCTGCCGCAGTCGACGAGCGTGATCCGCAACGCATCGCGCGAGACCTGCGGCCCGGGTGAGACCGTCACGCTCGAGACGGCGTTCATCCTCTCCTGCAACATCCCGTTCGCGCAGCTCGGCCTCGAGCTCGGGCAGGATGCCATCGCCCAGCAGGCGGCCGAATTCGGGTACGGCGAGACGCTCTCCATCCCCCTCACCGTGCTCCCCAGCACCTACCCCACGGATCTCGATGATGCACAGACCATGCTCACCTCCTTCGGCCAGTACGACGTGCGCGTGACGCCCATGCAGATCGCGATGACGACCGCCGCGATCGCGAACGACGGCACCATGATGCAGCCGAACATGATCGATCGGGTGCTCGCCCCCAACCTGGACGTGGTCGCCGCTCCTGAGCCGACCATCCTCGGCAACCCCATCTCGGCGGATGTTGCGGTGCAGATGCGCGAGACGATGGAGCTCGGCGTCCGTGAGGGGCTCGCGACGAATGCGCAGATCCCCGGCGTCACCGTGGGCGGCAAGACCGGCACCGCGGAGACGGGCGAGAACAACGAGCCCTTCAACCTGTGGTTCACGGGGTACGGAGAACTGGACGATCGGAGCGTGGCGGTCGCCGTCGTGATCGTGCCAGATGAGAACATCGTCGGGGACACGTCGAACGTCGTCGCCGCGCCAATCGGGAGAGCAGTGATCGAGGCGGTGCTGAACTCATGAGACCATCCAGCGGACTCACCTTCGGTGGGCGATACCAGCTGACCAGCCGGATCGCCATCGGAGGCATGGGCGAGGTGTGGCAGGCGACCGATCAGGTGATCGGGCGCACGGTCGCGCTCAAGATCCTCAAGGACGAGTACATGGGAGACCCGGGCTTCCTCGAGCGCTTCCGCGCCGAGGCCCGGCATGCCGCGCTCGTCAACCACGAGGGCATCGCGAACGTGTTCGACTACGGCGAGGAGGAGGGCAGCGCCTTCCTGGTGATGGAGCTCGTGCCAGGGGAGCCGCTGAGCGCGATCCTCGACCGCGACCGCACGCTGTCGGCCGACAAGGTGCTCGACATCGTCGCGCAGACCTCCGCGGCGCTGCACGCCGCACACCAGGCGGGCCTCGTGCACCGCGACATCAAGCCGGGCAACCTCCTCATCACGCCGGAGGGTCGGGTCAAGATCACCGACTTCGGCATCGCTCGCATCGCCGACCAGGTGCCGCTGACCGCGACCGGCCAGGTGATGGGCACCGTGCAGTACCTCTCGCCGGAGCAGGCATCGGGCCAGCAGGCGGCGCCGTCGACCGACATCTACTCGCTCGGCATCGTCGCCTATGAGGCACTCGCCGGCAGGCGCCCCTTCACGGGCGAGTCGCAGGTCGCCATCGCGATGGCGCACATCAACGATGCACCGCCGGACCTGCCGGGCACCGTCCCGGAGCCGGTTCGCAACCTGGTCCTCTCCTGCATCGCCAAGACCCCCGCCGATCGGCCGACCTCGGCCGCGCACCTCTCGCGCGCGGCGACCATGCTGCGCCGCGGAGACATCGCCGGAGCCGCCGCGATCGTTCCCGGCATCGCATCGACGGACTCGTTCGCCACCATCGACTCCCCCACCCAGGCGGCGACGCGCGTGATCACGACGCAGTCGACGCCGGTGACTGCAGCCCTGCCCCTCACCGCGACGGTGCCGGCGAGCCGCGCGACCGAGCGTCGCCGCACCAACCCGTGGATCTGGCCGGTGGTCATCCTCGCGGTGCTGCTGGTCGCCGCGGGAGCGGCGATCGTCTGGATGATGATCAACAGCAACCAGGATCAGCCGCAGCCGACCGACACCTCTCAGGTCGCCGAGGAGCCGGATCAGGTGACGATCGATCTCGCCGACTTCGAGGGCATGACCGAGACCGAGTTCCGCAACGCGATCGAGGCGCTCGGTCTGGTGGCGAGCGTCACCACCGGTGACCCGGCGCCCAGCGCCGCGGACGTTGCGCGCGTCTACGCCGTCGACCCGACCGGACCCGTGGACGAGGGCTCCACCATCACCGGCACCATCCATGCACCGGTCGCGGCGATCGCGGATCCCACCGCTGCGCCGCGCCTGCAGGGCGATGCCGACCCGGCCGACCTCACCGCGGGTGAGGCCTACACGGTCGTCTGGGATGCGGCCACCTGTCCTGCCGGCTACACGCTGGCGGGCTACGACGTGCTCATCGAGTGGGCCGTCGGCGAACCGCAGACCCTGCAGATCAACGGGGCGCAGCTGAACATCACCGAGATCCCAGCGGGTGAGACCACCGTCTCCTACACCTACCGGTGCGATATCCAGGGCGGCCAGACCCTGACCAGCGGCTCCTCACCGGTGCTCGCGATGAGCGCATCGGAGCCGGAGCCGGAGCCGGAGCCGGAGCCCGAGCCCACCCCGACACCGACGCCGACGACCGAGCCGGAGCCCACGCTGCCGGTCGAGCCGCCGGACGGCCCGTGACCGCGCGGCTGACGTAGAATCGACCGATCCCTGCGCGAGCCGGGGCGCCCCAGGACCAAGGCACGAGCGGAGGAGCAACGATGACCGACAGCATCATCGCGTCGTTGCGCACGCTCGGCGACCGGTATGAGATCGGCGATCTCATCGGGCAGGGCGGCATGGCAGAGGTGCACCTGGCGCGCGACACCCGGCTCGATCGCCAGGTGGCCGTCAAGCTGCTGAAGCCCGATCTCTCGAAGGATCCGGAGTTCCGCACGCGCTTCCGGCAGGAGGCGCAGTCGGCGGCGCGGATGTCGCACCCCACGGTCGTGCGGGTGTTCGACGCCGGCGAGGAGCCGGCCGTCGACGCGGAGGGCGAGCCCGCCGCCGTGCCGTACATCGTGATGGAGTACGTCGACGGCCGGATGGTGCAGGACATCATCGCGGAGGGTCCACTGCCGGAGGCGGAGGCCGTCCGCATCACCAAGGGCATCCTGACCGCGCTCGAGTACTCGCATCGCTCCGGCATCGTGCATCGCGACATCAAGCCCGGCAACGTCATGGTCACGCCGGGCGGACAGATCAAGGTGATGGACTTCGGCATCGCGCGTGCCGTGAGCGAGACGAGCGCCAACGTCGCCCAGACCGGCACGATCCTCGGCACCGCCGGCTACTTCTCACCCGAGCAGGCTCGCGGAGAGTCGGTCGATGCCCGCACCGACCTCTACTCGACGGGCGTCATGCTCTTCGAGCTGCTCACGGGCAAGCCGCCGTTCGAGGCGGACACCGCGGTGGGCGTCGCGTACCAGCACGTCGCCCAGGAGGCGCCGACCCCGTCGTCCGTCACTCCGGGCATCACCCCGGAGATGGACTCGGTGGTCGCCAAGGCGCTCCGCAAGCCGCGCGACGACCGCTTCCAGACGGCCACGGAGTTCAAGCAGTCGCTCGACGACGCGCTGGCCGGCGTGCTCGAGCCGTTCGCCAAGCCCGTGACCGCGCCAACCGAGATCGGAGCGGCGACGACGATGTTCGCCGCGCTCGCCGCCGACGAGCCGGAACCGGAGACCACCGCGATCGCGACGCGCGAGCGCGCCCCGCACGTGGCCTGGTTGGTCGGCGCGGTGGCGCTCATCGCCCTGCTCGTCGTCGGCGCCGGGGTCTGGGCGTTCAGCATCGGCAACCTGCCGATCGCCGGCCTGTCGACGCCCGTTCCAGAGGTCGTCGGCATGCAGGAGGATCCCGCGGTCGCCGCTGTCGAGCAGGCCGACCTGGTCGCCGAGGTGCGGCGCACGATCGACGCGGCACCCTCCGGCACCGTGCTGCGCACCGAGCCAGAAGCGGGCATCAACATCGCACCGGGCTCCGCCGTCACGCTCGTGGTCTCGAACGGACCACCGCCGGCACCGCTCATGAGCGTCGCGAACCTCACCGAGGCGCAGGCGCGCCAGGCGCTCGAAGCTGCGGGGTACACGGTGGGCGAGGTGACGCGGTCCACGTCGCAGACGGTGGCCGCCGATCTCGTGATCAGCACCGATCCCAGTGCCGGCACTGATGTCTCGCAGGGTGACAGCATCGACCTGGTGCTCTCCAATGGACTCGTGACCGTCGGCGATGTGATCGGGCGACCGATCGCCGCGGCCGCGACCGAGATGCAGGAGCTCGGCCTCACGGTCGAGCGGCGGTACACGCTGCGCTGCATGGGCGGCGACGTCGTCGAGCAGTCGCTGCCCCCGGGCGATCATCCGCAGGGCAGCACCATCACGCTGCTCTACTGCAACGGCCAGCCACCACCCCCGCCTCGACCGGCTCCCGCACCGGCACCGCCGTCGAACCCGGACCCGGAGCCTGAGCCCGAGCCGGAGCCTGAGCCGAGCCCGCCTGGCGATGGCGGCGGCGACGACGAAGGCTGAGAGGCGCTCGGGGCGTCAGGCGACGTGATCCGGCGGCGGTGCCAGCGTCACGAGCGGGGCGCGCCCCATCGCACGCGCGGCGGCGCCGGGGAGGCCCGCGGCCTCGAGCCAGTTCCCGAGCATCCGGTACCCACCCTCGGTGAGCACCGACTCGGGGTGGAACTGCACGCCCCAGACGGGCGCGTCGCGGTGCTCGACGGCCATGATCACGCCCGCGCGCTCCGTGTCGGGCGCGTCGGGCACCGTGCGCGCCGTGACGCGCAGCTGCGCCGGCACGGTGCCGTCGACGACCGCGAGCGAGTGGTACCTGGTCGCGGTCAGCGGGCTCGGAAGCCCCGCGAAGACGGTGGTGCCGTCGTGCTCGACTCGGCTGGTCTTGCCGTGCATCAGCTCCGGGGCATGCGTGACGACCCCGCCGAGCGCCTCGGCGATCGCCTGATGGCCCAGGCAGACGCCCAGCAGCGGTGTGCGGCTCTCGATCGCCGCGTGCACCATCGGGATCGAGACCCCGGCATCGGCGGGTGCGCCGGGGCCGGGTGAGAGCAGCACGGCATCCCACTCCCCGATCGTCGCGGCGTCGACCCGGTCGTTGCGCATCACCTCGACCTCCGCGCCGAGCTCCTGCAGGTAGCCGGCGAGCGTGTAGACGAAGGAGTCGAAGTTGTCGACGACCAGGATTCGGGTCATGGGAGGTCCTCTGTGGAAGCGGGCAGCATGGATGGGGACGACGCAGGGAGGTGCGGCGCGGGCGAGGCGATGGCAGCGTCGAGCACCGGGTCCGGCGTCGGGAACCACTCCTGCATGATCCACGGATACACGTGGAAGACGAGCAGGTACGCGGCGCCCGCGACGAGCGCCACGGCGACGAGGAGCCGGAGGGGCCACGGCCCCGGCAGCGCGCGCCAGATCGCTGCGGACATCAGGCGCTCCCGAGCGACGCGGCGAGCTCGGCAGGCATGCCCGCATCGATGCTCTGCCAGCCGACGAGCGTGGCGTAGGCGATCAGCCGCCCCTCAGCCGACCACTCTGGGTTGCAGGTCGTCAGCGTCAGGTAGTGGCCGTCGGCGGGCGTCTGCGGCTGCTGCGGCACGGGCGCGACGACGCCGACGCTCGTGGGCGGCACGTACTCATGGTTGCGGAACTCGTAGACGTACCATGCGTCTGCCGTCTGCACGGTGATGCGGTCGCCCACACGCAGCTCGTCCAGCTGCGTGAACGGCCCGCCCTGGCCGTTGCGATGGCCGGCGACGGCGAAGTTGCCGCGTTCCCCGGGCATCGCGGAGTCGGCGTAGTGCGCGAGTCCCTGCTCCAGCGAATCGAGCACGAGCCGGCTCGTGCCCTGCCCGACCGTGCGCTCGAACTCGCCGAGGCGCGGGATGTACATGACCGCGAACGACTCGGTCTCGCCCGGTGCCGCACCGACAGGCGCCTCGTCGGTGCGCAGCGGCGCATCGGAGGCGGCGACGTGCATCGGCCCGAGGTCGGCCGCGAAGTCGCGCGCCGCGTCGTGCTGCTGCTGACCGAGCACCCCGTCGGCGAGCCACAGGTGCCAGCCCGCGTAGCCCAGGGCGAGCACCCCGACGGTCAGGAGCAGCTCGCCGAGCACGCTCGCGACCGTGGCGCGACGCCGCGGTCGGCGCCGGCGTTCTCGCTGCTGCCCGGCCACAGCACAATCCTAGGGCTCGCCTGCATTACCATGGCATGCATGAGCCCCAGCGAGAAGTCGGTCGAGAAGGCGTCGGCAGCGAAGTCCAAGCAGACCCGCGAGCGCAGTGCCCACGACCAGCAGCAGAACCCCGCGTGGTTCAAGCCCGTCATGTTCGGCTTCATGATCGTCGGGTTCCTGTGGGTCATCGTCTACTACATCTCGCTGCAGACGCTGCCGATCGCAGCGCTGGGCGCCTGGAACATCGTCATCGGCTTCGCCGTCATGTTCGTGGGCTTCATCATGACCACGAAGTGGAAATGACCGAATGACATCGGTGTAGTTCTCCCCAGCTGTGGAGAGAACTGTGGATAACGCTCAGAGGATGAGGGCGATCCGCAACCAGAACAGCAGCGCCAGGACGATCGCGACCCCGCCGATGACGAGCCACGCAGCCTTGCCAGCCTGATCCCCGCGCATGCGCTTGTGCACGAGGCCGATCCCGAAGCCGAGCGCGAGGCCGATCACGAGGCCGCCCACGTGCGCCGGCCACGAGATGCCGCCGAAGAGGAACGTGATGGCCAGGTTCACACCGACGATCAGGAGCAGCGCGGGCTGCACGCGCCCGACCATCCGCTGCATGCCGATCATCATGCCGAACAGCGCGTAGATCGCTCCGGAGGCGCCCACCACCGCCGTCGTGGGCGTCAGCCACGCGACCGCCACAGCGGCGCCCGCAGCACTGACCACGTAGGCGGCGAGGAAGGGCAGCTTGCCGATCCTCTGCTCGATGGTCGGGCCGACCATCCACAGCACGATCATGTTGAAGGCGAAGTGCAGCACGCCCGCGTGCACGAGCGCGTAGGTGACGAAGCGCCACGGCTCGACGAGCGAGTACCCCAGGAAGAACAGCAGCGAGCTCGTCAGGTCACCCGGCAGCAGCTGCAGCACGCCGACGAGCGCCGTGACCGCGACGATCGCGATCGTGACGGGCGCGGGCTGCGCGAGCCACTGTCGCGTCCGCCTGCCCACCGCCGTGCGCGGCGCACCGCTTGCGACGCGGGTCTCGCGCTGCAGCGTGCGCTGCTCCTGAGCGAGCTCGCGCACGCAGTCGGGGCAGCGCACGCCGACCGGCGCCTGCTGCTGGCACTCGCCGCAGATCGTGCGCCCGCAGCGCGAGCACAGCACCCAGCTGACCCGATCGGGGTGTCGGTAGCACCGATCGGAGGATGCGGCTGCTGTCACGGGAGGATCAGGCCTGTGCGATCTCGACGGTCTCGATGACGACGTCCTCGAGCGGCTTGTCGCGGCCATCGGTCGCCACGGCCTGGATCGCGTCGACCACGCGCTGCGATGCCTCGTCCTCGACGAGGCCGAAGATGGTGTGCTTGCCCTGCAGCCACGGCGTGGGAATCGTGGTGATGAAGAACTGGGATCCGTTCGTGCCGCGGCCCGCGACCTTGCCCGCGTTCGCCATTGCGAGCACATAGGGGGCGTTGAAGGTGAGGTCGGGGTGGATCTCGTCATCGAAGTTGTAGCCGGGGCCGCCGACGCCCTGTCCGAGCGGGTCGCCGCCCTGGATCATGAAGTCGGGGATGATGCGGTGGAAGATGACGCCGTCGTAGAGCGGCGCGGTGGACGTCTCACCCGTCTTCGGGTGCGTCCACTCCCGCGCGCCGGTCGCGAGGTCGGTGAAGTTCTTGACGGTCGTGGGGGCATGGTCGCCGAGGAGATTGACCTTGATCTCGCCGAGATTCGTGCGGATCGTTGCGACAGCAGTGTGATGAGCCATGGCTCGATCATCCCACAGGCGCACCGCCCCGACCCGGCCGGCGACGACCGGTTCGTGCACAGCGGAATCGACGGACGCTGGGTGACGGTCTCAGAAAAACCTGCAAAGATGGCGCCCAGGCTTCGACCACGGAAGGACAGATATGTCACTCGAACTCTCGCGCAAGCGCGCCAAGGAGATCAAGAAGCTCCGCAAGAAGGCTGACAAGCTCTGGGCTGAGCAGCGCGTCGTGAGCCAGCACGCCGCTGAGATCGCCCGCCAGGCCACCGACCAGGCCCGCGCCTACAGCAACGAGTCGCTCATCCCGAGCGCCGAGCGAGCGGTGCACCGCACCGTCGACGCTGGCCGCGACACCCTCTCGAAGGCGACCAGGGGCTGGAACCGCAGCGTCGTTCCCGCGATCGCCGGCGGTCTGGGCTCGTTCGCCGCCATGGCGCAGGTCGCCAAGGATGACCGCGTGAAGGATGCGATCAAGAGCGTGCGCCAGTACGCGACCGTGCCGGAGATCTCGCCGTCGCGGTCTGCGCGTTCGGGACCGAACGCCGTGCAGTGGATCCTGATCGGGGTCGGTGCGGTCGCCGTTGCAGGCGCCGCCTACGCCGCGTGGCAGACGCTGCGAGCCGATGACGACCTCTGGATCCCGGACGCCGACGACTCGGCGATCGACGCTCCGCGCTCGACCGACCAGAGTGCTGGTGGCCTCGCTGACGGCCCCGAGGCCGGTGCGCCGCAGGCCTGACCGGGACGACTGACGCAGGGGGCTCCGCCGAGAGGTGGGGCCCCTTCGTCGTGCCGGGCTGGTCCGACCACGCCCGTGGCTTGGTGCGGCCAGGCCGCAGCGGCCCGCTCAGCCCTGCACGAGCCCGATGATGACGAGGATCCCGCCCCCGATCAGCAGCGCCGCCGAAATGAGGAACGAGCGCAGCCGGCGCTCCGGCTCGCGACCCTCGCGGATGGTGCGGAAGATGTCGTACCCGCTCACGACGAGGCTCGCGACCATGAGCATGAGACCGATGGGGATGAGGGGATGCATCGTCAGCGCAGCGGGCTTCCCGCGTCGTCGAGGTGACGGATCGCCCAGTCGACCGCGTGCACGTGGCGGAGCGCGGGCACATCGGCCAGCCGGTGCCACGCCACATCATCCGTCGACCCATCGGCCTCGGCCGTCATCCGGCCATCGACGATCTCCGCGCGGTAGAGGATGCGCAGCGCCTGCAGCCGATCACCGCGACCGCTCGAGGGCAGCTGCGCGGAGTCGACGCCCAGCAGGCTCACGAGGCGCACGTCGTAGCCCGTCTCCTCCTTGACCTCCCGCACGGCGCCGTCGGCCGGATGCTCGCCCGGCTCAAGGCCGCCGCCCGGCAGCGTCCAGCCGCTCATCCCGCTCTCGTTCCAGTGCGGCAGCAGGATCTCGCGCTCGTCGCCATCGCCCCTCGTGATAAGGGCGTAGGCGGCCACACGCATGCGCATCGCCCCAGTCTAGGCGTGGCGGGGCGGAGCGCTCCCCCGGATCCGAACCACCGGCGACCGCGTCAGCGGATGCGGCCGCGCGCGCGCACGCGGCTCTGCACGGTGTCGCGCAGCGGCGCGCCGAGGAACAGCCCGAGCGACGAGCCAGCTGCGAGCGCGATGCCGATCGTCCCAGCGCCGATCAGCGTCGCGACCCCGAGCACCAGGCCCTCGGTGCCGCCATCCGACTCCACGAGCTCCAGCAGCCCCCGGAACACCGCGGAGCCGGGCACCATCGGCACGATCGCCGCCGTCGCGACCGCGATGGAGGGCACGTGCAGGCGGTGCGCGACGAGGATGCCGATGAAGCTCGCGACCAGCGCGCCGATGGCGCTCGCGACCGCGACCTCGAGGCCCGCGGCCGCGCTGGCGGAGTAGCCGGCCCACGCGATGCTGCCGAGCACGGCGCTCACGAGGATCGTGCGCAGGCCCGCGCC
This sequence comes from Agrococcus sp. Ld7, assembly GCF_045064095.1. Classification (NCBI taxonomy): domain Bacteria; kingdom Bacillati; phylum Actinomycetota; class Actinomycetes; order Micrococcales; family Microbacteriaceae; genus Agrococcus; species Agrococcus sp. Ld7. The sequence goes on along the minus strand of NZ_JBISGY010000034.1, from coordinate 93,177 downwards.
GTTCCACACCGCCACCGCAACGGCGACGACGAGCACCCCGAAGAACTGCACGGGCAGCGCGCCGAGCGCGGTCGCATCGCTCGAGACCACGAATCCCATGCCGAGCGCCCGTGCCACCCACAGGCCGCCGACGATGCCGATCACGACGCCCAGCGTCAGCAGGGCCAGGTCGAGGATGCGTCCGCCCGCGGTGAGCGCGAAGCCGTCGATGGCATCCTGCGCCGCTCCCACCACCGACATGCCCGCGAGCATGAGCACGATGCCCGCGGCGACGATGATCGAGGGCCGCGCATCCTCCAGCAGCGGCACCCCGAGCTGCGCGAGTCGACTCGTGCCCGCGGCCACCGCCGTGACGACGAAGGCTCCGACGATCTGGGAGAAGAAGAACGGCATGCGGATGCGAGACATGAGCCGCTGCGCCATCGCCGCCCCGCACGCCGCGAGGAACGCCACCACGGTGATGATCCACGATGCGCCGAAGAGCAATGCGACGCCCACCGAAAGGGCACCCTGGGCGAGCACGATGATCGCTGGCCGGTACATGAACGGCAGCCGCCGGATCGCGTGGAATCGCACGCGCGCCTGCTCGAGCTCCAGCCCCGCCTCGATCTCCGCCACGAGCGCCTGCAGCTGCTGCAGCTTCGAATGGTCCGGGACCGGCGCGTTCACCACGCGCAGCAGCGTGATGGGCACATCGGTCTCGTAGCGGTGGTAGGAGACGCCGATGGAGTTGTAGGTCACGTCGACATGCACGGGGCGGATGCCGAGCGAACCCGTGACGCGGATGGTGGCGAGGGCGACGTCGTTGGCGGAGGCGCCCACCGAGGTGAGCAGCTCAGCGATGCGCATCGCGAGGTCGATGACCTTGCGGGCATACACCTCGTCGATGGTGAGGATGGCCTCGGTCATCGGCCGTGATGCGGCGTCCGTGCGGATCGCCCCGACGATCCGCTGCCGCCAATCCTTGCGCCTGTCCATTCCGTCCATCCTGGCATTTCGCGTGCGACAGCGAGAAAGAGCCCCACCGAAGTGGGGCTCTCTCACCGAACTGTGGAGCCTGGGAGAATCGAACTCCCGACATCCTGCTTGCAAAGCAGGCGCTCTACCAACTGAGCTAAGGCCCCGTGGCACATGTGCCTCAGGAAGTGTACTTGGTGGGGCTACCTGGACTCGAACCAGGGACCTCTTCGTTATCAGCGAAGCGCTCTAACCGCCTGAGCTATAGCCCCAAGCACAAGCATCAACGCTACCATGTCGACGCGGTGCCCGGGAACACGCGGTCACTGGTTCGCGTAGCCCACCTGCAGTCCCCCGGTGACGCGCACCGAGAGGTTGTAGAGCACCGCGATGACCGCGCCCATCACCGTGATGACGACGAAGTTGAGCACCGCGACCAGCAGCGAGAACATCATCACCTGCGGCAGCGAGAGGATCGACGCGATCGCGAAGTCGGGCTGCGCGAGGATGTCCCGCAGCACCTCGTCGAGCTTGGCGAAGAGCCCGACGACCTGCAGCAGCGTCCACATGACGAACACGACCACGAGCTGCACGATGCCGAGCACGAGCCCGAGCACGGCGGAGACCTTCATCGCCGACCAGAAGTCGACGTGCACGAGGCGCAGCCGCACCTGCTTGTTCGATCCGCTGCGTCGAGGCGTCTTGCTCTGCAGCTTCTCGGCAATGCTCATGCGTCGTTCTCCTCGGGTGTGTCGTCCGCAGCGGTGTCGTCCGACGCGGTGTCGTCCGACGCCAGAGCGTCGTCCGTGGCGTCAACGATAGCGCCATCGCCCTCCGCCTCGGCGGCGGCCTCGACGACCTCCTCCTCCTCGACGTTGCGCGCGATCTGGATGACGAGGTCGGTCTCGGAGCGCTCCGCGAACTGCACCCCCATTGTGGTGCGCCCGGTGGCGCGCACCTCGTCGACGTGCGAGCGGATGACCTTCCCGGAGGTGCGGATGAGCAGCAGCTCGTCGCCGTCCTGCACGATCGTGGCTCCCACGAGCGCCCCGCGGTCGTGACCGCCGGAGGAGAACGTCAGCACGCCCTGCGTGCCGCGGCCCTTCGTCGGGTAGTCGGCCACGGCCGTCTTCTTGCCGAAGCCCTGCTCGGTGACGACGAACACGTAGCCCTCGTCCCCGATCACCATGGCGCCGAGCGCCTTGTCACCATCACGCAGTCGGATGCCGCGCACGCCGCCGGTCGCGCGGCCCATCGGCCGCAGCGCCTCGTCGGTCGCCTGGAAGCGCGCGGCGCGACCCTGCGTCGAGATCACCAGGATCTCGTCGTCCGAGTTCGCGAGCATCGCCGAGATCAGGCAGTCGTCGTCGGCGAGGTTGATGGCGATGATGCCACCCGTGCGGTTCGTGTCGTACAGCTCGAGCTTCGTCTTCTTGACCTGCCCCTGCTGCGTGGCGAGCACGAGGTACTCGGCCTGCTGGTAGTCGCGCAGCGTGAGCACGGTCTGCACGCGCTCATCCGGCTGGAACGCCAGCAGGTTCGCGACGTGCTGACCCTTCGCGTCCCGGCCGGCCTCGGCGATCTCGTAGCCCTTCATGCGGTAGACCCGGCCGAAGTTGGTGAAGAAGAGCATCCAGTCGTGCGTCGAGTTGACGCTGAAGTGCTCGACCACGTCGTCGCTGCGCAGCTGTGCGCCCTTCACGCCCTTGCCCCCGCGATGCTGCGCGCGGTACTGGTCGATGCGGGTGCGCTTGATGTAGCCGCCGGTCGTGAGACTCACGACCATCTGCTCCTCGGGGATGAGGTCCTCGATCGAGACGTCGCCGCCGTAGCCATACATGATCTCGGTGCGGCGGTCGTCGCCGAACTTCGCCACCAGCTCGCTCAGCTCGTCCACGATGATGGTGCGCTGGCGCTCGGGGCTGGCGATGATGCCCTGGTAGTCGGTGATCTTCAGCGCCAGCTCGGTCGCCTCATCCTGGATCTTCTGACGCTCGAGCGCTGCCAGGCGGCGCAGCTGCATCTCGAGGATGGCCTCGGCCTGCGCCCGGTCGAGCTCCAGCAGCTCCATCAGTCCCTCGCGCGCGGCCTCGGTCGTCGCGGAGCGGCGGATGAGCGCGATCACCTCGTCAAGCGCGTCGAGCGCCTTGAGGTAGCCGGTGAGGATGTGCATCCGCTCCTGCGCCTTGGCGAGGCGGAACTCCGTGCGCCGCACGATGACCTCGACCTGGTGGTCGGCCCAGTGCAGGATGAAGCCGTCGATCGGCAGCGTGCGCGGCACGCCGTCCACGATCGCCAGCATGTTCGCGCCGAAGTTCTCCTGCAGCTGCGTGTGCTTGTAGAGGTTGTTCAGCACGACCTTCGGCACCGCGTCGCGCTTGAGCGTGATGACGAGGCGCTGGCCGGTGCGGCCGGAGGTCTGATCCTCGATGTCGGCGATGCCCGAGAGCCGGCCGTCCTTCACCAGGTCGGCGATCTTGCGCGCGAGGTTGTCGGGGTTCACCTGGTACGGCAGCTCGGTGATCACGAGCGCCGTGCGGTTGTTCACCTCTTCGACCGTCACGACCGCGCGCATCGTGATCGAGCCGCGGCCGGTGCGGTACGCCTCCTGAATGCCCTTCGTGCCGAGGATCTGCGCGCCGGTCGGGAAGTCCGGGCCCTTGATGCGCTCGATGAGCGCATCCTGCAGCTCCTCGCGCGAGGCGTCGGGGTGCTGCAGGTGCCAGATGGCGCCGTCTGCCACCTCGCGCAGGTTGTGCGGGGGGATGTTCGTGGCCATGCCGACCGCGATGCCCACAGAGCCGTTGACGAGCAGGTTCGGGAAGCGGGCCGGCAGCACGGCGGGCTCCTGCGTGCGGCCGTCGTAGTTGTCCTGGAAGTCGACGGTGTTCTCGTCGATGTCGCGCACCATCTCCAGCGACAGCGGCGACATCTTCGTCTCGGTGTATCGCGGGGCGGCGGCCTCGTCGTCACCGGCAGAGCCGAAGTTGCCCTGGCCGAGCGCGAGCGGGTAGCGCAGGCTCCAGGGCTGGACGAGTCGCACGAGGGCGTCGTAGATCGCCGTGTCGCCGTGCGGGTGGAACTGCCCCATGACGTCGCCGACGACGCGCGAGCACTTGGAGTAGGCCTTGTCGGGGCGGTAGCCGCCGTCGTACATCGCGTAGATCACGCGGCGGTGCACGGGCTTCATGCCGTCGCGCACCTCCGGCAGCGCGCGGCCCACGATCACGCTCATCGCGTAGTCGAGGTAGGAGCGCTGCATCTCGAGCTGCAGGTCGACCTGCTCGATCGCGCCGTGGTTGGGGGCGTCGCGGTCGAAGGGCTCGGCCGCAGGAGTCGTCTCGTCAGTCATCGGTCTCTCTCACTCAGGGTCTCGGCGGCGTGCCGCCTGCGGCAGCGCGCTCCTCGACCTTGCTGCTTCCGCGCGCAACGCGCCTTCGTCGCATTGCGTGCTGCAGCATCAAATATCCAGGAAGCGGACGTCGCGGGCGTTCTTCTGGATGAACGTGCGGCGGGCCTCGACGTCCTCCCCCATGAGGGTGGAGAAGATCGCATCGGCGACGGCCGCGTCGTCCAGGGTCACCTGCTTCAGGGTGCGCGTCTCTGGATCCATGGTGGTCTCCCACAGCTCCGAGTAGTTCATCTCGCCCAGGCCCTTGTAGCGCTGCACGCCGTTGTCCTTGGGGATGCGCTTGCCGCCAGCCTGGCCGGCCTCGATCATCTCGTCGCGCTGCCGGTCGCTGAAGGCGTACTCGTGGTCGGCATTCGTCCACTTGATCTTGTAGAGCGGCGGTGCCGCCAGGTAGACGTAGCCCATGTCGATGAGCGGCCGCATGTAGCGGAACAGCAGCGTCAGCAGCAGCGTCGTGATGTGCTGGCCGTCGACATCGGCATCGGCCATGAGCACGATCTTGTGGTACCTGGCCTTCTCGGGGTTGAAGTCCTCCCCCAGCCCTGCGCCGAACGCCGTGATCATCGACTGGATCTCTGCGTTGCCGAGCGCCCGGTCGAGCCTCGCCTTCTCGACGTTGAGCACCTTCCCACGCAGCGGCAGGATCGCCTGCGTGTAGGGGTTGCGCCCCTGCACGGCCGAGCCGCCTGCCGAGTTGCCCTCCACGATGAAGATCTCCGAGATGGTCGGATCCTTCGACTGGTTGTCCTTGAGCTTGCCGGGCATGCCGGCCGATTCCAGCAGGCCCTTGCGGCGCGTCTGCTCGCGCGCCTTCCGCGCGGCGATGCGAGCGGTGGCAGCGCCGATCGCCTTGCGGACGATCTCCTTCGCCATCACGGGGTTCGACTCGAACCAGTGGCCGAGCTCCTCGCCGGTGACCTTCTGCACGAATGACTTCGCCTCGGTGTTGCCGAGCTTGGTCTTCGTCTGGCCCTCGAACTGCGGCTCGCCGAGCTTCACCGAGACGATGGCGGTGAGGCCCTCGCGCACATCGTCGCCGGAGAGGTTCTCCTCTTTTTCTTTCAGCAGGTTCGTGCTGCGGGCGTAGCGGTTCACGAGCGTGGTGAGCGCCGCGCGGAAGCCCTCCTCGTGGGTGCCGCCCTCGTGCGTGTTGATCGTGTTCGCGTAGGTGTAGACGGCCTCCTGGTAGGAGCTCGTCCACTGCATGGCGATCTCGACCGAGATGCGTCGCTCGGGGTCCTCCGACTCGAAGTCGATGATCTCGTCGTGCACCGGCTCCGACTTCTTCGACTCGTTCAGGTAGGCGACGTAGTCCTTCAGCCCCTGCTCGTACAGGTAGGCGTCGGCGCGATGCTCGGCCTCGGCGCTGTCGTCGCCGTCCGGCTTGATGAGCGATTCGGGACGCAGGTCCTCGATCGCGATGCGCAGGCCCTTGTTCAGGAAGGCCATCTGCTGGAATCGCTTCGCGAGCGTCTCGTAGTCGAACTCCACGGTCTCGAAGATGTCGGTGCTCGGCCAGAAGGTGATGAGCGTGCCGGTCGAGTCGGTCGCCTCACCCGTCTGCAGGGGGCCGACGGGCTCGCCGACCTCGAACGACTGGCGATGCACGTGGCCCTGCCGGTGGATCACGACATCCATGCGCGACGAGAGCGCATTCACGACCGAGCTGCCGACGCCGTGGAGTCCGCCGGAGACCGCGTAGCCGCCACCGCCGAACTTGCCGCCGGCGTGGAGCACCGTGAGGACGACCTCGAGGGTCGACTTCGACGGGTCCGAGGAGTGGGGATCGACCGGGATGCCGCGGCCGTTGTCGCTCACGCGGAGGCCGCCGTCGGCCAGGATCGTGACCTCGATGTTGTCGCAGTGGCCGGCCAGGGCCTCGTCGACCGCGTTGTCGACGATCTCATAGACCAGGTGGTGCAGCCCGCGCGGCCCGGTCGAGCCGATGTACATGCCGGGGCGCTTCCGCACCGCCTCCAGTCCCTCGAGGATCTGGATCTGGTCCGCGCCGTAATCGCCCTGCTGGGGGGTCGGTGCCAGCCGGGCCTGCATCGCCTCGGTGGACTCGGTCGCCGGCTCTCCGGGCTGTGCGTCGTGCTCGTTCGCCATGGGTGTCGCATCCGCCTTCCGCGCCATCCACCCGGGACGGCGCAACCCTCCGATTCTAGCCTGTTTCCGCGTCTTCGTCAGTCTCCAACGCGCGTCTAAGCCACGATCAGGGGGCACGACGACAGGAAACCCTGCTTCGATGCCGTTCCGGGGTGCAGCAGGCCTCCACAGGCCTGCACGGGGCCGCTCAGAAACGGCATCCATCCCCCGGCAGGAGCAGCACGGATGCGCTCGCCGGGATGCGAGGGGTCAGCGGCTCAGCGTGCGGACGACGCGCGCGAGCGACGCCGTGTCTCCGACGTTGCCCGCGAAGACCACGAACGGGATACCGATCGCAGGGCCATCCTGGGGCTGCCAGAGCGAGACGATGCCCGGCAGCATGGGGCCGACGACCCGCGCGCGGTGGATCCTCAGCGCTGCCGACGCGATGTCGCTGGAGGTGATCCCGCCCTTCGCGATCGCGAAGCGAGGTGGCGCGATCTCGAGCACGCGTGCGACGAGCTCGACGATCCCGGCCGACACCCGGCGCGCGATCTCGAGGCTCTCGTCGCCGTTCCGCCCCGTGACGAGCGCACGACTCGTGTGGACGATCACGGAGCCCGATTCGATCGCGCGCGCCGCCGCATCCGCCTGCGCCGCGAGGTGCTCGTCGCGTCGGTGGTCGATCAGCGCACGGACATCGAGCTCGATCGTGACCGTGCCCGGCCGGTCGATGATGAGCGCGTCGAGCTGCGCGGTCGTCAGTGGGACGTGGCTGCCCACCACGATGAGACCGCCGCGCTCGTGCACGAACTCGATGCGCTCCGCAGTGACAGGCTCGGCGATCTCCTGGCCGATGTGTGCGCGCAGGTAGGGGGACCGATGCGCAGCAGGGCCGCGATGCCTTCGCGATCGAGGGCGTGGAGCGCCAGTGCCACCTGGCGCATGTCGTGCTCGTCGACCGCGTCGACGACGACGACCGTTCCCGCCGGCAGAGCCCGCAGGAACGACACGACGGCATCGGTGCCGGCTCGGATGATCGAGAGCGTCAGCGCGGCTACGTCGTCGCGCCGCACACGGCCGGCGGTCTTCTCCTCCACCCACTCGCGCAGGTCGGACGATCGGTAGCCGAACGTCGCGTCGGCGGCGAAGGGCGTGGCACCGACGGGCGTCGCCTCGCCATCGACCACCCAGTAGTGCACGCCGTCGACCGTGATGCGCCCCGCATCCGGGAACGCGGGCACCAGCATCGTGAGCTGTGGTGCGGTTCCGCGCTGCTCGGCGATCGCCTCGCGCAGGACGTCGGTCTCGAGCGGGAAGTGGCCGCGCAGGGTCGAATCGCCGCGGCTGACGAACGAGAGGCGCACGCCGGCTCGTTCGGCCGCGGCCGTCGCGGTCGCCACGACATCCCGATTCCGCGCTGCCGCAGCATCCGCACCCAGCGCGCGAGTGTTCGTGAGCACGTACACCGCGGGAGCGCGCTGCGCGAACGCCCAGTCCAGATCCGCGGGCTCCCAGCGGGTGAGCACGGGCAGTGCCTCGACCGACTGCGTTCCCGTGGGGTCATCATCGAGCACGACGACCACGAGGTCATCGCTTCGCGCCGCCGCAACCTCCGCGGCTGCAATGGTGAGCGGTGCCGGCAGCTCGGCCAGCAGATCATCGATGCGCACGTGCATATGCCGAACCGGACCGTCAGTCGAGCACGAGCGCGAGCAGGTCCTCGCGGGTCTGCACCATGTGTCGGGCCATGGCGGCGCGCGCAGCCTCGGGATCGCTGCGGCGGACGGCATCCAGCACGCCCTGGTGCTCATCGATCGCGTGCGAGCGGATCTCGGGGACAGCGCTCGTCTCACCGCGCGTCTCGGTGAGGATCGACGTGAGCGGCAGGAGTGCCGCGATGAGGATGCGGTTGTCGGCTGCGTGCAGCACGGTGTCGTGAAATTCCAGATCGGCTGCCACGAAGGCATCGATCTCTGCCGCAGCGTGGTGGTGCTGCATGCGTTCCAGTGCGTCGTCGAGCGTCGCCAGGTGCTCGTCGGTGCGCCGCTCGGCCGCGAGCTGCGCGGCACCTGTCTCGATCATCATGCGCACCTCGAGCAGCTCCAGCGATGAGGTGCGCCGCTGACCGGCGCTTCGCGCGTGCCGCACCACCGCGTCCATCCCCGTCCACTGCGCCACCGGCGCGATCCGATGGCGACTGCCGGGCACCTGCACGATCACGCCCTGCGCCTGCAGCAGCCGCACCGCCTCGCGCATCGTCAGGCGGGACACGCCGAAGTCGACGGCCAGCTCTCCCTCGGGCGGCAGGGGCTCCCCGGCCGTGAGCGTGCCGGCGATGATGGCGTCCAGCAACTGATCGACCGCGTCCTGGGTGCGCGATGGCCTTGGCATGTCTCCTCCTCGAGGCAGGTATCTGACAGCGTAGCCGCCGGCCGTCCATCCACGATTCGTCGGCCCTCAGCCCCAGGTGTCGCGCGGTCCCCGGCCGGGAACGGAGCGACGCCCCCGCTGGAAGGTGGGCAGGTCGGGCCCGATGAAGCGCACCGAGGTGAGCCCGCACTCAGGGAAGCGAGCGAGGATCCGGGTGGTGGTCTCTGCACGCAGGATGCGCATCTGCTGGGTCCACGCGGTTGACGCGCAGCGCACCGTGAGCACCCCCTCCTCGAAGGCGATCGGCTCGGTGCGTGTGGCGTTCTCTGCTCCCACCAGCTCGGGCCAGTGCGCCATCACATCCGCCCTGGCGAGCGTCGCCGTCCAGCCGCGATCGTCCGCGAAGCCGGCGAGCACGTCCCCGATGCCACGGGGGTCTCTGCCCTTCCCGAACGGCTGCGAGGCCCCCGGTTCGCGCCTCGCCCGTCGCCGCCCGTCGCGCGAGACCATCTCTGGGTCTCCCAGCTTCGCCTTCAGCCGGAGCCAGACACGCTCCGGTTCCGTGGCTGCGAGCTCACGCATCGGTCACGACCATTCCCGCATCGATGCGGATCCGGTGGTCTCGCAGTGCCGCAGGCACATCATCCTCGACCGCAGCGGTGATGAGCACCTGCTCGAAGCGGCCCGCCGCCTCGGCGAGGCGCTGGCGGCGACCCGCATCGAGCTCGGCGAACACATCGTCGAGGATCATCACGGGGTCTCCTCCGGAGCCATCGCGCAGCAGCTCTGCGGACGCGAGCCGGAGCGCGAGTGCGAACGACCACGACTCCCCGTGGCTCGCGTAGTGCCTGGCGAGCAGATCGTTCAGGTGCAGCTCCAGGTCGTCGCGGTGCGGCCCGACCAGGCTCACGCCACGATCGAGCTCGTCGCGGCGGCGCTGTGCGAGGAGCGCGGTGAAGTCCTCGGCGGTCTCCGGCACGTTGGTGACGAGACTGATCCGCGCCTCGTGCTCGTCGCCCGCGACCAGCCGGTACGCCGCTGCCACGTGGGGCGCGAGCTCCGACACCAGGGATCGACGCGTGTGCAGCACCTCGAGTCCGAGCTGCACCAGCCGGCCATCCCACACCTCCAGCGTCGAGAGGTCGTCCGGCCGCAGGCGAGCCGCCCGGGCACTCTTCAGCAGCGAGTTGCGCTGCTTCAGCACACGATCCAGATCGCTGTGCACGCTCGCCATCCTGGGCGCGCGCATCACGGCGAGCTCGTCGAGGAATCTGCGCCTCCCGCCGGGATCGGAGCGCACCAGCTGCAGATCCTCGGGACTGAAGAGCACCGCCTGCAGATAGCGGGGCAGATCCCGGATGCGCACATTCTGCCCGTTGGCCTGCGCGCGGTTCGCACCTCGCAGATTGAGCTCGACGTCGAGCTGGAACGCGCGCTCGTCGTTCGTGACGGTGCAGCGGACGATCGCCTGCTGCTCACCGGCTCTGATCAGGGCGACATCGGTCGGCACGCGGTGACTGGATCCGGTCGCGATCCAGACCACCGACTCCACCATGTTGGTCTTGCCCTGGCCGTTGCGACCGACCAGCAGGTTCGCCCCGGGAGCGAATTCGACGTCGGCACTCCGATAGTTGCGGAAGTCGGTGAGCGCCAGCCGACTGACACGCACCTATGCCTGCTTGACCGCGTGACCGCCGAACTGGTTGCGCAGTGCAGCGACCGCCTTCATCGCGGGGCTGTCCGTCTGTCGCGACTCGAACCGCGCGAACAGCGATGCGGAGATCGCAGGCATCGGCACCGCGTTCGCGATCGCCTCCTCGACCGTCCAGCGACCCTCGCCCGAGTCGTCGACGTAGCCCTCGATCTCCGAGAGATCGTCGTCCTCGTCGAGCGCTCGCACCATGAGGTCCAGCAGCCAGGAGCGCACGACCGTGCCGCGCTGCCACGCCTTGAACGAACCCGCGACGTCGTGCACGAGCTCCTTGCGCTCGAGCAGCTCGAAGCCCTCGGCGTAGGCCTGCATCAAGCCGTACTCGATGCCGTTGTGGACCATCTTCACGTAGTGCCCGGCGCCGACCGGACCCGCGTGCACGAAGCCCTCCTCGCGCGGTCCCTCTGGGCGCAGGGCATCGAAGACCGGCATGATCTCCTCGACATCCGCCTTCGCACCGCCGACCATCAGGCCGTAGCCGTTCTCGAGGCCCCAGATGCCGCCGGAGACTCCCGCGTCGACGAACCGCACACCTCGTTCGCCGAGACGTGCGGCGTGGACCTCGTCCTCGGTGAAGCGCGAGTTGCCTCCATCGATGACGAGATCGCCCTCCCCGAGCCGTTCGCCCAGGTCGGTGATGACCGCGTCGGTGATCGGACCCGCGGGCACCATCACCCAGACGATTCGCGGCGTCGGCAGCGCGGCGACCAGCTCGTCGACGGTCGCGACATCACTGATCTCGGGGTTGGTGTCGTACCCGGTGACCTCGATGCCCGCCCGCTCCAGACGTGTGCGCATGTTGCCGCCCATCTTGCCGAGGCCGATCAGTCCGATGTGCATCGTCATGGGTGCTCCCTCGTCGCAGGATCCTGGTCAGCGCAGCAGCAGGTTGGGCTGCAGCAGGTACTTGAAGTCGGTTGCCTCGGCATCATCGCGCGAGGTCTGGCCACGGATGAGCATTGGGCCGGGCTTGTTGGTGTTCTCGGAGTGCGTGAACGAGATCCGCACGAATTCGGAGTGCGTGGCCTGGATCCCGTCGATGAGCAGCTGCGGCTTGATCGACAGCACGATCTCGTCGCCCTCGAGCACCGCGTCGATGATCTCCGACGCCTGGGCCTGCTCCGAGCCGATCGCCTCGAGCTGGGCCTGCCCGTCGCTGAACGTGTAGCGGATCGCGGCCTCCGCATCGAGCACGAGCTGCACGCGACGGGTCGCATCCACGAGCTCGGCGGTGTTCACCACGGCGTGGTGATCGGCCGACTCGGGGAAGAGCCGCCGCACCGGCGGGTAGTTGCCCTTGATGAGCAGGCTGGTCACGGTGCGGTCCGCGGTCGAGAACGCGATCTGCTGCCGCTCCCCCGCCTCGCTCATGGTGATCTCGATGCGATCCGCACCGCCGAACGTGCGACCCACCTCCGTCAGGGTGCGCGCCGGCACCAACGATGTAAGCGCCTCGGTCGCATCGCCGGCGTCCCACGGGATGCTGCGCACGGAGACGCGGTAGCGGTCGGTCGCGATGAGGGTCAGGGTCGTGTCGGAAGCCTCGAGCTGCACGCCGGTGATCACGGGGGTGACATCCTCGCGCGACGCCGAGATCGCGGTCTGGCCGATGGCTTCCGCGAAGGCCTTGCCCTGGACGACACCGGTGCGCCCCTCGACGGTCGGGACCGTCGGGTACTCCTCGAGGGGCATCTTCGCGAGCGAGAAGTTGGCGTTGCCGCAGCGGATCGAGACCTTCGAACCATCGTCCTCGACCCGCACCTCGCGCTGCGGCAGCTTCGCCGCGATGTCGCTCATCATCTTTCCGGAGACGAGCACCACGCCCTCGCGCTCGACGTCGGCCTGCACCGAGGTGCGAGCCGATGACTCGAAGTCGAACGACGAGAAGACCACTCCGTCCGCCGTCGACTCGATGCGCACACCGCTGAGGATGGGCATCGTGGGCCGCTGGGGCAGCAGCTTGACGGCGAACGACACGGCATCGCTGAAGACATCGCGGTTGATGACGAACTTCACGGGTCTCCCTCGTTCACTGAGCAGTCTTCGGCGCTCGTGGCGTCGAAGAACCGTGCCGCAGCGCAGAGCGTGCACGGCGGTGTCGATTCTGGCACAGCCTTGTGATGCTCGAGCCGCCCGTGCACTCACTGCCGACCGTCATGGTTGGCGACTGGCCCCATCCTCTTCTCACTCAGACTTGTATTCATAACCCCTGTGCAACCTGTGGATCACTCACCTCCTCGGCATGCACCGGTTGGGAACTACAACCGTGGAAGTTGTAGAGCCCCTGTTGACCGGTGTCCCCACCTCGGTGGACGGCCCGTCGGAGGGTGCGTGGTGCCGCTCACAGCCTTCGGTCTGTTATCCACAGAAGTCGTGAGTTGTGCACAGGTCGAATCACATGAAGTGCACATTGAGGGTTGCGTGCGGAGCGCTCACCCTCGCGGTGAGCGCGGAGCACGCAAGATCGAGGAGCTCGCGCCGAAGGCGCGCGCGTCACGAGATCTCTTGCCTGGGTGCTGCTTCCCGAGCAGTGTCAGACGCCCCGGACCGGTCTCGGCGGTGGCCGGCGAGGGGCGTCAGGCGCGCCCTAAGCGCCCGCGCGCTGCCTGATACGGGCCGTCAGCTCCGTCACCTGGGTGTAGACCGAGCGGCGCTCCTGCATGAGCTTCTCGATCTTCTTGTTCGCGTACATCACCGTCGTGTGATCGCGATTGCCGAACAGCTGCCCGATCTTCGGCAGCGACATGCTCGTCATCTCTCGGCACAGGTACATGGCGATCTGGCGTGCGAGCGCGATGGTCTGCGAGCGCGACGAGCCGTGCAGATCATCGACGGTGAGCCTGAAGTAGGCGGCGGTGTGGCTGATGATGTCGCTCGGCGACACCGGCGCCTCTTCGTCGAATGCGAACAGATCCTTGAGCACGGTCTGCGCCAGTTCCATCGTGACCGGCAGCCGGTTGAGGCTCGCGAATGCCGTGACGCGGATGAGCGTGCCCTCGAGCTCACGGATGTTCGACTGCACCTTGTCGGCGATGACGGACAGCACCTCCGGCGGGATCTGGATCCGCTCCGCCTCCGCCTTCTTGCGCAGGATCGCGATGCGCGTCTCGACGTCGGGCAGCGTGACGTCGGTGATCAGTCCCCACTCGAAGCGGCTGACCATGCGCTCCTCGAAGCCCTGCAAGTGCTTCGGTGCGACATCGGAGGTGATGACGACCTGCTTGTTGTGATCATGCAGCGTGTTGAAGGTGTGGAAGAACGCCTCCTGGGTCGACTCCTTGCCGCGCAGGAACTGGATGTCGTCGATCAGCAGCACGTCGACCTCGCGGTAGCGCTGCTGGAACGACTGGTTCAGGTTGTTCGCGATCGCATTGATGAAGTCGTTCGTGAATTCTTCGCTCGAGACGTATCGAACCCGGATGCCCGGGTACATGCCTTCTGCGTAGTGCCCGATGGCGTGCAGCAGGTGCGTCTTGCCCAAGCCGGAGTCGCCGTAGATGAACAGCGGGTTGTAGGCCTTGGCCGGCGTCTCCGCGACTGCGAGAGCAGCGGCGTGCGCGAATCGGTTCGAGCCGCCGATCACGAAGTTGTCGAAGGTGTACTTCGGATTCAGCCTCGAATCGACACGCCGCTGCGTTCTGTCGCTGCCCTCCCGCTCGTAGCTCGTGACCGGAGCCACGACGGGGTCGGAGTCCGGGTCATCGATGAGGTCGGGCAACGGCTCCTCGCGCTCGAGATCCGTGTTGACCACGATCTTGAACTGGGAGATCTCCACAGCGTTCTCCACAAGCGCTTCCGTGACCGGAAGACGAAGGCGCTGCTCGAGCATGTCGCGCGTCAGATCATTCGGAACGTCCAGGTAGAGTACGGCACCCATGACCCCCTGCGGCTCGACGAGGTCGAGAAAACCCCGCAAAGACGGGGGGATTCGGCTGTCGGTCTCCAGGGTCGTCAACACTGAGGACCAGAGCTTTCCGGTGCGTTCGTCCGGGGCCATCGGATGCGGTTCCTCTCCGCGAAGCGTCTCTCGACGGTTGGTGTCCACACCATTATCCACAGGTCCTGTGGATGAGAGGTCCGCTGTCGGCAGTGCATCCTGCACCCATGCCGCGGCGCGGATTCATAGAGTCTGCACGCATAGTCCATCGGGTGCAAGTCCCGGCTCTGCGACGTCGGCGTGGCGCGGATCGCGTGCGGGAGTCGTTGACCACAAGACCCGGTTCGCGTATGCTCGTCAGGTTGCCGCTCCCGCAGTGCGGCACGCCGTCGAGCCCACCGGCTCGCCACCTCGACTTCCGGCGCGAACGGCGCCGAACCACGGGAGAACACCATGAGCAAGCGCACGTTCCAGCCGAACACCCGCCGCCGCGCCAAGAAGCACGGCTTCCGTCTCCGCATGCGCACGCGTGCCGGACGCGCCATCCTGGCCTCGCGGCGCCGCAAGGGCCGCACCGAGCTCGCGGCCTAGACCCCTCGAGGTGCTCGCGAAGGCGAACCGGATCGTGCGCGGCGATGACTTCCGTCGAGTCGTGCGCACCGGTCGTCGCGCGGGCTGCGAGTTTGCGGTGGTGCACCGCGCACAACCCGAAGCGGCAGCTGCTCGCTTCGGGTTCATCGTGTCGAAGCGGGTCGGGAACGCCGTCGTGCGCAATCGCGTCAAGCGCCGGCTCTCTGCGCTCGTGCGAGCCGAGCTCGGGGACATCGAGACAGCCGACATCGTGATCCGCGCTCTGCCACCCGCTGGCGAGGCCGACCTCGCTACACTGAGGGCGGGCATCGTGCCGCTGCTGGTGCGTCGGTGAGCAGCCTCCTGCTGCTGCCGCGCAACATCTGCGTCGCGATCCTTGTCGCCTACAGAGCAGTGATCTCACCGCTCTACGGCGATGTGTGTCGGTACTACCCCAGCTGCTCCGGATACGCCATGCAGGCCATTCAGCAGCATGGAGTGGTGCGCGGCATCTGGTTCGGTGCCAGGCGAATCCTCCGCTGCCACCCGTGGTCGGCAGGCGGAATCGACGACATCCCTGAGCCGCGAGAGCGGTTCGCAACGACTCGGGCTGGTTTCGTGCTCGCCCGCAAGGAGCAGTGACAGCTTGGACATCTTCGCCCTGCTGATGTGGCCCATCAAGTGGGTCATCGAGGCAATCCTCGTCGGCTTCCACACGCTGATCACCACGCTCGGCGGCGACCCGGGCTCCGGCCTGACGTGGGTGCTGTCGATCGTGGGCCTCGTGCTCGTGATCCGCAGCGCGATGATTCCGCTGACGGTGCGCCAGATCGTCTCCTCGCGGAAGTCGCTCGAGATCCAACCCGAGATCCAGCGCATCCAGAAGAAGTACAAGGGCAAGAAGGACCAGTTCTCGCGCGAGGCTATGCAGCGCGAGACGATGGAGGCATACAAGAAGGCGGGCACGAACCCGTTCGCGTCCTGCTTGCCGCTGCTGGTGCAGATGCCGATCTTCATCGGCCTCGTGCAGGTGCTCACCGACGCGAACCGGCAGCAGCCCGGGGTCACGGCGGACGCTGGTTTCCTGACGGTGGAGCGCGCCGTGCAGTTCAGCGAGTCGCAGCTCTTCGGCGTCGTTCCGCTCCATATGACGATGCAGGACGGCTTCGCCCAGGGCAGCGTCCCCGTCATCGTGACCGCGATCGTCCTGACGCTGATCATGGTCGTGACGCAGTTCTACACGCAGCTGCAGATCATGACGAAGAACCAGACGCCGGCGATGAAGGAGTCGCCGATGTTCAAGCAGCAGCGCGTGCTGCTGTACATCATCCCGGTGTTCCTGCTCGTATCAGCGTGGCTCTTCCCGCTCGGCACGATGTTCTACTGGCTGGTGTCGAACGTCTACACCCTCGTGCAGCAGCTCATCATCATCAACAAGCTGCCCACGCCGGGCTCCGAGGCAGCGCTGGCGCGCGAGGCCCGTTTGGCGCGCAAGCGCCAGCGGATGGGTCTGCCGGCCGTCGACGACGGGCACGCGACGGAGACGCAGGCCGAGATCGACCTCAGGACGCAGCGACAGCAGCCCCGGGGCAAGAAGCCGAAGTCACAGCGAGAGGGCTGAGCATGACGGAGCAGGAGACAACGGTGGAGGACACGACCCGAGAGGACCGGAGCGAGGTGCGGGCGGGTGACGAGGGCGAGATCGCCGCGGACTACATCGAGGGCCTCCTCGACATCGCAGATCTCGACGGAGACATTGAGATCGAGCAGACCGACACGCGCACGACCATCGTGGTCGGTGAGAGCGGTGATGACCTCGCCGGTCTCGCCAAGTCGGAGGTCGTCTCGGCACTGCAGGAGTTGACGCGTCTGGCCGTCCAGCAGCAGACGGGAGAGTTCTCGCGCCTGGTGCTGGACGTCGCGGGCTCGCGTGACGCACGCGCCGAGCAGTTGCAGACCCTCGTCGACCGAGCCGCGGCATCGATCGACGAAGGCGCGGACCGTGTCGCCCTCGAGCCGATGTCGTCCTACGAGCGCAAGCTCGTGCACGACCTCATTCGCGAGCGTGGTCTCGCGAGCGAGTCTGAGGGCGAGGCGCAGGGACGCCACATCGTCGTCCTGCCTGCGTAGGTCGATGAGCGAGGTCACTCCCCCACTGCCTGAGGTCGAGCCACCCGTTGCCGGTGCCCTGTTCGGTGACCGCATCGAGCTCGCGCGTTCCTACGCCGCATCGCTGGCGACACATGGCGAGACGCTCGGGCTGATCGGACCGCGAGAGCTGCCGCAGCTCTGGAGTCGACATATACTCAACTCTGCGCTCGTGGCACCCCTCCTCGCCGGACGGGTGGGTGACGTGGGATCGGGTGCCGGCCTGCCGGGTCTGGTGCTGGCGATCGCTCGCCCGGATGTCGAGTTCACGCTGATCGAGCCGATGGAGCGTCGCACCGACTGGCTGCAGTCCGAGGTCGACCGGATGGAGCTCGCCAATGTCAGCGTGCTGCGCGGGCGCGCGGAAGACATTGCGGGTTCGGGTGCGCTGCGCCCACTCGATCAGGTCACAGCCCGGGCCGTCTCGGCCCTGCGCACACTCATTCCGCTGACCGCTCCCCTGGTCCGCAGTGGAGGACAGCTCGTGCTGCTCAAGGGCACGCGCGCGGCCGATGAGATCGCCGCGGCGCAGAAGGTCATTCGGCGCCATCGGCTGCAGCAGGTCGAAGTGCTGGAGCTCGGCGCTGAACACGGGCTCGACGTGACGCGCGTCGTGCGGGCTGTCGTCGACCCCTGAGGCGTTGTTGGCCACCGGGGCCGAGGCGGTACCGTCCTCCGACGGAACGGTCTGCCGGGATGACGGCGGATGTTCCACGTGAAACGTGTGCGTCCTCGTTGCCAGCGTGCATGCCGCGATCGGTTCCCACTAGGCAAGCACGGCGATCGCAGGCAGGTGCCCGTGCGGTTCCATCGGCAATGGCACACTGGTCGCCCTCCGGGCGATGATCCTCGTTGATGGTGCTCTCCACGAGGGCACGCTCCTTCCATGTTTCACGTGAAACACTGCTGGAGTACCGCAAGACGATTGGCCTCCAGAACCGGCGCCACGCATCGATCCGCGACGCCCGCCCTAGCAGGGACTCCGAACGTCACGAAGGTGTCCCACGGTTACCGCCAGAGCTCAGAAGCCGCGCCGATCGCGCCGACCGCGGCAGCGTTGTCGTTGACCCCGCCAACACGCTGGTGCTCCATGTTTCACGTGAAACACTTCGACAGCCGGTTGAGTGCCGGGCCGACGTGCGGTTGCTCGCGCTCGACACGCACTGCTCGATCCGAGGGCTCGGATTGCTCGAGGCGCGAACGTCTCGAGACCTGACGACCGCGATGCCATGGCGCCCGCAGCCGCGACGTGCACGCTTCAACCTCGCAGGCGCCATGTTTCACGTGCAACATCCGCTCGGAACCGTCGATGTGATCTATCGGACGCGAGGAGGGGGAAGTTGCGACGCACACGGTTGAGATCATGATGACACGTCATTTCCCGCATGGTGCGCTGACAGCGGTTGAACTGTGGAGAACTGTGGATAACGCTGCTCATCGCGCCGTGCTGTCTGGCGAGGGATGAGCATGCACCTCGCGCAAAACTTCAGTGTTCTCCTGGAATTCTCTGCGTTCGACGCACAGGGTCACGCGAGCCCGCGCGCGTCACCGTGATCTCGCAGTTATCCACAGGCCTGTGGAGGGACATGTCTTGCGCGTGCACGATCTAGCTGCAGATGGCCGGTTCGACTTGGAGTTTTGTCGGCATCCAGCCAGACTGGGTGTCTTGCACACACACGGGAGGGTCGTTGCCCACGCAGCGATGTTCCACGTGAAACATCACTTCGAAAGGCACGCGTGAGCACGGGAAAATTCGACACGACTCCGATCGCTCGCGAGCTCGCAGCGATGGCGCGACGTCGACAGGCGCTCTCGGCCCAGGAGCTCCCGCTTCCCGCTCGAACCCGCATCCTCACCGTCGTGAACCAGAAGGGCGGCGTGGGCAAGACGACCACCGCCGTCAACCTGGCAGCGGCACTGACCCAGGCAGGCGCTCGCGTGCTGGTGCTGGATCTGGACCCGCAGGGGAACGCATCGACCGCACTCGGCATCGACCACCATGCGGACGTCGTGAGCACCTACGACGTGCTCATCGACGGAGAGCCGCTCGGCAACGCGATCGCCATCAGCCCGCAGCACAAGCAGCTGCAGGTCGTCCCCTCCACGATCCACCTCGCCGGCGCCGATCTGGAGCTTGCCGGTATGGAGCGGCGTGAGCACCGGCTGCGCGAAGCCCTCGACGCGCATCTGTCGACGGTCGAGGATCCACCGCACTATGTGTTCATCGATTGCCCACCCTCGCTGGGTCTCCTGACCATCAATGCCTTCACGGCCGCGAGCGAGGTGCTGCTGCCGATCCAGTGCGAGTACTACGCCCTCGAGGGGGTCACGCAGCTGATCGACACGATTGCCCGCATCCAGGCGCACCTCAATCCCGCGCTCACCGTGAGCACGGTGCTCCTGACGATGTTCGACGGACGCACGCTGCTCTCGCGCCAGGTGGTGGACGAGGTGCGCGCACACTTCCCGGAACAGACGCTGCAAGCGGTCATCCCGCGCTCGGTGCGGGTCTCGGAAGCCCCGGGGTACGGCCAGACCGTGATCGCCTACGATCCCAACTCACCCGGCGCGCTCTCGTACCGCGAAGCAGCCGCAGAGATCGCACACAGAGGAACCCCATGAGCAAGAAGGCAGGACTCGGCCGCGGCATCGGCGCCTTGATTCCCACGGGGCCGCCAACCCCGGCCCCGGATGCTGCGCAGCGCGACAGCGCGGCAGCGCGCGGCCCGATCGGGGATGCGAACGCGCGCGATGAGGCACCAGGAGCCCGTCCAGACGGCTCGGCCTCGTCGCGTCGGCGCCGACCTGCAAAGGCGGGCACGCGCCCCGTCGATGTCTTCTTCTCCGGAGAAGAGGACGGTCACGAGCTGCTGGAGGTCCCGGGAGCCACACTGGTCGCCGTGCCCCCGTCATCGATCCGTCCGAACGCGAGCCAGCCCCGCTCCGTCTTCGATGAGGACGACCTCAGCGAGCTGGAGCACTCGATCCGCGAGTTCGGCGTGCTCCAGCCGATCGTCGTGCGTCCAGCGGAACCCGGCAACGACGGCACGCGATACGAGCTGATCATGGGGGAGCGGCGCTGGCGAGCGAGTCAGCGCGCCGGGCTGGAGACGATCCCGGCGATCGTGAAGGACACTCCCGACGACGCGATGCTGCGCGACGCACTGCTGGAGAACCTGCATCGAGCGGAGCTGAATCCGCTCGAGGAGGCCTCGGCCTACCAGCAGCTGATGGAGGACTTCGCCATCACCCAGGACGAGCTCTCACAACGCATCGGGCGCAGCCGACCGCAGATCTCGAACACCATCCGGCTCCTCAAGCTGCCGGAGTCGGTCCAGACTCGCGTCGCGAGCGGCGTGCTCTCTGCTGGACACGCGCGCGCCATCCTGTCGCTCGCGGGAGCGGACGCGCAGGAACGGCTCGCCGCGAAGATCATAAACGAGGATCTATCAGTTCGTGCAGCCGAGACGGCTGCAGGGCTCGTGAAGACGCGCAGCCCGCGCACCGCGCCGACCAAGGGTGCTGTGCAGCACGGGCTGGACGAGATCGCCACCCGCCTCGAGGACCGTCTCGACACGAGGGTGAAGGTCTCTCTGGGGCGTTCCAAGGGGCAGCTCACGATCGATTTCGCGACGGTCGCCGACCTCAACCGCATCCTCGCGCAGCTCGGCGAGCAGGGCTTCGACGGAGCCGGCACGCACGAGCAGCCCTGAGCGGTCGCCAGCGCGGCACCGTCGCACACGAAGGGCCCGAGGACGCGTCCCCGGGCCCTGCGCGCTGTGCGGATCAGAGGTATGCGGCGAGCTCCTGCTCGATCGCCGGGCGCGGACGGGCGCCGATGAGCTCGTGCACGACCTCGCCGTTCTGGAACACCTTCATCGCGGGGATGGAGGTGATGTTGTAGCGCATCGCGAGGTCCGGCTCCTGGTCGACGTTCACCTTGACGACGTCGAGCTTCTCGGTGCTGTCGTTGATCTCCTCGAGGATGGGGGAGACGGCGCGGCACGGCCCGCACCATGCGGCCCAGAAGTCCACGACGACCGGCTTGTCTGACTTGAGCACGTCCTGCTCGAACGATGCGGTGGTGACTTCCTTCACAGTGCTGCCTCCGTAGGGGTGGTGATCAAGGCCGGCGCGGCATGCGCGGCCAGGTAGTGCTGGGCGTCGAGCGCCGCCACCGTGCCGGATCCGGCGGCGGTGATGGCCTGGCGGTACGTGGGGTCGACGACATCCCCAGCGGCGAACACGCCGGGGAGCGACGTGCGCGATGACCGGCCCTCGACGGCGATGGTGCCATCGCTCGTCAGGTCGAGCTTCCCGTGCACGAGGTGCGTGCGGGGGTCGGAGCCGATGGCGACGAAGACGCCGTCGATCGGCATCTCCCACGTCTGCCCAGACACCGAGTCCCGCAGCGTGATGCCGGAGACCTGCTGGGTGCCGTTGGTCTCGGTGCCGTTGATCTGCTCGACCAGGACGTTCGTCAGGAACTCGATCTTCTCGTCCTGCCGTGCACGATCGAGCATGACCTCGCTCGCGCGGAAGTTCTCGGAGCGGTGCACGATCGTGACCTTGTCGGCGAACTTGGTGAGGAAGGTCGCCTCCTCCATGGCGGAGTCGCCACCGCCGACGACGACGAGCTGCTTCTGCTTGAAGAAGAAGCCGTCGCAGGTGGCGCACCACGAGACGCCGTGACCGGAGAGCGGCTCCTCGCCGGCGATGCCCAGCTTGCGATACGCGGAGCCGGTCGCGACGATCACGGTGCGCGCCTCGAGCACCTCGTCACCGACGTGCACGCGCTTCACCTCGCCGTCGAGCTCGAGCTCGGTGGCATCCTGCATGCGCACGTCGGCGCCGAACTTCTCGGCCTGCTGCTGCATGGCGAACATCAGGTCGGGACCCTGCACGCCGTCGGGGAACCCGGGGAAGTTCTCGACGTCGGTGGTGGTCATCAGATCGCCACCCATCTCGACGCTGGAGGCGAGCACGATCGGCTGCAGGTTGGCTCGGGCCGCGTAGATGGCGGCCGTGTAGCCAGCCGGTCCGGAGCCGATGATGATGACGTCGTGCACGAGGCCTCCTGGTTCGTGGCGGGGATGCTTCTGGGTCAACCGAGTCTAGGTCGTGGGTATTCCCTGCCGCCCCGGGGCGTCGACCACGGTCAGCAGGTCGCCGGTGGCCGCGTCGACCACGATCAGCCCGGCCGACGGCCATTCCGGCGTGCGTCGCACCACCGGGTGGCGCACTCGATCGTGCGTGCGGCGATCCCACGAATCGACGAGCGCCGCGGTGTCGGCGTCCACGATCAGCACCGCGGGGTGGGCGTGCGCGAGCGACGACGACGTGTCGGCCGACCACCATCCCTGGATCGCGAGCGGCCGCGGAGCAGGGGAGAGCGCAAGCTGCTCGAGCCGCTCTCGGGAGAGGCTTGTGGCGATGATGGCGCCGGCGGCGGCGAGCGCACCGACGACGAGCGGTGCCGCGATGCGGAAGAGTGGATTCGCCATGTCGTGCCTCCAGACGGCCGGGCCGGTGCGCAGCGGCTCGACCCTCGGCAATGCTAGACGGCGCGCTTGTGCGCCGGCAGTGGACGGCGTGCCGAGCGCGCGAGGCCGGTCACGGCTCGCCGGGCCCGTCGGTGACGACGGCGCCGCCGCCGTTGCCGCGGCCCCGGAACTTGCCGACCACGATGTCGACCGTCGAGCGGAAGTCGGGGTTGCGCGTGACGTACAGGATGCCGAAGTAGATGACGCCCATGACCACGCCGGCCGCGAGCGACGTCGTGAGCGCCCCGACGAAGTTCTGCGTGCCGAATCCGTCTGGTCGATAGCCTCCGAGCGCCCACGCGGTGGCAGCGCCGGCTGCTGCGGCAGGCAGCGCGTAGGCGAGGTACTGCACGTGGCGCAGCGCGATGAGCTTGAACCCGAAGGGGCCGATCTTGCGGCGCACGAGCACGAGCCAGATCGCGGCCGAGATGAGGTTGGCGCCCGAGACCGCCAGCGCCGTGCCGACGATGATCCACTCGGCGGGCAGCGTGGAGGCGGCCCAGAGCAGCCCGAAGGTCACGAACATGCCGAAGACCGCGTAGAAGAACGGGGTGCGCGTGTCGCCGAGCGCGAAGAAGACGCGCTGGATCACGTACTCGGCGCTGAAGGCGACGAGGCAGATCAGGAATGCCCAGATCACCTGGGCCATGGCGACCATGAGCACGAAGTCGGGGTCGAGCAGGCGGGCGAACGGCACGGCGATCACCGCGATCACGAATGCGGAGATGGTCGTGAGCATCCCGACCCCGCGGAGCGCGGAGGAGAGGTCTGCGCGAATGCCCGCCATGTTGGACTCGCTGGCGTGATGCGACATCCGCGTGAAGTACGCGATCGCGATCGACACCGCGATGATCGAGTGCGGGAGCGAGAACACGTACCAGGAGTTCTGCATCGTGGCGATGTTCGCGACCTCGCCAAGGGTTGCGACGCGCGACTGCACGACGCCCTTGATCTGACCGATGATGACGATGCCGAACAGCCACAGGGCTGCCTTGCCGGTGGCTCGCAAGCCCACGCCTCGCCACCCGAAGTCGAGCCGGAACTGCAGGCCCGTCTTGCGGAAGAAGAGCACGAGCACGAGTGCCTGCACCGCGACGCCTCCCGTGGTGACAAGGCCCAGCACCGTGATCCGGTCGGCATCCCACACCTCGACCGAGCGGTTCACCTGCTCTCCGCCGAACAGCAGCATGAACGCGCCGAGGCCCGCGATCGAGACCACGTTGTTCACCACCGGAGCCCAGGTGTAGGGGCCGAACTGGCTGCGTGCGTTGTAGATCTCGCCCAGCAGCGTGTAGATCGCGTAGAAGAGGATCTGCGGCATGCACCAGTACGCGAGCGCGATGGCGAGCGCCATCTGGTCGCCGGAGAAGCCGCGCCCGTCCTCACCAGCGCTCACCGCGTAGATGTCGACGAGCCAGGGGGCGGCGACGGTCGCGATGGCGGCCAGCGCGACGAAGACCGTGCCGCCCAGCGTGAGGATCTTCGAGATGTACGATTCCCCGCCGTCCGCAGCCTTCGACGCCTTCACGATCTGCGGCACCAGCACGGCGCTCATCACGCCGCCGGCGACGAGCGCGTAGACGTTGTTCGGCAGCTGGTTCGCCAGCCCGAACGTCTTGGCCGCTGCCGAGCCCGACTGGCCGATCGCTGCTGCGAGCATCACCATCTTCACGAAGCCGAGGAGCCGCGACACCATCGTTCCGGACGCGATGATCGCGCTCGCTCTGCCTGCGTTCACGCGGTGCCCTCCGAGGTGCCCGTGGTGGTGCGGTGCCGGTCGCGATCGTGACTGCGGGCCGCGAGATCGATGTCCCCGTACGCGTCGCCGCGTCGTCGCTTCTGGATCGAGCGGAAGATGCCGAACCCGAGCAGCAGCACGATCGCGGCGCCGATGCTCCAGGCTACGGCGACCTCGATGGTCGGCTGCGCAGAGATCCGCAGCCGCTGCATCTCACCGAGCGGGACGCCGTCGGGCGTCTGCAGCTGCACGAGCATCCACAGCGAGCCCGTGCCGACGACGTCGATCGGCACCTGCACGCGCTGCTGGCTCTCGGGTGCGATCGTCACCTCGACACGGGGCTGGTCCACGCTGACGAGCGCGTTCGTGGCCCGCAGCGTCAGCACGACGTGCGCGGGCACCTCGAGTCGATTGGTGATGGTGATCGGCAGCCCCACGCTCTCGCCGACCGCGTGGATGTCGCTGCCCTCGACGATCTGCACCGCATTGCGCACCTCCTGCAGGCTGTCCTCCAGGCTTGCGATCGCGAGCCGGTCGGCGTCGGTGACGTCGCGGCCTGCACTCGGGAGCGCGGCGAGCACCGTGAGCCGCAGCTCCGCGAGCAGGGTGGCGGGCTCGTCGACGATCGAGGCGATGCTGGCGACAGCGGCCTCCTGCTCCAGCGCGGCGCTGACGAGCGCAGCGCCCGCGCCGCGATCGGGGTCCTCGAGCGGCACGAGCGACGCCTCGCGCGCCGGAGCCTCCATCGCCGCGTCGAGACCTGCGGTTCGCACGAACTGCGCTTCCGCCAGATCGGCGAGCAGCGCGGCCGTGTCGCTCCCGCTCGCTGCCGGCAGCATGGCCGCGAGCGTCCTGGGATCACTCGGTCGCTCGCGCGTGATGGTCGCCAGCAGTGCGACGATGCGTGCGCGGACGGCCGAGGATTCCAGCGGATCGGCCGTGCCCGCGGCATGCACGAGCGCCTGCAGCTCGGCGTCAGCGGCAAGCACGTCGACGTCTCCGACGCGCGCGTGAGCGCTGGGCGTCGCGTTCTGGAGCGCATCGTCGAGCATCGCCGTCGAGACCACCACCGTGCCGGCTTCGGCCAGCGTCGCGAGCTCCTCCTGCTGCACGATCGCCTCGGTGGCATCGATGACGGGCTGCCGCTGCCCGATCGAACCGAGGCTCGCGGGCAGCGGGTCGCCGTCCTCGCGCGGTATGCCCTTGGGCTGCAGCGGGAACGTGCCGGCGCGCACCTGCGCGATCGGATCGGCGTTGCCGTAGAGGAGTGGATAGGTCGCCGGGGTGTCGGCGCGATCGAGCCAGTCGACGGCCGTCTCTGGCGCATCGCTGCCCAGCGCTTCGATGCTGGTGCCGAACGCTGGATCGATGCCGATGGTGGCGCCCGCACCGAGTGCCGCGTCGAGCGCACGGCGGGGCCCGCCGCCCATGCTGGTCTGCGCCTCGAGCGCCTCGGCGTCGAGCAGCCCATCGACGCCGATGTCGGCATCGATGGGCGACGCGAGCGCGAGCGTGGTCGGCTGCGATTCGCCGGGCGCATCGCGGACGATGAGCGTGCTCGCGTCGCCCAGGTCGGCAGCCGAGGCCGCGACCCCGTAGGCACCCCAGGCCCGGCCGTCCAGCCCGAGCTCCTCGGCTTCGACGGTCGCCTGCAGGCTGAGTCGCTGGAAGGCATCGATCGCGGGCACCTCGACGGAGGCGACCACGGCGCTCGCGAGGAACGCGTCACCGGCGAACCAGCGGCTGAGGCTGTAGCGCGTGCTGATGGGCGCGGATGTCACCAGCACTTCGAGGGTCGTCGGCGCGGTCGCATCGGTGCCCTGGTTCTGGATCTCGATCTCGAGCGCGAGGCCCTCGCCGTCCTGCAGCAGCGGATCGAGCGGGGCGACGCGCAGCGTCGGGTTCCGCTCCGCGACGTCGACGGGCTGGCTGGCCGCCAGCGCCGCCTGCGGGGCCAGCATCGATGCTGCGGTGACGGCGGTCGCGAGCGCGACGGCGGCGCAGACGGTCGCGCGCCGCGGCGCAAGGCGACCTGCCGACAGCATGGTCGCAAGTCTAGGCGGTGGCCGCGGACGCCGACCGGGCCCTGGAACCTGCCAGAATGATCGGTCGTGACCGACATGGCTGAGGCGACCGCGCGACTGCACGCGCTGGTCGCCGCCGCGCCCACCAGACAGCTGGCCGCCGCGTTCACCGCTGCCGGCCACGAGCTCTCGCTCGTCGGAGGCCCGGTGCGAGACGCGTTCCTCGACCGAGCGGTCACCGATCTCGACTTCGCATCCAGCGCTGCGCCCGACGAGATCCTGGCGATCATCGAGCCGCTCGCGGATGCGACGTGGGACGTCGGCCGAGAGTTCGGCACCATCGCGGCGCGCATCGGGGACGACACGGTCGAGATCACGACCTACCGCGCCGATACGTACGACGGGCTCTCCCGCAAGCCGCAGGTCGCCTTCGGCGACACGCTCGAGGGCGACCTCGGTCGACGCGACTTCACGGTGAACGCCATGGCGCTGCGCGTCACGCCACTGCGCGCCGGCAGGCGCGACCGAGCGGAGCCGACGAACGGCGCCCCGCAGCTGGTCGATGTCGGCGGCGGCCTCGAGCACCTGCTGCGGGGTGTGCTCGACACACCGCAGGCGGCGGAGCGCTCGTTCGACGACGATCCCCTCCGGATGCTCCGCGCCGCCCGCTTCGCCGCGCAGCTGGGCTTCGCGGTCGCGCCGCGCGTGGTGACCGCGATGACGCAGCTGGCGGAGCGCATCCGCGACATCTCCGCGGAGCGCGTGCGCGATGAGCTCAGCAAGCTGCTGCTCACGAGCGATCCGGTGCCGGGGATCCGGCTGCTGACCGAGACCGGCCTGCTCGACATCGTGCTGCCCGAGGTGCCAGCGCTGCGGCTGGAGGCGGACGAGCACGCGCACCACAAGGATGTCTACGAGCATTCGCTCACCGTGCTGCAGCAGGGGATCGAGCTGGAGCAGTCGCGGCACCCGGATGCCGACCCCGACCTCATCTCACGACTCGCGGGTCTGCTGCACGACATCGGCAAGCCCGCGACGCGGCAGATCGAGGGCCGCACCGTCACCTTCTACCAGCACGACCTCGTCGGTGCGCGGCTGGCGAAGAAGCGGCTGAAGGAGCTGCGCTTCGACAACGAGACGGTGAAGTCGGTCGCGCGGCTCATCGAGCTGCACCTGCGCTTCTACGGCTACGGCGAGCAGGCGTGGACGGATTCGGCAGTTCGTCGGTACGTGCGCGACGCCGGCCCGCTGCTCGAGCGACTGCACATCCTCACGCGATCGGATGTCACCACCCGCAACCGCCGCAAGGCTGAGCGCCTCGAGTTCGCCTACGACGATCTGGAGCAGCGGATCGCCGAGCTGCGCGAGCAGGAGGAGATGGATGCGGTGCGCCCCGATCTCGATGGCGAGCAGATCATGGCGATCCTCGGCATCCGGCCCGGTCGCGAGGTGGGCGAGGCGTATCGGATGCTGCTGGAGCAGCGCCTCGAGCACGGGCCGCTCGGGCCCGAGCGCGCGGAGGCCGTGCTGCGCGACTGGTGGGCCGCACGCGGCTGAGCGTCGCAGCAGGAGCTGCCCTGGCGCCGGGGCGGTGAGGTGCGCTACGATCGACAGGTTGCGCTGGGCTCTGCCCGCGCCGACATGCATACCCTCCTGCTGCAGACCGTCTGCAGCCGTTCTAGTCCGAAGGAGGTGGGTGAAGCATGCAGGAATACGAACTGATGGTGATTCTCGACCCAGAGATCGACGAGCGCACGGTCGCTCCGTCGCTCGACAAGTTCCTCAACGTCGTCCGCAATGACGGCGGCTCGATCGACAAGGTCGACATCTGGGGCCGTCGCCGCCTGGCATACGAGATCGACAAGAAGGTCGAGGGCATCTACGCCGTCGTCAACTTCTCCGCCGAGTCGAAGACCACGACGGAGCTCGAGCGTCAGCTGGGCCTGTCGGAGGCTGTGATGCGCACGAAGGTGCTCCGCAGCGAGACCGCCGTGTCGCAGACCAGCGTCTCGAAGCGGGTTGCCGAGGCGAAGGCCGCGAAGGCCGCCAGCGCTCCGGCAGCGGCCGCAGCCCCGGCCACGGACGCGAAGCCCAGCGACACGAAGGCGGCTCCGGCAGAGGCCGCGGAGACGACCACCGAGGCAGAGGCCGAGTAGCGATGGCTGGCGAGACGATCATCACGGTGGTCGGCAACCTGACTGCCGACCCCGAGCTGCGCTACACGCAGAACGGGCTCGCGGTCGCGAACTTCACGATCGCCTCGACCCCGCGCACCTTCGACCGCCAGGCCAACGAGTGGAAGGACGGCGAAGCGCTGTTCCTCCGCGCATCGGTGTGGCGCGAGTTCGCCGAGCACGTCTCGCAGAGCCTGCAGAAGGGCAGCCGGGTCATCGCCCAGGGCCGCCTGAAGCAGCGCTCGTTCGAGACGCAGCAGGGCGAGAAGCGCACCGTCATCGAGCTCGAGGTCGACGAGATCGGCCCCTCGCTCCGCTACGCGACCGCGCAGGTCACACGCACGACGGGCGGCGGCGCAGGCCGCAGCTCCGGCGGCAACCAGGTCGGCGGCGGTCAGGGCGGCGGCTTCGGCCAGCCGCAGCAGGCCGCCGAGGAGCCGTGGGGTCAGCCGCAGTCGCAGCCGCAGCAGGGCGGCGGCGACGTCTGGGGCGCCCCCGGTACCTCCTACAACGACGAGACGCCCTTCTAGGGCGTCTCTCCATCACAGTTTCCGGGACGGCAGTCCCGAGCAAGGAAGAAGGACACATGGCTGGCAAGCCGCAGAACCGCAAGCCGCGGGGCCCGAAGGGCGGCAAGAATGTCGCTCCGGCAAAGGCGATCAGGGTCGGCGTCATCGACTGGAAGGACGTCGCGACGCTCAAGAGGTTCATCTCGGAGCGCGGCAAGATCCGCGCCCGTCGTATCACTGGCGTGTCGGTGCAGGAGCAGCGTCTGATCGCCAAGGCGATCAAGAACGCGCGCGAGATGGCGCTCCTGCCCTACTCCGGCGCCGGACGCTGAGGGGGCTGAACAATGGCAAAGGTCATTCTCAAGAACGAGGTCTCCGGCCTCGGTTCCGCTGGTGATGTCGTCGAGGTCAAGAGCGGCTTCGCGCGCAACTACCTCGTTCCCCAGGGTCTGGCTGTCGCGTGGACGCGCGGCGGCGAGAAGCAGGTCGAGGCGATCAAGGCTGGCCGCGTCGCACGCGAGCACGCCACGATCGAGGAGGCGCAGGACCTGCGCGCTCGCCTCGAGGCGAACCCCGTGACGCTCACGGCCAAGGCTGGCGCAGAGGGTCGCCTCTTCGGGTCGATCCAGACCAAGGACATCGCCGACGCGGTCGAGGCAGCCGGTCACGGCTCGCTCGACAAGCGGGTCATCGAGATCCCGTCGCCGATCCGCACGGTGGGCGACTTCCAGGCGACAGCGCGACTGCGTGACGAGATCATCGCCACCATCACGCTCAAGGTGGTCGCAGCGAAGTAGTTCGTCGCGCACACCGGAGGGCCCGCATCCATCTCGGATGCGGGCCCTCCGCTCGTGCAAGGAGGCCGAGCGCACGTGTCAAATCCGACCTGCACGACCAACCTTCAACGTGCACTTCATGCTTGCTTCTGCCCACCGGTTGTGGAATCGAAAACGTCCGGTCAGAAGCGGTATTCCCGTCTTTCAGGTTTCTGGTTGCACAGGTCTATGCACAGGCCATCGGCGCGCCGCGCGGGCCCCTCCCCGGCGTTGTCCACAGCTGTCCACAGCGCTGTCCACAGGGCGATTTCGTCCGCGCGTGACCGGCTCCTAGCCTGTGCGAGGCTCCCTCTGCCGATCGCGATCGCTCGCGGTCGTTGTGGGTGGGGCGCGGCATCGTCGAGGTGAAAGGAGCTGCACGATGACGGATCTTGCAGAGGTCGCCCTCGATCAGGGTCGATACAGCGAGCGCACGCCACCGTTCGACATGCTCGCCGAGCAATCGGCCATCGGCGGCATGCTGCTGTCGAAGGATGCGGTCGCCGACTGCCTCGAGACCGTCCGCGGGCCGGACTTCTACCAGCCGAAGCACGAGATCGTCTACGAGGCGATCCTCTCGCTCTACTCGCGCGGCGAGCCCACCGACGTCATCACCGTCTCCGACGAGCTGACGAAGACCGCGATGCTCTCGCGCGCGGGCGGCGTGGAGTACCTCCATTCGCTCACCTCAATGGTGCCGACGGCAGCCAACGCGGGCTTCTACGCGGAGATCGTGGCGGAGAAGGCGGTGCTGCGGCGCCTGGTCGAGGCCGGCACCCGCATCGTGCAGATGGGCTACGCCTCGGAGGGCGAGGTCACCGATCTCGTCAACCACGCGCAGGCCGAGATCTACGCCGTGATGGGCGAGGACCAGTCCGAGGACTACGTGCCGCTCAGCACGGCCGTCGAGATGGCGATCGAGGAGATCGAGGCCGCAAAGGGCCTGGACGGCGTCATGACGGGCGTGCCCACCGGCTTCCGCGAGCTCGACGAGCTGACGAACGGCCTGCACCCCGGCCAGCTGATCGTCATCGCCGCCCGCCCGGGTCTCGGCAAGTCGACCCTCGCGATGGATCTCGTGCGCTCCGCATCGATCAAGAACGACATGCCGTCGTGCTTCTTCTCGCTCGAGATGGGTCGCACGGAGATCGCGATGAAGCTGCTGTCGGCGGAGTCGAGCATCCTGCTGCAGAAGCTGCGCAAGGGTGCCATCGAGGGCCGCGACTGGACGACGCTCGCGCAGGTGCGCGGCCGCATCAACGACGCGCCGCTCTACATCGACGACAGCCCCAACCTGACGCTCGTCGAGATCCGCGCGAAGTGCCGCAGGCTGAAGCAGCAGGCGGGGCTGAAGATGGTCGTGGTCGACTACCTGCAGCTGATGACGAGCGGCAAGAAGGTCGAATCCCGCCAGCAGGAGGTCTCCGAGTTCTCCAGGTCGCTCAAGCTGCTCGCGAAGGAGCTGCAGGTGCCGGTGATCGCGCTGTCACAGCTGAACCGCGGTCCGGAGCAGCGCGGCGACAAGAAGCCGGCGATCAGCGATCTCCGCGAGTCGGGCTCGATCGAGCAGGACGCCGACATCGTGATGCTGCTGCACCGCGAGGACGCCTACGACCGCGACATCCGACCCGGTGAGGCAGACATCATCGTCGCCAAGCACCGCGGCGGCCCCACCAAGACGATCCCGGTGGCCTTCCACGGCCACCTCGCGCGCTTCGCCGACATCGCGCAGGGAGCCGGCCCCGGCGACGGCGGCGGCATGTACGGCGCTCCGGCCCTGCCGCCAGGCGGCACGCCCTTCGGCGGCTCGCCCTACGGTGCGCCCTCGGAGCCCCCGCCCGACCACGACTGACGAGGGCGCTGGGGCGCAGCGCGACCCACCCCTCGGAGACGCCAGAGGCGGGCACCGGCGATGCCGGGCCCGCCTCTGGCGCGCGCGATCAGTCCTGCTGACCGATCGCGAAGTCGACACGGCCGTCGGGCTGCGCAGCGGCATCGAGCACCTTGTCGTCGAGCGCGACCGCAGCCTGCGGGTCGAGGAAGACCTTCGCCCCTGCCGACTCGACCACCTGGTCCTCGGCCTCTGGCTGGTTGGCGACGGCGACGTTGAGGCCGGAGCCCTCGAGGTCCTGGGAGATGCGGATGCCGCCGGTCTGCGGCGCCTCGGCGCCGTCGACGATGCCGGTGATGACAGTCTGAGCGTTCTCGGTGAGGGTGAGCATGGCGCTCCTTCCGATCGGTGAGCCCGCCACGATGCCGTGCCGCGCCGGGATGCGCAACCCGCGTTCGCCGTGAGCGTGCCGCGTCTACCGGCCAGAGATCACGTCGGCGACGCGTGCGACGCGCGACGTGTGCCCGCCGCGCGTCTCGAGCCGGTCGGCGAGGCCGTAGGCGCCATAGATGCCCTGCACCGCGAGCCATCGCAGCGGCTCGGGCTCCCAGCGCTTCGCGCGGTGCCCGACCCACGGCAGCCGCACGAGCTCCGTGTCGTTGCCGAGCACGAGGTCGGCGAGCGTGCGACCGGCGAGGTTGGTGGCGGTGACCCCGGTGCCGACGTAGCCGCCGGCCCACCCGAGCCCCGTCGAGCGGTCGAGGCCGACGCTCGCCGACCAATCGCGGGGCACGCCGAGCACACCCGACCAGGCGTGCGCGATCGGGAAGCGTGCGGCATCGGGGAAGAGGCTGTGCAGCGCGGCCGTCAGGCTCTGCACGGTGCGCTCGTGCGTGCGACCCCGGTCGTCGATACGCGAGCCGTAGCGATACGGCACCCCCCGGCCTCCGAGCGCGATGCGGCCGTCGGCAGTGCGCTGCGCGTAGAGGTAGACGTGTGCGAGGTCGCCGAGCGTCGCGGCGCCGTCCCAGCCCACGACGTCCCAGAACGCCGCCGGCAGCGGATCGGTCACGATCATCGACGAGTTCATCGGCAGCCAGGTGCGGTGCTCGCCCGCGAGGTCGGCGGTGAAGCCCTCGGTCGCGCGCAGGATGAACTCGGCGCGCACGGTGCCGCGGTCGGTCACCGCGCGCCCCGGGCTGATCTCGCGCACGGTCGTGCCCTCGACGATGCGCACCCCGAGCCGCTCCACCTCGGCCGCGAGGCCGCGGACGAGCTTCGCGGGATGCACGCGCGCGCAGTGGGGATGCCAGAGGGCGCCGAGGGCACCATCGATGCGGATGCTCTCCCGCAGCCGGTCGGCGTCCAGCAGTTCGACGTCGGTGTGCGGCCATGCGGCCTCGGCCGCGTGCATCCCGCGCAGCCGCTCCAGCTGCGCGGGGCCCCGCGCGACGCTGAGCTCGCCGCCGGCGACGATGTCGGCGTCGACCCCGGCACTGGCGGCCCAGCGGATCACCTCGTCGACGGCATCGTTCATGGCGCGCTGCTGCGCGATCGCCGCAGTGCGGCCGTGCGTCTGCACGTACTGCTCGCGACCGCCCGTGACGGAATTCGTCAGCCAGCCGCCATTGCGCCCCGATGCGCCGAAGCCCGCGAACCGCTGCTCGAGCACCGCGATCCTCAGCTGCGGCCGCTGCGTGGCGAGCGCGAGCGCCGTCCAGAGCCCCGTGTACCCACCCCCGACGATCGCGACGTCGACATCCGCGTCGCCATCGAGCGCCGCTCGCTGCCGCGGGATCCCCAGCTGCTGCCACCAGAACGAGACGCCGCCGTTGACGGTCATGCCAGGAATGCCTTGCGCAGCGTCTCGTGCACCGTCCAGCGGGTGCGCATGCCCGCATGCAGTCGCATGATCGAGCCGGGCCGCAGCTCGGCGTCAGGGAGTGCCGGCTCGACGAAGGCGACGGTCGCGGACCCCGCGAGCACGACGAACACCTCGTCCTCCTCCAGGTCACGCATGCTGCCGGGCGTCATCTCCCACACGCCGACCTGCTCGTCGAGCATCGTCCAGCCCGTGCTGGGCGTGCCCGCCAGCACCTGGTCGTCCGGCACGGGCTCCAGCGCGATCCGGAGCGCGAGCGCGTCCGCCGCCGCGCCCGCGGGCAGCGGCGTCACGAGTCGAACCCGAGGCCGACCGCGTCGAGCCCGCGCAGCAGCAGGTTGCGCTTCCCCTCCCGGTGGTCGGCGCGGTCGAGCGACCAGCGGGTGGCGTTGATGCCGGCGGCGGCGAACGGCTCCGGGGGGAACGGCAGCGGTCGTCGTCGCACCATCTCGAGCTGCGTGCGCTCGGTCTCGACCCCCTCGAGCAGGTCGAGCATGACCTGGGCGGCAAAGCGCGTGGAGGCGACGCCGAGCCCCGTGAAGCCCGCCGCATACGCGACCCGGCGTGATCGCGCGTGCCCGAAGAAGGCCGCGAACTGCGTCGATGTGTCAATGGCACCGGCCCAGCGGTGCGAGAAGCGCACCCCCTCCAGCTGCGGGAAGGTCGTCAGGAGGTGGCTCGCGAGCCGCTCCCACGCCTCGGGCCGATGCTCGTACCGGCCGTCCACCCGCCTGCCGTAGTGGTAGATGGCGTCGTAGCCGCCGAACAGGATCCGGTTGTCGCGCGTCAGCCGGTAGTAGTGGAACTGGTTGGCCAGATCGGCGAGACCCTGCCGGTCGCGCCACCCGATCGACGCGAGCTGCTCTGGCGTCAGTGGTTCGGTCATCAGCACGTAGTCGTAGACCGGCACCGTCATCAGCCGATTGCGACGCAGCAGGGAGGGAAAGGCATTGGTGGCCAGCGCGACGTGCTTGGCGCGGATGCTGCCCAGATCGGTGGAGACCGTCACGTCGCCCGTCGCCGGGGTGTCGATGCCGGTCGCCTGCGTGCGCTCGAAGATCTCGACGCCGCGCTCCTCGGCGGCCCTGGCGAGCTCGGCGGCGAACAGCGCCGGGTGCAGCATGCCGCAGGTGCGCTGCTCCCACAGGCCCGCGAGGTAGGTGGGGGAGGCGACGGTCGCCTGCACCTGGTTGCGGTCGAGCAGCACCGCGTCTGCATCGGCATGCGCCTCGGCGGCCGCCTCCTCGAGCCACGCCACCTGGTGCGGCTCGATGGCGACCGACAGTTGCCCGGTGCGCTCGAACTGGAAGTCGATGCCGTAGCGCGCCTCGGCAGCCTCGATCTCGTCGAGGTTCTCCATGCCCAGGCGGCGCAGCTGCGGCATCTCCGCCGGCCAGCGGCGCTCGCCGTTCTCGTCGCCGTGCGTGAGGCTCGCCTCGCAGAAGCCGCCGTTTCGGCTCGAGGCCGCCCAGCCCACCCGATGCGCCTCGACGACCACCACCCGCCTCGCGGGATCGCGCTCCTTCGCCAGCAGTGCGGTCCAGAGCCCCGCGTAGCCGCCACCGACGACCACCAGGTCGGCCGTCGTCTCGCCACGGAGCGGAGGCCGCCGCGGCCGCAGCCGCTCGGGCACATCCTCGGTCCAGAAGACCGCCGAACGGACGTGCTCGAGGCTGTGTGCGATTGCGCGGGGGTCCGGCGCCTGTCGCTCGAAGATCGTGGTGTTCACGGGTGCTATCGCTCTCGTTGTCGTCATGCGTCGTCGGATGCGAATACGCGCGCGCCGTCGACGAAGGTCTGCAGCACGCGCGTCGCGCCGATCTCGTCGGCGGGGCCCTCGAACGGGTCGCGGTCGAGCACCGCGAGATCGGCCAGCGCCCCCACGCGGATCGTGCCCGTGTCGGCATCCAGGTGGTTGACCCATGCTGAGCCCGCCGTGTACGCGGCGAGCGACGTCGCCAGGTCGATCGACTGCTCCGGCAGGAAGGGCTCGTAGTCGCCCTCCTCGAAGCCTGGAGCCGCCTGCCGGTTGACGGCGGTGTGGATGGCCGCCATCGGGTTGGGGGAGGAGACCGACCAGTCGCTGCCCGCCGCGAGCGTGGCGCCGGTGCGCAGCAGGTCCCCAAACGGGTACTGCCAGGCCGAGCGCGCCTCGCCGAGGAAGGGCAGCGTGAGGTCGACCATCTGCGGCTCGAGCGTCGCCCACAGCGACTGCATGTTGGCGACGACGCCCAGCGCGCGGAAGCGGGGCACGTCCTCCGGGTGGATCACCTGGATGTGCGCAATGTGGTGCCGGCCGTCGCCGCGTCCGTTGCGCGCGATCGCGTGCTCGACGGCATCGAGGCACTCCCGCACCGCGCGGTCGCCGATGGCGTGGAAATGCACCTGGAACCCGTGCCCGTCGAGCTGCGCGACCGCCTCCCGCAGCAGCTCCGGCGGCACGAACGAGATCCCCGCGTTGTCGGTCGCGTGGCCGTGCCCGTCGCAGTACGGCTCGAGCATCGATGCCGTGAAGTTCTCGGCGACGCCGTCCTGCATCACCTTGATCGTCGTTGCCTGGAACCGCCCCCCGCTCAATCGCTCGCGCCGTTCGAGCAGCGATGGGATCTGCTCCAGCCCCGCTGAGCGATCCCACCAGAGTGCGCCGACCACGCGCCCGGTGAGCGAGCCGTCCGCGGCGGCGAGACGATACGTCTCCCCGGGGTCGCGCAGGTCGCTGTAGTCGCCGACGATGGCGTCCTGCCACGCGGTGATGCCGAAGGAGTGCAGGTAGCGCTGACCGGCCAGCAGGGCCTCGTGCAGCAGCTCGCGGCTCGCCGCCGGCACCAGCGTGTTGACGAGCGACATGGCGCCCTCGTGCAGCGTGCCGGTCGGATTGCCGTCGGCATCGCGCTCGATGCGGCCGTCGCCGGGGTCGGGCGTGTGCCGGTCGATGCCTGCGAGGCGCATCGCCGCGGAGTTCACCCACGCGCCGTGCCCGTCGCGATTGGGCAGGAAGGCGGGCCGGTCGGGCAGCACCCGGTCGAGCGTCGCGGCAGTGGGTGTGCCGCCCGGGAACGCCGACATCGACCAGCCGCCGCCGAGGATCCATTCGGCGTCCGGGTGCTCGGCGGCGTAGCGAGCGATCGTGTCGAGGTACTCGGCCTCCGACGTGTGCTCGGCGAGGTCGCAGCGCAGCAGGTCGAGCCCGCCGGAGACCGGGTGCACGTGCGCGTCCTGGAAGCCGGGCACGAGCATCCGTCCCGCGAGGTCCACGCGCTCGGTGCGCGGGCCGATGAGCTCTCGCACGGCATCGCCGCCCACCGCGACGATGCGGCCGTCGGTGACGGCGACCGCGCTCGCGCGGCTGCGCGCGGCATCCGCCAAGAACACGGGTCCGCCCGCGAGGACGAGGTCGGCATGGGGCATGGGGATTCCTTCTCTGGCGGCTCAGCCGCCGGTCATGGTGCGCGCGATCTGGGTCGCCGAGTCGCCCGCGCGGCGCAGCACCATGGCGACGATCGCGAGGGCGATGAGCGTGAGCACGAGCATGATGGTCGACACCGCCGCGATCTCCGGGCGCAGGCCGGAGCGCACGGCAGAGAGCACGTAGACGGGCCACGGCGTCGTGCCCGAGACCTGCACGAACGCGGCGATGATGGTGTTGTCGAGGCTGAGCGTGAACGCGAGCAGGAAGCCGGCGAGCACGGCGGGCATCGCCCGCTTCAGGGTGACGCGGCGGAAGGTCGTGAACGGCGTCGCGTAGAGGTCGCCGGATGCCTCCTCCAGGTTGCCCTCCTGACCGATCAGGCGAGCGCGCACGATGTAGGAGACGATGGCCATCGCGAACAGCGATGAGCCGATCGACAGGCGCACGTAGCCGTTGTCGAACAGCGGCATCCCCGCATCCTGGCCGAGGAAGACGAACCAGGGCAGCAGCGCGATCGCGTCGACGATCTCGGGCGTCACCGAGACCAGCAGCAGCAGCCCGAGGAACCACCACGTCCAGCGACCGGGGTGCCGAGCCATCGCGATCCCCGCGAGCGTGCCGAGCGACGTCGCGATGATCGCGGAGATCGCAGCCGTGATGACGGAGACGCGAACGGCGTCCTGCACGACCGGGCTGTCGACGATCGCACGGAAGGCGTTGAAGCCGAAGCTGTCGAACGACACCAGCAGGCGCCCGTCGTTGAACGAGTGCACGAAGATGACGATGATCGGCGCGAACAGGAACAGCAGCACCAGCACGCCCCAGATCGAGAGCGCCAGGTCGCTCCCCGAGCGGTGGGGGCGCCGTGCCTGCACCGGGCGGGGCTCTGCGGCGCTCATCGCGCGATCCCGCCGACGGGCTCGGGGCGCCGCGCGGCATCGCGGTCGACCACCGATGCTTCGGGCTCCGGCCCCAGCACGAGCCTGCCGCGCATGCGCAGCGGCAGCGCGAGCAGCCACAGGAGCAGCCCGCAGACGGCGATCGTGAGCGTGATCACCAGCATGAGCACGACGGCCATCGCCGATCCGAGCGCCCAGTTCTGCGCGGTCTGGAACTGACTGGCGACGAGCTGGCCCACCATGTTGCCCTGCGCGCCGCCGAGCACGGTCGCGGTGATGTAGTCGCCCATCAGGGGGATGAACACCAAGAGCACGCCCGCGATGATGCCGGGCTTCGACAGCGGCAGCGTCACGCGCGTGATGGTCGCGAGCGACCCGGCGCCCAGATCCTTCGAGGCCTCCCGCACCTGGGGCCCCACGCGGTCGAACGCGACGTAGAGCGGCAGGATCATGAGCGGCAGGTAGTTGTAGACCACGCCCAGCAGCACCGCCGATCGCGTGTAGAGGATGTCGATCGGGCCGAGCCCGATCGCCTCGAGTGCCTGGGACGCCCATCCCTCGGGTGCCAGGATCACCTGCCACCCGATGGTGCGGATCAGGAAGTTCGTCCAGAACGGGATGAGCACGAGCGCGAGCATGATGCCGCGCCGCTCCGGCCGCACCTTGAACGCCAGCCAGTAGGCGACCGGCGCGCCGATCAGGAAGCACAGCAGCGTGCCGAGCAGCCCCACCCACAGGGTGTTCTGGAAGGTCATCGCGAACGTGGGCGAGAGCGCTTCGACATAGCGGTCGAAGGAGAGGATGTCGTTCGCGTGCGTGCCGAACACACCGGGCTTGTAGCCGAAGCTGAACCAGAGCACCATCGCGACGGGCGCGATGAAGAAGAGGGCGAGCCAGGACCACGCCGGCAGTGCCAGCAGCGCGCCGAACGACCGTCTACGCACCGGCAGCGGCCTTCATCTCGTTCCAGATCTCGACGCGACGCCCCTGCGACTCGTTCAGCTCGCCCTCGTGCATGGTCGCGAGCTGCTCGTCGCTGAAGAACAGCAGGTCGGTCATCTCCAGGCCCGCATCGGCGGCGACCTGCTCAAGATCCTTGCCGCCCACGTGGTAGCCGATGTAGTCGAGGTTCGCGAGCATGCTGTCGGGGGTCATCGACCAGTTGATGAACGCGTGCGCGGCCTCGGGGTGCGGCGCACCGGCGGCGATCGCCCAGTTGTCCATCCACAGCTCGGTGGCCGGTCCCGGCAGCACCCAGGTCCAGCGCTCCGGATCCGGCGACTCCATGATCCCCAGGCGCGCGTCGCCGTTCCACGACTGCATGAGCACGTGGGTGCCCTGCGGGATCGCGCTGCCGCCCGGGTAGGAGTCGAAGGCGACGATGTGGGATGCCAGCTCGTTCACGAGGAAGTCGCGGCACGCGTTCAGCTGCGCCTCATCCGTGGTGTTCCAGTCGATCTCATCGCGCCAGAAGAACGGGCCGAGCACGCCGGCGGGGTCGTCGAGCAGGGTCGTCCTGCCGCTCGCCTCGTTCATGGCGGCATCGAGGAAATCGGCCCAGGTCGAGAGCTCGCGCGTGATCACGGTGTTGTCGTAGACGAAGCCCGTCGTGCCCCACGCCTTGCAGACCGAGTACTGGTTCTCGGGATCCCATTCGCGCCCGACGTACTGCGGGGCCAGGTTCGCAAGGTTGGGCAGCAGCTCCTTGTTGAACGGCGTCAGCAGCTCGTTCTCGATCATCTGCGGGATGAAGGAGCCGGTCGGCACGATGACGTCGTAGCCGGAGGTGCCGCGCGCGGCGACCAGCTTCGCGATCATCTCCTCGTTCGAGCTGAACGAGTCGAGCCGGATGGTCGGGCCCAGCTCATCGCTGAAGCCGGAGAGCACGTCGGGGGCGTCGTAGTCGCCCCAGGTGTACATCGACAGCTCGCGCTCGAGCGAGCCGCCCGAGGCGCCGGACGTGGCGGCGGGGCTGCCGCCTCCGCTGGGCGTGCAGGCCGCGAGCAGCGCTGAGCCGCTCGTGATCGCAGCGATGCTGAGGAAGCGGCGACGCGAGACCTCGCGCTCGATGAGCGGCACGGCCTCGGCGCTCGCGAGGATGCGGATCGGGTTCTTTCCAGCGGGCATCATTGCCTCCTGAGGGGTGAGCGGGGATCAGTCGGTCGGGGGATCGATGCGGCCGCCGGCGGCCGCCGCATCCGTCGCGGGGAAGAGGTGCACGTCGCTCGCGAGCCATGAGCAGCGCACCGTGTCGCCGGTGCTCATCTCAAGCGATTGCGCGGTCGGCTGCCGCACGACGATGCTCTGGTCGTCGCCCAGCCCCACGAGGAACTGCTTCGTCTCGCCCAGGTGGGAGATACCCAGCAGCGTGCCGCGCACGGCGTTCGCGTCGGGCAAGGGATCGCGGCCATCGGGCTCGACGCGCACATGCTCGGGGCGCACCGCGGCCATGCCGGGGCCGGAGGCGAGGCTGTCGTCAGCCGAGCGCAGCCGCACGTGGTGCGCGTCGATGCCGCGACCGGAGTCGATCAGCGCCCCCTCGAAGAAGTTCTGCTGGCCGACGAACGCAGCGACGTAGGCGGATGCGGGCCGGGCGTACACGCTGTCGGGGTCGCCCAGCTGCTCGATGCGGCCCTCGCGCATGATCGCGATGCGGTCGCTCATCGAGAGCGCCTCGGCCTGGTCGTGCGTGACGAAGACGAACGTGATGCCGAGCCGCGACTGCAGCAGCTTCAGCTCCAGCTGCATCTCCTCGCGCAGCTTGCGGTCGAGTGCGCCGAGGGGCTCGTCGAGCAGCAGCACTGCGGGACGGTTGACAAGGGCGCGTGCGAGCGCGACGCGCTGCTGTTGACCGCCCGAGAGCATCGTCGGCCTGCGGTCGGCGAAGCTGCGCATCTGCACCATCTCGAGCGCCTCGGTGACCTTGCTGCGGATCTCGCCCCGTGGCGTGCGCCGCTGCTGGAGCCCGTACGCCACGTTCTCGGCGACCGACATGTGCGGGAAGAGCGCGTACGCCTGGAACACGGTGTTGACGTCCCTGCGATGCGGCGGCCTGCCCAGCACACTCGTGCCGGAGATGCGGATGTCGCCGGCATCCGGGTGCTCGAAGCCCGCGATCATGCGCAGCGTGGTGGTCTTGCCGCAGCCGGAGGGGCCCAGCAGCGACAGGAACTCTCCTGCGCGGATGTCGAGCACGAGGTCGTCGACGGCGAGGTGATCGCCGTAGCGCTTCGTGACGTGCTCGAGCTGGATGCTCCCGCGCACCGTCTCGCTGGCTGCGGGTGCGAGGGTCGCGTCTGCTGCGTTCGACAAAGATCGGCCTTCCCGGTCATGTGCGCTTCGTTGTGCACATGGACAACACCATAGGCACAAGACGGCGGTTCGCGCACCAAATCACGGCAACCGTGACCTGACTGACACACTGGAGCCATGCCAACAGACCTCGAGGCGCGCGTCGCCGTCTACATCGACTTCGACAACATCCTCATCTCCCGCTATGACCAGCTGCACGGTCGCGGCGCCTTCCACACCGACAAGGTGCGCACGCTGCCCACCGATGGTCGCGAGTCGAAGGCGCGCACGCGCTTCCAGCAGGCGACCGTCGACCTCGGCGCCATCATCGACTACGCCTCCAGCTTCGGCTCGATCGTGCTCAGCCGCGCCTACGCCGACTGGTCGGTGCCCGCGCATGCCGCCTATCGCGACCAGCTGCTCGCGCGCGCTGTCGACCTCGTGCAGATGTTCCCCACCACCCGAGCGCTCAAGAACGGCGCCGACATCCGCCTCGCCGTGGACGTCGTGGAGGATCTCTTCCGGCTCGAGGACATCACGCACGTCGTGATCGTCGCCGGTGACAGCGACTACATCGCGCTCGCGCAGCGCGCCAAGCGGCTGGGCAGCTACGTGGTGGGCATCGGCGTCGCCGGCAGCACCTCGAAGTCGCTCGCGGCTGCCTGCGACGAGTTCGCCGACTACGACGCGCTGCCAGGCATCGAGCCGGTGCGGATCGTCGAGCCGGAGCCCGAGCCCGAGCCGAAGCAGCCGGAGGCGGAGGCTGCACCCGCGCGCAAGCAGACGCGAGGCAAGGTCGGCGGAGCCAAGTCGGCGGACAAGGCAGAGCCGGCTGCAGAGCCCGTGCCCGACGCGGAGCCCGAGCCCGAGCAGCCGCCGGCCCGCCGCCGTCGTCGCGCCACGACCGAGTCGGTGGCGGCGGGGCAGGATGAGGTGGCGATGTCGGCCGATGAGCGCGGCGACGCCGCGACCGGCCTGCTGGAGCGCGCCCTGCGGATCCTGCACCAGAAGTCCGACGACGAGTGGCTGCACGCCAATGTCGTCAAGGAGCAGATGAAGCGCATGGATCCTGTCTTCAACGAGAAGTCGCTGGGCCACAAGTCGTTCACCGACTTCGTCACGGCGCGCGCCGACCTGGCGGACATGCGCGAGGAGGGGCAGGCGCGCCTGCTGCAGCTCAAGACGGTCTAGCCGCATTCGGCCGCCGGGTGCACACTGGCTGCATGCCCGAGCTGCCGGAGGTCGAAGCGCTCGCCCTCGACCTGGGCGCGCGGCTGACCGGACGCGCGATCCACCGCATCGACGTGCTGGAGATCGCCGCGCTCAAGACCGTCGAACCGCCGGTCGCCGCGCTGCACGGCAAGGCGGTGCTCGGGGTCGCTCGGCGCGGCAAGCACCTGGTGCTCTCGGTCGAGAGCGGCCCGCATCTGGTGATCCACCTTGCCCGCTCCGGCTGGATCCGCTGGCGCGAGGCCGCGCCGCGGCCCACGGCCGGTCGCGGCAGGGGTCCGCTGGCCGCGCGCGCGGTGCTCGAGCCCACGGACGGGGACCCTCCGGGCGGCGACGGCTTCGACGTGACGGAGCAGGCGACGCGCAAGCGGCTCGCCATCCACGTCGTCGAGCATCCGGAGCAGGTGCTCTCGATCGCGACGCTGGGGCCGGAGCCCCTGGCTGCCGACTTCACCGAGGAGCGCTTCGCGGGCATCCTCGCCGCTGCAGGGCGCGCGCAGATCAAGGGTGTGCTGCGCGATCAGCAGCGCATCGCGGGCATCGGGAACGCCTACTCGGATGAGATCCTGCACGCAGCGGCGATGTCGCCGTTCCACCCCGCGTCGATGCCCGCGGACGAGGTGCACCGGCTCTACGCGGCACTGCGGCAGGTGCTCCAAGAGGCCGTCGAGCATGCCGCCGGTGTGCCGGCGTCGTCGCTGAAGGCCGAGAAGCGGCAGCGCATGCGCGTGCACGGCCGCAAGGGCGAGGCATGCCCCGCCTGCGGCGACACGGTGCGCCAGGTCATCTACGCCGACTCGACGCTCGAGTACTGCGCGACGTGCCAGACGGG
Source organism: Agrococcus sp. Ld7 (assembly GCF_045064095.1). NCBI lineage: Bacteria > Bacillati > Actinomycetota > Actinomycetes > Micrococcales > Microbacteriaceae > Agrococcus > Agrococcus sp. Ld7. The sequence continues at coordinate 49,864 of NZ_JBISGY010000034.1, read as the reverse complement.
TGGCAAGCCGCTCTCCGATCGCGTGCTGTCGCGTCTCGGGGTGCGCCGCTAGGCAGCAGGGATCAGTCCGAGTGGGCGACGACCCCGCCCGAGACGACGGTCCACGGCTGCACCGTGGCGACCCGCACCCCTGGCGCGGAGTAGTAGGGGTCGTCGGCGAGTGCCGCCTCGACAGCGCCCATGTCGTCGGTCGAGAACAGCAGCAGCGCCCCTGACTGATCGGCGAACGGGCCGCCGGCGGCGAGCGTGCCGTCGGCGACCAGTGCCGCAGCCTTCTCGCGATGCGCGGGGCGCAGCTCGAGGCGGGCCGGGTCGTCGGAGAACGAGAGGATGACGGCGATCATGCGCTCAGCCTAGGCACTGGCGACGCATGCCGCCGCATCCGGGACTAGACGGCGACCAGCTCGTCGGCAGCCGCGGCGACCACCAGCTCGATGCTTGCCTGCAGCTCGTCGCGCGAGCGAGCGACGAACGCGGGAGCGTCCACCATGCGCATGGACTCGTCGAAGTCGGTGGACTGGAACGGCATCTGCACGCCCGCTCCCTGCAGCGCGACGCCGATGTAGCGCAGCACCGACGCGAGCTGCGCGGCAGCCGAGCGGCCCCCGGCCCAGCCATAGGAGACGATCGCGGCGGGCTTGCCCTCCCACTCGGCCTTGAGGTAGTCGATGGCGTTCTTGAGCGCTGCCGGGTAGCCGGAGTTGTAGTCGGGGGTGAGGAAGACGATGCCGTCGAGGGCGTCGATCTGCTCCGCCCAAGCGATCGTGTGGTCGTTCGTGCGCACGCCCGATGCCGGCGGCAGCGCCTCGTCGAGCAGCGGCAGGCGCTGCTCGGCCAGGTCGAGCATCACCGCGTCGGCTCCCGCCGTCTCGATGATGCTGACGAGCTCGTCGGCGACGGGTCGCCCGACCCGCACGGGGCGGGTGCTGCCGACGATGATGCCGATTCGGGGACGTGCAGACATGGTGCTCCTCAAGAGTGTGGTGGGTGCTGGGGCGCGCGTCCGCGCTGCGCCCGAGAGCCAGAACGCGCGGTGCTGAGGGGTATTCCCGGGCTGAGACGGCGTCAGGCGAGGAAGGCCCGCGCCGCGGTCACCATGGCCGTCGTGGCGGTGTCGAGGGTCGGCTGCAGCACCGGGATGAAGTCGGGGGAGTGGTTCGAGGGCACATCCGCGTCGGCCGTGCCGCGCGCGGTCGCCTCGGCGACGAGCTGCGGATCGAAGCCGCCATAGAACCAGTAGACCGAGGGGGCGCCCCAGGTGTCCGGGAGGTAGTTGAAGTCCTCTGAGCCGAGCAGCGGCGTCTGCGGCACGTGCCGGTCGCCGAACACGTCGTCGAACGCGGCCCCCACGGCCGTGGCGGCATCCCGGTCGTTGATCGTGAGCGGTGCCCGTTCGCCCGTCTCGATGGTCGCCGCCGGCGCGCCGGCCGCGGCGCACTCACCCTGCACGATGCGCTCGATCGCCGCGATCATGCGGGTGCGCACGCGGTCGTCGAACGTGCGGATATTGATCTCGAACCTGGCGGTCTCGGGGATGATGTTCTGCCGCGTGCCCGCGTGGAAGGTGCCGATCGTCAGGACCGCTTGGTCGGAGGGTGCCACCTCGCGCGACACGATCGTCTGCAGCCGCAGCACCATGCTCGCGGCGAGCACGATCGGATCGATGGTCTTCTCCGGCTGCGAGCCGTGGCCGCCGCGGCCGCGCACCGTCACGACGAAGTGGTCGCTCGCTGCCATCACGGGACCCCCGGCGGTGAGCACCGTGCCTGCCGCCTCGGGCATGACGTGCTGGCCGAGTGCGATGTCGATCCGATCGGGGAACAGCTCGCGCAGCGCGTCCTGCATGCCGAGGGCGCCGTCCATGGTCTCCTCCGCGGGCTGGAAGACGGCGATGATCGTGCCGGACCAGTCCTCCTGGTCGGCGAGGATGCGCAGCGCGCCATGCAGCGACGCCATGTGGGTGTCGTGGCCGCAGGCGTGCATGACGCCGACCGGTGCCCCGGCGAGCTCGTCGACGACCGTCGAGCGGTAGGGCACCTGCTCGACCTCGGTGACCGGCAGGCCGTCCATGTCGGCCCGCAGCAGCACCGTCGGGCCCCGACCGCGGCGCAGCACGCCGACCACACCAGTGGCGGTGCCGACCTGCTCGTGCACCTCGAAACCTGCCTCCCGCAGCAGCTCCGCCATCCGGGCGGCAGTGCGATGCTCCCGCAGCGAGAGCTCCGGGCTCGCGTGCAGCTCGCGGTAGAGCTCCTCGATGAACGGTCGGTGCGTGTCCAGCGTCATGGGGTCAGGCTACGCCGCGCCAGCTCGCGGGTAGGATTGGGGCTGAACCGTGAGGAGCAGCCGTGACCGCCACGTCCGTCGCCTCGCAGGGGTCGCGCCACTGGCACCTCCCTGCGCTGCGAGCCGTGCCCGCGCTCGTCGTGGGCCTGCCGCTGCCCTTCATCCAGCTGCACGCGCCGATCGTGGGTCTCATCGCACTCGCCCTGCTGCTCGCGGGCAGCGCTGCGGCGCTGTGGGCCACCCGCGGGAACGTGCCGAGCGGCGCGGGCCGCTGGCCGGTGCGTCTCGCCTGGTGGTCGGGGATCGGCGCGGTCATCGCGACCGCGCTCGCGATCGCCGCACCCACCGCGGCGATGCTCGGGCTCGCGGTGGCACTGTGGGCGATCCCCGCGGGGCTGCTCGAGCTGCACGGCTGGTGGGGCATGCGATCGGTCACCGAGCCGCGCTCGCGACAGCTCACACGCGACTGGCTCGTGGTCGGAGCGCTGACGCTCATCCTCGGCGCCGTCTACGCGTTCCTGCGCGACCCCGTCACCCTCACCGGGCTCCTCGGCGCCTACGCCGTCATCGTCGGCGTCTTCCACGCGGTCGCGGCTCTCTCCGCCCGCCCGGCCCGCACACCCACAACCGAGCGGAGCAGCGCATGAGCCCCCAGCATCCCACCGACCCCAGTCGCCGCCAGCGGCTCAAGCCCTTCGAGTACATCGTCTTCGCCGCCGTCTCCGGCCTGTTCATCGGACTGGTCGTCATGCTCACCGTGCGCGATCTGACGCTCGCGCTCGTCTTCGGGGGCATCGGGTTCATCGCCACGCTGCTGCTGACGGCAACGCTCATGCTGTCCGTGAAGCCGAAGGGTCGGGCGTCGGCCGACCTCGACAAGCGCGAGGGCTTCGAGCCGTGAGTTGCCGGCGCCCGCTGCCGGTCGCCCTGCTCGTGCCCACGCTGCTGCTCGTCGGATGCACCGCCGTCACGGGCGCCGACGATGGCGCTGCGCAGCCGTCGGTCACGACCGCCGCGGGCGGAGGGGACGCGCGACCGGCCACCGCTGATGGCCCGCACCTCACCGTCGCGGGCCTCGTCTTCGATCCGATCGCGGACGACGTCGACCCCGACGGCGCCTGCGAGTCCGTGGCGGGGCGCGAGGCGCTCGAGGAGTTCGACCGCGCACCCTGGCCGGAGCTCGACGTGCCGGCGGGCAGCGCCACCATGACCTGCGGCAACGCGTCCGGTGCCGGCTGGCGCCACATCGCCGACGGCCATACGCGCGACTTCGGCGAGCTCGCCGATCCGGTCGGCGCCGACTGGGAGGACGTCGCCTGGTTCGCGATCGACCGAGCCCTTGAGGAGCCGACGCGCGTTGAGGCGTACCGCGACGACATCGTCAACTACGACGTGCTGGTCGAGCTCGTCGACGACGAGCGGGTCGAGCGCTCCTGGGTGGTGACGGTCGGGTTCGGCCTCGGCTCGGGCCAGATCATCACGGCGTTCCCCGACGAGCAGCACTGATCGGGTTCGGCACGATTGCAGCGGCTGCACCCGGCCGGTGCGCGTTCTGCCACCATGGCCGCATGGATGCCCTCGTGACCGTCGACTGGCTCGCTCAGCACCTCGGCGACCCGAGCCTGCTCGTGCTCGACGCCTCGATGGCACCGCCCGGCAGCGCGGCAGCCCTGCCGCCCGACAGCGCGGCAGCCCTGCCGCCCGACAGCGTGCCGGGTGCGGTGCGCTTCGACATCGAGGGGCGGATGTCGCGACAGGAGGCGAGCGACGGCCTGGGACCGGTGGGCGCGCACGACATGCTCGCGCCCGCCGACTTCGAGCGCGAGCTGCGCGCGCTCGGCGTCCGCGACGGCGATCGCATCGTCGTCCTCGATGCGATGGGCATCTTCTCGAGCGCGCGCGCCTGGTGGATGCTGCGCGCGGCAGGGATCGAGGCGGCCGTGCTCGACGGCGGCCTGCCCGCCTGGATCGAGGCTGGGCATCCGGTCGCCCGGGTCGCGGCGTCGACCGGCCGCGCCGGCGACGTGACGGTCGCATGGGATGGATCGGCATTCGTCGACGCCGACACGACCGCCGACGCGCTCGCGGACGGCGGCTCCGTGGTGCTCGACGCGCGCTCGGCCGCGAGGTTCAGCGGTGCCGAGCCCGATCCGCGCGCCGAGGTCCGCGCCGGGCACATGCCGGGCGCTCGTTCGCTCCCGTATGCGACGCTCGCCCCTGGCGGGCGGATGCTGCCTCCGGCGGCGCTCGCCGAGCAGCTGCACGACGCGGCGAGCGATGCCCCCATCATCGCCAGCTGCGGCTCCGGCGTCACGGCGGCGGTCATCGCGCTCGCGGCCACCTGCGCCGGCCGGCCCGTCACGGTCTACGACGGCTCCTGGTCGCAGTGGGGTCACCGGGAATCCGGGAGGCCGGTCGTCGGGGGCGCGTGAGGCGACAGCCGCGCCTCCGTTGCGGGAGCGCCGGGTACGCTCGCGGCATGAGTGAGCAGCCGCAGGAACCGTTCGAGCTCGACTACGACGCCGCAGCCGCGAGCCTGCCCACCGACCACCCGGAGCAGGCGGCGGACGGCCTCAAGGCGCTCATGGAGATCCCCGCGTTCCGCCAGCTCGTGCAGCAGGTGCAGGCCGGTGAGCTGCACGACGACGAGCTGCGCGACGAGGCCACCTCGATCGCCCACGACCTCGCCGCCCGCCAGCAGCTGCGCCGCGAGCAGTAGCGAGCACGGCCCGGCGCCTCGCGGGCCTGGTGCGCCGTGCCGTCGACGGTTCTTATTTTGATCGGTTCACGATAGCGGCTACGCTGGAGTCATGACGAAGGCCGATGGCGAACTGCTGCGCGCGCGCGGACTGCGCGTGACGCAGGGCCGCCTCGCGGTGCTCGACGTGCTCGAGCAGCGACCGCACGCCGACGCCGAGAGCGTGCACCGCACGCTGGCAGCGCAGGGGCACGACACCAGTGTGCAGTCCGTGCACAACGTGCTCGGCGACCTCACAGCGGCCGGCATCGTCCGCCGGTTCGCGCCCGCACGCTCGGCCGCGCGCTACGAGCGGCGCATCGACGACAACCACCACCACGCGGTCTGCTCCCGCTGCGGCCGGATCGACGATGTCGACTGCGTCGTGGGCGAGGCGCCGTGCCTGCACGCCGATGCGCCCACCGGCTTCACGGTGCTCGCTGCAGAGGTGACCTTCGTCGGCATCTGCGCCACGTGCGCGCAGACCCAGATCCTTGACACGAAACGGAGCGATACATGACGACACCCACCACGAACAGCGTCGGCACCCCCATCGGCAGCGACGCGCACTCGCAGAGCGTCGGCGCCGACGGCGTGATCGCGCTCACCGACCACTACCTGGTCGAGAAGCTCGCGCACTTCAACCGAGAGCGCGTGCCGGAGCGCGTGGTGCACGCCAAGGGCGGCGGTGCCTACGGCCGATTCGTCACGACGCACGACGTGTCGCAGTACACCCGCGCTGCGCTCTTCCAGCCGGGCGTCGAGACCGAGATGCTCGCGCGCTTCTCCACCGTCGCCGGCGAGCAGGGCAGCCCCGACACCTGGCGCGACCCGCGCGGCTTCTCGCTGAAGTTCTACACCAGCGAGGGCAACTACGACCTGGTCGGCAACAACACGCCCGTGTTCTTCATCCGCGACGGCATCAAGTTCCCCGACTTCATCCACTCGCAGAAGCGCCTGCCGGGCTCCAACCTGCGCGACAACGACATGCAGTGGGATTTCTGGAGCCTCTCGCCCGAGTCGGCGCACCAGGTGACGTGGCTCATGGGTGACCGCGGGCTGCCGAAGACCTGGCGCAACATGGATGGATTCGGCTCGCACACCTACCAGTGGATCAACGCCGCGGGCGAGCGCTTCTGGGTGAAGTACCACTTCAAGACCAACCAGGGCAACGACTACCTCACGCAGGCCGAGGCCGACGAGCTCGCGGGAAGCGATGCCGACCACCACATCCGCGACCTCTACTCGGCGATCGAGGACGGCGACCACCCCTCCTGGACGCTGTCCGTGCAGGTCATGCCGTACGAGGATGCGGCGAGCTACCGCTTCAACCCGTTCGACCTGACGAAGGTGTGGCCGCACGGCGACTACCCGCTCATCGAAGTCGGTCAGATGACGCTGGATCGCAACCCCGAGAACTACTTCGCCGAGATCGAGCAGGCCGCGTTCAGCCCCGCGCACTTCGTGCCTGGCATCGCGGCCAGCCCCGACAAGATGCTGCAGGCTCGCATCTTCAGCTACGCCGACGCCCACCGGTACCGCATCGGTGCGAACCACGCAGAGCTGCCGGTGAACCGCGCGCGGGCGACCGAGGTCGACTCCTACGACAAGGACGGCCAGCTGCGCCACACCTTCCGCTCACCGAGCACACCCGTCTACGCGCCGAACTCCTTCGGCGGACCGGCAGCGGACGCGGCTGCGGCAGGGGACGACCGCGGGTGGCAGAACGACGGCGAGCTCGTGCGCGCCGCGGCCACGCTGCACCCCGAGGACGACGACTTCGGCCAGGCCGGCACGCTCGTGCGCGAGGTGCTGACCGACGCGGAGCGCGAGCGCCTGGTCGCGAACATCGTCGGCCACGTGGGCAAGACGCGGGTGCCGGAGATCCGCGAGCGCGCCATCCAGTACTGGAAGCAGGTCGACGCCGGCCTCGGCGCGCGCGTCGAAGCGGGCCTCGAGCCCATCAGCGAGCCGCGCACGTCGCTCGCGTCGGAGCCGGTGCGCACGCCCGCCGTCGTCTAGTCCATCCCGCACCGCGGCCGGCGCTGGTTCCCACCGGCGCGGGCCGCGTCGCGCTGCGGGATCGGCGTCGTCACGGGCGCAGCAGCACCTTCACGGCGCGCCGCTCGTCCATCGCCGCATAGCCCTGCGGCGCCTGCTCGAGCGGCAGCTCCAGGTCGAAGACGGCGGATGCGTCGAGCTCGCCCGCGAGCACGGCGGGCGCCAGCTCGGGCAGGTAGCGCACGACCGGTGCCATGCCGCCGCGCAGTCCGATGTTGTTGCGGAACGCGGTGGACCACGGGATCTCCGTGCCGTGCGGCACGCCCACGAAGCCGACGGTCGCCCCAGGGCGGGCGACCCGGAACGCCGTGCGCATCGACTCACCGGTGCCCACGCACTCGAGCACCGCATCCGCCCCCACACCGTCGGTGAGCTCGAGCACCGCCTCGACGGCGTCGTCGCCGCGATCGGGCACCAGGTCGGTGGCGCCGAAGATGGTTGCGATGCGCTGGCGCTGGGGATTGCGGCTGAGGGCGATGATGCGCTCCGCGCCCAACCGCCGCGCCGACAGCACGCCGCACAGGCCCACGGCGCCGTCACCGACGACCACGGCGGTCGATCCGGGTGCAACGCCTGCGGAGACCGCCGCGTGGTAGCCGGTGGGCAGCACGTCGCTGAGCGCCAGCACCGCCGCATGCTGCGCGGGGTCGGGCGCGGCGTCGAGCACGAAGCAGGTCGCGTCGGCGTTCGTGACCCGGGTCAGCTCGGCCTGCCCGCTCGCGGTCATCGCCAATTCGACGCAGCCCTGCGTCTGCCCGGCGAGGCAGTGCACGCAGCGGCCGCAGCAGTGGTTGAACGGCACGACGACGAAGTTGCCCGTGCGCACGCGCTCGACCTCGGCGCCGACCGCCTCCACGACGCCGATCGCCTCGTGGCCGATGGTCCGCGGCTCGCTCACAGGGTTCGCGCCGCGGTACGGCCACAGATCGGAGCCGCAGACGCAGCCGGCGACCACACGCACGATCGCGTCGGTGGGTCGTTCGATGGATGGGTCAGCCCAGGACTCGACGCGGACGTGGCCGGGGGCGTACAGGATGGTCGCTCGCATGGCTCCAGCCTGGCACTGCCGGCGGTGTCGTCAGTGCAGGATCGGTCCCTGCCGCTCGAGCAGCGCCTCCACGGCTGCCAGCGCCGGGTGCAGCTCGAGCGCGTCGAGCGCGGGCGGCGGATCGTCGGATCGCCGAGGCACATGCGCGAGCACCTGGTCGTACGGGGGCACCCCGTGCCGCGCCACCGCGTCCGGGTAGGGCGCCCAGTCGAACGCACGCGCCAGGTGCGCCGCGCCGTGCTTGGACGTCAGGTGCAGCAGGGTGCGCGGCCGCGAGCCGAGGCCGACGGCGCGCCGCCGCCGCAGCAGCAGGCCGGCGACCCCGCGGTCGGGCTCCCACAGCACCACATCGGCGAGCGCCGTGACCATGATCGGCACCGCGGGGCCTTCGCCGATCATCTTGCCGAGCAGGTTGCCGATGCGTCCCTCGTATGCGCCGGGGTCGATCAGCCGCAGGAAACCCTCGCCGAACGAGCCGTAGCCGTAGCGGTGCCAGAGCTCGATGATCTCTGCGGGCACCCGTCCGTCGTAGGCGTCGAACGTTGCCGCCTGCACCGGGCCGTGCGGTACGAAGTCGTCGATCTCGAGCACGCTTCGACCGTAGCGAGCGCGGTGCGGTGCCTGCCAGTGCCCGCGGCCTACGGCAGGCGGTCGACGAGCGCGCTCGCGACGCCCGTGTAGGTGCCGGGGGTGAGGCGGCGCAGGCGCTGCTTCGCGGCATCCGAGATGTCGAGACCGTCGACGAACGCGACCAGCTGCTCCTGACCGACGCGCTGGCCGCGCGTGAGCTCCTTGAGCTGCGCGTAGGGGTCGGCGATCTGCGAGTTGCCCGCGAGCACCTCTGCTCGGATCACCGTCTGGATCGCCTCGGCCAGCACCTCCCAGTTGCCCTCCAGTGCAGCGTCGAGCGCGGCATCCGAGACCGCGATCTCGCTGAGCCCACGGCGCAGGTTGTCGAGCGCGAGCAGCGAGTGGCCGAGCGCGACGCCGATGTTGCGCTGCGTCGACGAGTCGGTGAGGTCGCGCTGCAGGCGGCTGGTGACGAGCGTCGCCGAGAGCGACTCCAGCAGGGCCGAGGCGATCTCGAGGTTGGCCTCGGCGTTCTCGAAGCGGATGGGGTTGATCTTGTGCGGCATCGTCGACGAGCCGGTGGCGCCTGCGACCGGAATCTGCGTGAACGCGCCCAGCATGATGTACGTCCACACGTCGGTCGCGAGGTTGTGCAGGATCCGGCCCGCGTGTGAGATGGCGCCGAAGAGCTCTGCCTGCCAGTCGTGCGACTCGATCTGGGTCGTCAGCGGATTCCACACGAGCCCCAGGTGCTCGACGAACGCGGATGCGGTGGCCGGCCAGTCCGCGTCGGGCTCAGCGACCACATGCGCAGAGAAGGTGCCGGTGGCGCCGGAGAACTTGCCCAGCACCTCCACCCCGTCGATGCGCGTCGCCTGACGCTCCAGCCGCCACGCGACGACGGCGAGCTCCTTGCCGAGCGTGGTGGGGGTGGCGGGCTGGCCGTGCGTGAGCGACAGCATGGGGCGGTCGCGCTGCTCGAGCGCCAGCTCGCGCAGTCGGTCGATCACGGCGCGGAACGCGGGCATCCACACCTCCTGCACCGCCGAGCGGATCGTGAGCGCGTAGGAGAGGTTGTTGATGTCCTCGCTGGTGCAGGCGATGTGCACGGCCTCCGAGAGGCGCTCGAGGCCGAGCTGCTGGAGCCGATCGCGCACCAGGTACTCCACGGCCTTCACGTCGTGGCGGGTGACGGCCTCCTTCTCGGCGAGAGCGTCGATCTCGGTCTGGCCGAAGGCGGCCGCCCACTGCCGCAGCGCCGCCGCGGCGTCCGCGTCGACAGGCTCCGCGCCGAACAGTCGGTGCTCGGCGACCCACAGCAGCCACTCCACCTCGACGTGCACGCGGGCGCGATTGAGCCCGGCCTCCGAGAGGTGCTCGGCCAACGCCGAGGTCTGCCGCTGGTAGCGGCCGTCGAGGGGCGAGAGGGGCTGGATGGGCAGCGTCATGATGGCTCCTTCAGGCGCGCATGGCGGGCTGGATCTGGCGAAAGAGCCTGCCGACGGCGGTCTCGATCTGGTGCAGGACGGTGCCGAAGAACTCGTCCTCCGAGTAGTAGGGGTCCGGCACGTCGAGCGCCGTCGATTCGGGGTCGAACGACAGCAGCAGGCGGATCTTCGACTCCTGCTCGTCGCTCCGGGCGAGCGAGCGCAGCGCCCGCTCCTGGCCCCGATCGAACGCGATCACGAGATCGAAGGCGTCGAGCCACTCCACGTTGAACTGCTTGGCGCGGTGGTCGACGGCGTCGTAGCCGGCATCGTTCAGCGCCGCGAGCGTGCGCGGGTCGGCGGTCTCGCCCACGTGGTACTCGCTGATGCCGGAGCTGGCGACCAGCAGCCGGTCGGCGACGCCGTGCTGCTTCGCGAGGTGCTCGAAGACGGTGGCGGCCATCGGCGAGCGGCAGATGTTGCCGGTGCAGACGAAGGCGACACGGAAGCGCGTCGCATCGGCGAACTCCCGGTCGATGGTCACCCCACCATTCTGGCGCACCCCGCGCCCCCGTCGGTCGTGGAGCGCGCGGCCGCAGCAGCCTCGTCGGTCGAGGAGCGCGCGGCCGCACCAGCCCCGTCGGTCGAGGAGCGCGCGGCCGAAGGCCGCACGCGTCACGAGACCAAGCTCTCCACAGTCCCACCTCCACCCGCCGCGCACCGCGACCCGCCCATGCGACAGTGCGCGGCAACCCCGGCGATGGAGGCGCACCCATGACCACGATTGATCCCGCGGCCGCCGCTCAGGCCGCCAGCCGCGCCCACGCGGTCGCTCAGGCTCACGATGCGATCTGGGCGGTGCACCGAGCAGCGCGGATGCTCGACGACGCGGCGGGCCTCGCGGTGCTGCGCGGCCAGGAGGCCTGGCTGGGTCCGGCGCGCGACGCCTTCGACGCGCGCGGCGAGGCGCTGCGCTCGCGGCTGATCGCCGAGACCGGCGGGCTGCGCGTGCTGGCGCTCGCGATCGAGGGGGCCATGTGAGCGGGTGGAGCGGCGGTGGAGGCTCGTTCGGCGGGCCGCTCGGCAATTTCAGCGTCGGATCGAAGCAGAGCGGCTGGGATCCGACGGTGACCGGCATTGCCTGCGCACGGCTGCGCGATGCGCAGCGGCAGGTCGAGGCCGCGGTCCGCGCCCTGCGTTCGGCGCCCGACTTGGCGACGGCCGCCTCGGGTGTGCTGCACGGCGCGTCGCTGCGGCGCTGCGCGGCCGAGATCGATGCACGCGTCCTGGCCACGCAGCAGCTGGCGGACGAGCTCGGTCGCCTGCACGACGAGACGCAACTGGCCGGCCGCGCCTACGAGTGGGCATCGGACGCGGTGCGGCACCGGATCGAGGAGGTTGCGGGCACCGTCGCCTTCGCGCTGGGCGCCACCGTCCGCACAGCGGTGTTCGCGACAGCACCCTGGGCGGTCGCGATCGGGCTGGTGGCCGTGCCGCTGGCGGCGCGGCTGCTGCTGGGCAGCCCGGGCGCACTGGCGCGCGTGACGGCACAGGCGCGGCGGGCGGGAATCGATCTCGAGCGCTTCCTGGCGGACACCTCCGCGTTCTGGGAGCGCGCAGGAGAGGTGCTCATGGCCAACCCTGTCTTCGTCGGCGCGCTCGCGCTCGCGATCGAGTCGAGCGACGAGGCGGTGGCGGGTCTGCTCGGCGTGCCGCTGCCGGTCGCCTCGGCGATGGAATCTGCGATCGGCGACGACGAGGTCTTCGGCCTGATGGCGCTGACCGGTGCCGCAGGTGCCGGGCTCGCGACCGGAGGCGGGCGGGTGCACGCGGTCTTCTCGAGGCCGGTTCGGCCGCCGAGCCAGCCGATCGACGATCCGGCGGACGCGATGCGCGTGATCATCGAGCAGGAGGAGCAGGTGACGATCCACGAGCATCGCATGCCCGATGGCTCCCGCCGCTTCCAGGTGTTCGTGCGCGGCACGCAGACGATCGCACCGGATCCGTCGAGCGGCCTCGACATGCGCGCGAACCTCGAGAACACGGGTGCGGTCGGCGACCGGCTGCACGGCTCCGACGCGGCAGTCGCAGAAGCGATGCGCGCAGCGGGCGTCGGCCCCGGCGATGCCGTCGACCTGTTCGGCTTCTCGCAGGGTGCTGGCGCGGTCGCGAATGTGGCGGCATCCGGCGAGTTCGACGTCGAGACCGCGCTGCTGGTGGGCGGGCCGGTCGGCGCAGCCGAGATCCCGCCGGGGGTGGCGGTCTTCAGCGTCGCGCATCGGGGCGACCTGGTGCCCGCGCTGGACGGCTGGGGCGACGAGCCGCGAGTGCACACGACGATGGCTGCGAGCGCGGGCGGCCACGGCACCGGGCCCCTGGCGCGGCACTCCGGGCTCGAGTACGTCGACACCCTCGAGCGGCTGGACGACTTCGCCTACGACGACTACCGCGCCCGACTCGCCGCGGCCACCGCAGGTGGGACCGGGGTCGCCGCGCTCAGCGTGAGGATTCGGCGACGCTGACCGTGCGCGCTCAGCGCTCGCGCGGTCGCTCCTTGCCGAAGATCGGGCGCGTGACGATGGTGATGAACCAGGTGAGGAATGCGATGCACACGGCCGCGAGCATGCCCCACCAGAAGCTGTCGACACGGATGCCGTAGCCGACCAGGCCGGAGATCCAGTGCACGATCATGAGCAGGAACGCATTCACGAACAGGGCGACGATGCCGAGCGTGAGGATGTAGATCGGGAACGCCACGATGCGGATCAGGTTGCCGAGCGTCGCGTTGACGAGCGCGAACACCAGCGCCACGCCGAGCGTCGTGAGAGCGATCTGCCACCACGCATCACCGAACGAGACGATGTGGACGCCGCTCACGAACAAGGTCACGAGCCAGATCGCAACGGCGGTGAAGACGACGCGGAGCAGGAAGCGCATGCCACGATTCTCGCACCCATATCCCGCGCGAGAGGCGAGGCTCGCAATAGCCTGAGGCTGTGACTGTGCGACTTCGACCAGAGATCGCGGCCGTGCCGCCCTACCAGCAGGGGCGGCCAGCGCCGCAGGGGAGCTTCAAGCTCTCCAGCAACGAGAACCCCTTCCCCCCGCTGCCCGCGGTGGTCGAGGCGGTGCAGCGCGAGGCGGAGCGCGTCAACCGCTATCCGCGACCCGGGGCCCCCGACCTCAAGTCAGCGCTCGCCGACGAGCTGAGCGTCGACACCGACCGCATCCTCATCGGCGACGGCTCAGCCACGCTGCTGCAGCAGCTCATCCACGCGGTCGCCGGCCCCGGCGACGAGGTCATCTACGCGTGGCGCTCGTTCGACGCCTACCCGCTGTTCGTCCGCACCGGGGGCGCGACGGCGATCGAGGTGCCGGTCGACGCCGAGCACCGCCACGACCTCGACGCCATGGCTGCTGCCATCACCGATCGCACGCGTGCGGTGATCGTCTGCAGCCCGAACAACCCCACCGGCACGATCGTCGACGCCGATGCGCTCGACGCCTTCATCGCCCGCGTTCCTGCGGATGTGCTGATCATGCTCGACGAGGCATATATCGAGTTCGTGCGGGAGCCCACCGTCGATGGCATCGGTCTGCAGCGCGCGCACGACAACCTGGTCGTGCTCCGCACCTTCTCGAAGGCGCATGGCCTCGCGGGTCTCCGTGTCGGCTACGCGGTGGGCGACCCGCGGGTGCTGCGCGCGGCCGACCTGTGCGGCGTGCCGCTGTCGCAGACGGCGCTCGCCTCCAGCGCTGCGATCGCCGCGCTGCAGCATGTCGGCGAGACGTTCAGCCGCATCGACGTGCTGGCCGATCAGCGCGACGCACTGTGGCGGAGGCTCATCGACGCCGGGGTGCCGGCTCCGAAGCCCTACGCGAACTTCTTCTGGATCCCGTCCGAGCCCGGGCAGGAGGCGGCGATCCAGGACATCCTCGATGCCAACCGCATCGTCGCGAAGGTGTTCTCCGACGGCACGCGCATCTCGGTCGGTGAGCCGGAGGCCGATGAGCACATCCTCGCGGCGGCCAAGGCGATCCAGGCGCTGCAGTGACCCCACCGCTCGCAACGTCGGCGGTGCCTGAACCCATCCGGCTGCTCGACGCGGACGGCTCACTGGTCGAGACCGACGCGAACGCGCCGTGGCGCGAGCTCTCGGCGCAGCTGAGCGTCGACGACCGCCTCGCGATGCACGGCGAGATGGTGCGCACACGCAGCTTCGACATCGAGGCCGGACACCTGCAGCGGCAGGGCAAGCTGGGTCTCTGGGTGCCCTCGATCGGTCAGGAGGGCGCACAGGTCGGCGCAGCCTGGGCCGCCCGCGACCAGGACACGATCTTCCCGTCGTACCGCGAGCACCTGCTGGCGCTGCACCGCGGGGTGACGATGCAGCAGATCATCGACATCTTCCGCGGCGCTCGCCACGGCGGCTGGAATCCGCTCGAGGTGCGCGGCATGCGCATCTATTCGCTCGTGATCGCCACGCACGCGCTGCACTCCACCGGCTACGCCATGGGCATCCGTCTCGACGGCGCGTGCGGCACCGGCGATGCGTCGACCGACGAGGCCGTCATGGCGTTCTACGGCGACGGCGCAGCCAGCCAGGGCGATGCGAGCGAGGGCCTGGTCTTCGCGGCGAGCTACCGTGCGCCCATCGTCTTCTTCGTGCAGAACAACAAGTGGGCGATCTCGGTGCCGTCCACCCGGCAGAGCCGCTTCCCGCTGCATGAGCGCGCGCGCGGCTTCGGGCTGGGGGCGGCATGGGTCGACGGCAACGACCCGCTCGCCTCCTTCGCGGTGACCCGCCGGATGCTGGATGCGGCCCGGCAGGGCGAGCCCGGCTACATCGAGGCCGACACCTATCGGATGGGTGCGCACACGACGAGCGACGACCCCACCCGCTACCGCACGAGCGACGAGGAGGAGTCGTGGCGACGCCGCGACCCCATCGCGCGCCTCGCCACGCACCTGCGCGCGCTCGGCGTGACCGACGCGCTGCTCGCTGAGCAGCAGCAGCAGGCCGACGATCTTGCCGCCGACATGCGACGAGAGGCGCTCGCCGCAGGCGTAGCCGCCAGCGACGACATCTTCGACTTCGTCTACGCCGAGCCGCATCCGCTCATGACCGAGCAGAAGCGCCAGCTGGCCGAGTTCGAGGCCGGCTTCGGGAGCGACGCGTGAGCGCGACGCCGGCAACCACCATGCCGATCGCGAAGGCGCTGAACTCGGCGCTGCGCGCGGCGATGCGCGCCGACGAACGGGTGCTGCTGATGGGCGAGGACATCGGGCCGCTCGGCGGCGTCTTCCGCGTCACCGACGCCCTGCATGCCGAGTTCGGCGAGGATCGGGTGCTCGACACCCCGCTCGCCGAGTCGGGCATCATCGGCACCGCGATCGGCCTCGCCATGCGCGGCTACCGCCCGGTGATCGAGATCCAGTTCGACGGCTTCGTCTACCCCGGCTTCGACCAGATCGTCTCGCAGCTGGCGAAGATGACCGCTCGGCATCGCGGCGCCGTGCGCATGCCGATCGTCATCCGCATCCCCTACGGCGGCCACATCGGCGCCGTCGAGCACCACCAGGAGAGCCCCGAGGCGTACTTCGCGCACACCGCCGGCCTGCGGGTCGTGAGCCCCTCGACCGCGAACGACGCGCACTGGATGCTGCGGCAGGCGATCGAGAGCGACGACCCCGTGATCTTCATGGAGCCGAAGTCGAAGTACTGGTCGAAGGGCGAGGTGCTGGAGAAGCCTGCTGTCGACCTGCACCGCGCGGTCATCGCGCACCCAGGTACGGACGTCACGCTCATCGGGCACGGAGCCATGGTGCACGTGCTGCTGCAGGCGGCGCAGATCGCCGAGGGTGAGGGAACCTCGTGCGAGGTCGTCGACCTGCGCTCCCTCTCGCCCGTCGACTGGGAGACGCTCGTCGGCTCTGCCCGTCGCACCGGCCGCGTGGTCGTCGCGCAGGAGGCGCCCGGGCACGTCTCGGTCGGCAGCGAGGTCACCGCGACGATCGCGGAGCGCGCCTTCTACTCGCTCGAGGCTCCCGTGCTGCGCGTGTCGGGGTTCGACGCCCCCTTCCCGCCCGCGCAGCTCGAAGACATCTACCTGCCGGACGCCGACCGCGTGCTCGATGCGGTCGATCGCGCCATGGCCTACTGACGGAAGGACGCACATGCAGGAGTTCCGACTGCCCGATCCGGGTGAGGGCCTCACCGAGGCCGAGATCGTCACGTGGCGGGTGAAGCCCGGCGACACCGTGCGCGTCAACGACGTGCTGCTGGAGGTCGAGACGGCGAAGTCGCTCGTCGAGCTGCCGAGCCCGTTCGAGGGCACGGTCGAGGCGCTGCTGGTGGAGGAGGGCCAGACCGTCGAGGTCGGCTCGCCCATCATCCGCGTCTCTGGGGGCGATGTGGACGCGGTGGAGACGGCGCAGGACACCGCCGCCACCGTCACCGAGGACGAGGACGGCGGCGCCGTGCTGGTCGGCTATGGCGTCCGCGGCGGCGCCGAGACGCGCAGGCGGAAGCCCAGGACGGTGCGCGACGTGCCTGCGCCCGTCACGCCGGTGCGGCCCGCGTCGGTCCCTGCGGCATCCGCCTCCGGCGTGATCGCGAAGCCGCCGACCCGCAAGCTCGCCAAGGACCTGGGCGTGGATCTCACCGCTGTCGAGGGCTCGGGCCTCGCGGGCGAGGTGACGCGCGACGATGTCGTGCAGGCAGCCAAGCAGGCCACCGTGTTCCGCAACCTCGACGCCCCAGCGTGGTCGGGCGGTCGCGAGGAGCGCATCCCCGTGAAGGGCGTGCGCAAGGTGATCGCGCAGGGCATGGTCGAGTCGGCGTTCACGGCGCCCCACGTGTCGGTGTTCACCGACGTCGATGCCACGCGCACGATGGAGTTCGTCAAGCGGCTGAAGGTCTCGAGCGACTTCGCCGACGTGAAGGTGTCGCCGCTGCTGGTGATGGCGAAGGCGATCCTGTGGGCGATCCGCAGGTCACCGCAGGTGAACTCCACCTTCACCGGTGACGAGCTGGTGGTGCACCACTACGTGAACCTCGGCATCGCGGCTGCCACGCCGCGGGGGCTGCTGGTGCCGAACGTGAAGGATGCGCAGGACATGTCGCTGCGCGAGCTCGCCCTCGCGCTGCAGGAGCTGACCGCCACGGCGCGCGAGGGCCGCACGCAGCCGGCCCAGCTGCAGCACGGCACGTTCACCATCACGAACATCGGCGTCTTCGGCATGGATACCGGCACGCCGATCCTGAACGCGGGCGAGACGGGCATCATCGCGCTCGGCACGATCCGGCAGAAGCCGTGGGTGGTCGATGGTGAGGTGCGACCGCGCTGGGTGACGACCGTCGGCGGCTCGTTCGACCACCGCGCGATCGACGGCGACGTCATCAGCCGCTTCGTCGCCGACGTCGCGTCGATCCTGGAGGAGCCGGCGCTGCTGCTCGACTGACGGCTCTGCAGCGCACACCCGGCGCGGCCGCGCCGCTATTCGAAGAGCGGGCCCGCGGCCGGGCGCCACCAGTCGTCAGCGGGGCCAGGGGGCAGCTGACGCTTATGCTCGCTGCGGTCGTACTTGGCGATGACGTGTGCTGCGACCCGGTCCTCCACCGGCTCGCCGCGCAGGAAGGCGTCGATCTGCTCGTAGGAGATGCCGAGCTCGGCCTCATCGGTCTGGCCGGGCCGATCGTCCAGCAGGTCGGCCGTCGGCACCTTCTGCCACAGTCGTTCGTCGGCCTCCAGCAGGCGCAGGAGCTCCTTGCCCTGGCCCTTTGTGAGACCGGCGAGCGGCAGCACGTCCGCCGCGCCGTCGCCGTGCTTCGTGTAGAACCCTGTGACCGCCTCCGCCGCGTGATCCGTGCCGATCACGAGCAGCCCCAGCTGCCCGCCGATCGTGTACTGCGCGACCATGCGCGCGCGGGCCTTCACGTTGCCCTTGTGGTAATCGGTGACTTCGCCGATCGCGGCCTCCACCGACGCCTCCATCGCGTCGACGCCCGGCTTGATGTCGACCGTGACCTCGCGGTCGGCGCGGATGAAGTCGAGCGCCAGCTGCGCATCCGCCTCGTCGTGCTGCACGCCGTACGGCAGGCGCACCGCCAGGAAGACCGCGTCGCCGCCGGCCTCGCGGACGCGCTCGACGGCGAGCTGCGCGATGCGGCCAGCGAGCGTGGAGTCCTGGCCGCCGGAGACGCCGAGCACGAAGCCGCCCGCGCCGCTCGCACGCAGGTAGTCGACGAGGAAGCGGATGCGTCGCTCGAGCTCCGCGGGCGGGTCGATCGAGGGCCGCGAGCCGAGCGCGGCGATGATCGCCGACTGCCGGGTGCCGATGGGAGTGGTCGCCATGGCTGCGAGCCTACGCCGGGACATTGGGCTGCGACCAGCGAGATTGACAATCGTTCTCAATAGCCTTTAGCGTTGCACTGCACGGCAGGTCGTCGTGCTGGACAAGGACTCTCATGCGGATGCTTCCCGCACTCGGCGCCGTCGGCGCCGTCACCCTCGCGCTCGCCGGTTGCGCCGGCCCGACCGGACAGCAGGACGTCGAGCCCGGCTCCGCAGGCGACCGGCTCGAGATCGTCGCCACCACCACGCAGCTCGCCGACGTCACGCGCGAGCTGGTCGGTGACGCAGCGTACGTGACGAGCCTCCTGCGGCCCGGCGCGTCCGCGCACGCCTTCGATCCCGGGCCCACGGCGCTCGCAGCGCTCGCGAGCGCCGACCTGCTCGTCATCAACGGCGCAGGGCTCGAGGGCTGGCTCGACAGCACCGTGGAGGCCTCCGGGTTCGACGGCACCACCGTTGACACCTCGGGGGGTCTCGACCTCATCGCGGCCGAGGACGACCCGCACGAAGGGCACGACCACGCCGATCACGCCGATGCGGCGCATGATGAGGCGGCGCATGACGATGAGACCGCCGAGGAGCATGCCGCGCACGACGACGAGGCCGACCCGGGTCACGACCACGAGGGTCACGACCACGGCGAGTTCGACCCGCACGTGTGGACCGATCCGGCGAATGTGCTCGTGCAGGCGGAGACCATCCGCGACGCCGTCACCGCGGCCGACCCCGACGCCGACATCGCCGCATCCGCCGAGGCCTACCTCGCGCGCCTGGCCGACCTCGACGCATGGATGCGCGCGTCCATCGAGCAGGTGCCGACGGACGAGCGCCGCATCGTCACGACGCACGACACCTTCGGCTACCTCGAGCGAGCGTTCGACGTGCAGGTGGTCGGCACGGTGCTGCCGAGCCTCGACGACAGCGCCGGTGCGAGCGCGGCCCACATCGACGAGCTGGTGGCCGAGATCCGCGCGACCGGCACGCGCGTGGTCTTCAGCGAGAACGCGATCGACCCGCAGCTGGCCGGCACGATCGCTCGCGAGGCGGGCGTCGAGCTGCGGCAGGGCGCGGATGCGCTTGCCGCCGACGCGCTCGGGCCCGAGGACAGCGATACGGGCACCTACATCGGTGCCCAGATCCACAACACGTCCACGATCGTCACGGCCTGGGGTGCCGAGCCCCTGCCGCTGCCGGAGTCGCTCGCATGAGTGCGCAGCGGGAGCTCGTCGTCGAGATCGAGGACGCCTCCTTCGACTATGGCGGGGCACCGGTGCTCACCGATGTCTCCTTCTCGGTGCGCGCGGGGGAGGCGGTCGCCCTCATCGGCCCCAACGGCGCGGGCAAGTCGACGCTGCTCGCGGGCATCCTCGGTCTCGCGCGGCAGGACGCGCGCGTCTTCCGCGTGCCGACCGGGCGCGGCGAGATCGGCACCCTGCCGCAGGCGAACGAGATCGATCCGGCCTTCCCCGTCACGCTCGACCAGGTGGTCTCGATGGGCCGCACGCCGCGGCTGGGCCTGCGCTGGCCCGGTGGCGCGGACCGCCGCATCGTGGCGGACGCGCTCGAGACGGTAGGCCTCGCCCACCGCCGCGGCACACGGTTCGGCGATCTCTCCGGCGGGCAGCGCCAGCGCGGCCTGCTCGCGCGAGCGCTCGCGAGCGAGCCGCGTCTGCTGCTGCTGGACGAGCCGTTCAACGGCCTCGACCTGACATCGCGCGAGGCGCTCATCGAGACGATTCGCACGCTGAAGTCGCGCGGCGTGGCGCTGCTGATCACGACCCACGACCTCGACCTGGCCCGGGCGGTGTGCGACCGCACCCTGCTCGTCAACCAGCGGCAGATCGCCTTCGACGACACCGACTGCGTGCTCACGCTCGAGCAGGTGGAGGCTGCGTTCGCCAGTCACGTCATGGAGATCGACGGCCACACGCTCGCCACCACCGAGCATCACGCCAGCGAGCATCACGGCCACCATCCGCTCGCCGACGACCAGCCGGTCGAGCGCGACGGGCGATGATCGCGCTGCCCGTCCTCGTCGACCCCTTCTCGCCGTTCTCGGCGCCGTTCCTCGCGCGACCGCTGCTGCTGCTCGTCGCCCTCGCGATCGCCGCCGGCACCGTCGGCGTGCTCGTGCATCTGCGTCGGCTCGAGTTCTCCACCGACGGACTCACGCACGCGGTCTTCCCTGGCCTCGCGATCGGCGCTGCGCTGGGCGGCACCGCGGGTCTGCTGCCCGGCGCGATCGGCGCGGCGCTCGCAGCCGCCGTCGTGCTCGCGCTGCTGTCCCGCCGCGGCCAGCCCCGCGACAGCGCCGTCGCGATCGTGCTCACCACCTTCTTCTCCTTCGGCGTCGTGCTGGTGTCGCTCTCCCGCGGCACCGGCGGCAGCATCTCCGACTTCTTCTTCGGCCGACTGCTCACCATCACGTGGAGCGACCTCGGCGTGGCGCTGACGCTCATCGCGATCGCCATCGCCCTCATCGTCGGCACCGGCAGGCAGCAGCTGTTCGCGGCCTTCGATGCCGCCGGTGCGCGCCGCGCCGGACTGCCCGTGCTGGCGCTCGAGATCATCGGCACCGTCGCGATCGCGCTCGTGGTGGTCGCGGCCTCCGCCTCCGTCGGCACCCTGCTCGCCCTCGCGGTCGTCATCGTGCCGGCCGCGGCCGCCCGTGCGCTGACGCGCTCGCTCCGCACCGCGATCGCGATCTCGATGCTGTTCGGCGCGATCACGGGCTGGATCGGGCTGTGGGTCGTCGTGCAGCTCGCGCAGCTGGGAGTGGATGCCGCTCCCGGCGCCACGGTCGCCCTCACCATGATCGCGGCGTACCTCCTGGCGCTCGCGGCAGGCGCCGTGCGCGGCGGCCCAACACCGAGCGCCGCAACGTCGTCGCCCGCAGCGGTGCGCTGATGGGGGCACCGCTGCTCGACTTCTTCCAGCTCGCCATGCTGGAGACCATCCTCGCCGGAGCGCTCGCTGGCATCGTCGGCGTGCTCGTGGTGCTGCGGGAGCGCGCCTTCTTCACCATGTCGCTCACCCACGCGACGTTCCCCGGCGCGGTCGCGGCGGCGATCGTCGGAGGATCCATCCCGCTGGGTGCAGCTGTCGCGGCCATCGCGCTCATCGGTGTCGCCGTCGGCATCGGCCGCATCCGCTCCCAGGGCCCGGCCGTCGCCTCCGGGGTCATGCTCACCGCAGGCTTCGCGCTCGGAGCGTTCCTGCAATCCGTCGCGCCGCTCGCGATCGACGTCGAGTCGTTCCTGGTCGGGCAGGTGCTGGCAGTGACGCCCGCCGATGCGTGGCTCACCGGTGCCGTGCTCGCGGCGGCGCTCACCGCGTGGGCGGTGTTCGGCAGACACCTGCTCTTCTCGAGCGTCGATGAGGCCGGCTACCGGCAGGCAGGCATGCGCCCGTGGCTGCCTGAGGTGCTCTCGCTCGCCGTCATCGCCGGCACCGTCGTCGCGATCATGCCGGTCGTCGGCGCGATCCTCGGCGTCGCACTCATCGTGGCACCGGCCGCAGCGGCGCGCCTGCTCGTGACGGACTGGCGGTGGATGCTCGTCATCGCCCCGGCGATCGGCATCGGCTCCGGAGTGCTGGGGCTGCTCGCATCGCGCGCGCTCGACCTTGCCGCGGGGGGCGCGATCGCACTGGTCGCCGCGGTCGCCTACGGCGCGGCATGGGTCGTCAGCACCCGCAGGACCCGACCGCGGCGCGGGGCGGACCCCGGCCGCGTCGACCGATCGCACCCCAGAGAAGCGAGGACCTCGTGACTGCTCCAGATCCGTCGACCGCGTCGGGCCCGTCGACGGCCCCCGATCCCGCGCCTCGCCGCGCCACGCGGCAGCGCGAGGCCGTGCGCGAGGCGCTCGCGGCCAGCGAGGAGTTCGTCTCTGCCCAGGCCCTGCACCAGAGCCTGCGCGGCGATGGCTCCACGGTCGGCCTCGCCACCGTCTACCGCGCGCTCGCGGCGCTCGCGGAGGACGGGGAGGCGGATGCGCTGCAGTCGGGCGGGGAGGTGCTCTACCGCGCCTGCACGCCCACGCATCACCATCACCTCATCTGCCGCAGCTGCGGCCGCACGGTCGAGCTGGAGGCGGCCACGGTGGAGCGCTGGGCACGGGAGGTTGCGTCGGCGCACGGCTTCATCGAGCCCGATCACGTGGTCGACATCTTCGGACTGTGCGGCGACTGCGCCGCACGACGCTGAGACCCTGCGCACCCGGCAGGAATTCGGGATTGCCGAGTGCCCATCCGGTGCCGTACGATAGACCCTTGGTGCGGCCTCGGCCGCGCAGCACACGCCCCCTCCAGCGCCCGCAAGGGCACGGCAGCGGCGTGGGCAGGCAAGTGATCTTGGGCAGGCCGAAAGGTCTGCGGTAACCATTTGGAGGCACCATGGCAGCCGTATGCCAGGTGACCGGAGCCATTCCCGGCTTCGGGCACAACATCTCGCACTCGCACAGGCGCACGAAGCGACGCTTCGACCCGAACGTGCAGCGCAAGACCTATTTCGTCCCGTCGCTCAAGCGCACGATCAAGCTGAACGTCTCGGTCAAGGGCATGAAGGTCATCGATGCCCGCGGCATCGAGGCCGTCGTTCGTGACATGCAGGCTCGGGGGGTGAAGCTCTGATGGCGAAGAAGTCGCAGGACGTCCGTCCGATCATCAAGCTCCGCTCGACCGCGGGCACCGGCTACACCTACGTGACGAAGAAGAACCGTCGCAACAACCCTGACCGACTTGTGCTGAAGAAGTACGACCCCATCGTGCGTCAGCACGTCGAGTTCCGAGAGGAGCGATAAATGGCCAAGAAGAGCATGATCGCGAAGAACGAGCAGCGCAAGGTCATCGTGGCCCGCTACGCCGAGAAGCGTGCGGCGCTGAAGAAGGCCCTCGTCGACCCCAAGAGCACGGACGAGGAGCGCGAGGCCGCTCGTCTCGGCCTGCAGAAGCTCCCCCGCAACGCATCGCCCGTCCGCGTCCGCAAGCGCGACGCCATCGACGGCCGCCCCCGCGGCCACGTCGGTGCGTACGGCATCTCGCGTGTGCGGTTCCGTGACATGGCGCACGCGGGCCAGCTGCCCGGCGTGACCAAGTCGAGCTGGTAGCACCCGATTCGCACGACGCCCCCGACCGCGAGGTCGGGGGCTTCGTCATTGCCCCGGCAAGTCCCCAACAGCGGACGGATCGCCGGTCCGTCGCAGGCGGAGGGTAGATCGTCCTCGCCTCGCGCCATCTCCGCCGCTCGCGACGAGCGAGCTCCTGTGGGAGTGGTGCGCCCGAAGGGTCGCCGGACACGATGGAATGGAGTCGTGCACCGCATACGCCACCTGCTGCTCCCCATCGACTCGCTCGGTCCCGCCGACACGGCGGCCCGGGTCGTGCAGCTGATGGTCGGCCTGTTCCTCTACGGCATCTCGCTCTCGCTGCTGGTGCGCGCCCTGCTCGGCGTCGGGCCGTGGGATGTGCTGGCGCTCGGCATCGCGAACCACCTGCCGATGAGCTACGGCGCCGCGACGGTCGTGGTGTCCGGCCTCGTGCTGCTGCTGTGGATCCCGCTGCGGCAGCGGCCGGGCATCGGCACCCTCCTGAACGCGGTGCTCGTGGGCGTGGCTGCCGACCTCGGGCTCTGGCTCATCCCGAGCCCCACCGAGCTCTGGGGGCAGATCGCGATGCTCGCCGGCAGCATCCTGCTGCTCGCGATCGCCACCGGCATCTACATCGCGCCGCAGCTCGGACCCGGGCCGCGCGACGGGCTCATGACGGGCCTCGTGCGCATCACCGGCTGGCCGATCTGGATCGTGCGCACGCTGATCGAGGGCAGCGCGCTGCTGATCGGCTGGCTGCTGGGCGGCCCGGTCGGCATCGGAACGGTCATCTTCGCCTTCGGAGTCGGGCCGCTCATCGGCATCTTCCTGCCGTACTTCGAGCGTCGCAGGGCGGCCACGGCATCCCGTCTCCGGGCTCGCCGGCTCGCGGCCGAGTCGGGGCCGCAGCAGCCCTGACGTGCGATCTGTCCCCCAAATCTGTTCGCACATCGCGAAAAGACGCGGAAATCGCGGCGTGTCGCCGTGTTTCTCCGAAGGAATGGAAGCCTCGCGGCTACGTTCGGGGGTGGTCGGAGCCCCATCAGGGCCCGGCGCATGCCCGCCCCCAGGCGGGACGGACACGCCACCACCAGGAGGACACCATGGCTGAGACCATCAACAAGACCACCCTCGCATCGAAGATCGCTGCGTCCACCGACCTGTCGCAGGCCAAGGTCAGCGCCGTGCTCGACGCGCTGTTCGACGAGGTCTCGACGGCCGTCGCCGCTGGCGACAAGGTCTCGATCCCCGGCTTCTTCAGCGCAGAGCGCACCGAGACGTCGGCTCGCACGGGCCGCAACCCGCAGACGGGCGAGGAGATCCAGATCGCCGCGGGCCACCGCGTCAAGCTGACCGCTGGCTCGAAGCTCAAGGCAGCCGTCAAGTAAGCACTGCACCACACAGCACACCAGGGGCCCCGCCACGACGGCGGGGCCCCTGGTGCGTTTGGCTCCGTACAGTGGGCACGCGCGACACACCCGAGGAGGCCGGATGCACCCGCGAACCGTGAACGGTGCTCGTCGCTCGAGGTCGGAGCAGCTGATCGCCGCAGAGGCGCTCGCCGCTCGGCTGGATCGCCCGATGGGCTACCTGGGCGTGCTGTTCCTGTTCGTCGTGCTCGGACAGCTGCTCGTCGACGACCCGGGCTGGGCGCGGCTGCTGAGCATCACCGGCTGGGTGTTCTGGGCGCTCTTCGTCGCCGAGTTCGTGCTGCGCGCGTGGGTTGCCAGGTTCCAGGCCGCGTTCTGGCGCCGCAACTGGTGGCAGGTGCTGTTCCTCGCGATCCCCTTCCTGCGGTTCTTCCGCGCGCTGCAGGCCGTGCGGATGCTGCGCGTGGCACGGTTCGCGCGCGTCGGCGGCATCCTCTCCGCGGGCGTGCGCGGCTCTCGTTCGGCGGGTCGCCTGCTCTCGAGCCGCATCGGCTGGCTCGCCGCCGTGACGCTCGTCGTCATGCTCGCCGCCGGCCAGCTGCTGTACGCCATGGACTCGCACAGCGACTTCACGACCGCGCTCTACGAGGCCGCGCTCGCGACCATCACCGGCTCGGGCATCACCGCCCGGGACCCGTTCGCGAAGGTCGTGCAGCTCGTGCTCGCCGTCTACTCGGTGGTCGTGTTCGCCGGTCTTGCGGGCGCCCTGGGCGCGTACTTCCTGCGTGGGCAGACGACGTCGGCTGCGGAGGGCCCGGGCGACGAGCCCGCCGCGCGCGCCTGAGGCTGCGGGCTCTGCGATCGGGGGGGTCTCGTGACGCACGCGGCCTCCGGCCACGTGCTCCTCGACCGGCGGGGCGTGCGACCGGGTGCTCCTCGACCGGCGGGATGCGCGACCGGGTGCTCCTCGGTCGGCGGGACGTGCGACCGGGTGCTCCTCGAGCAGCGGGATGCGCGACCGGGTGCTCCTCGGTCGGCGGGGCGGGCGGCCCGGGGGCCAGCCGGGCGGCGGTCATAGGGGCGACGACTACCCTGGATGGGTGCAGCGCCTCCGTCTCCTCGCTCCGGCTCTCGCGATCCTCGCGGGGCTCGCAGCGCTCTGGGCGGCGCTCGAGTTCGGCGGCGGTGCCGCCCCGCTCGCGATCGAGGATCCGGGCGCGGCGGTGCGCTACGGCATCCCCATTGCCAGCATGCTCCGCAACATCGCGATCGCGGCAGCGTTCGGCGGCCTCGTGCTCGCGTGCTTCGCGCTCCGACCCGGCAGCCGCGACTGGCACCGCACCCTCGACATCGCCGCGGCCGCGACCGGCATCGCCGTCGTCGCACAGGGCTTCATGGCGTGGGGCAGCTTCCGCACGCTGGTGTCGAATCCCGTCACCGCCACCAACGAGTTCGGCGAGCTGCTGCAGCTCTTCTTCACCGAGATCGAGACCGGCCGCCTGCTGCTCGCGACGCTGCTCTCGCTCGCTGTGCTCACGGTCGTGCTGCTGGTCGCGCGCGGCCCCGTCGCCGCCGCCTTCACGACGGTCGCCTGGGTGGTGCCCTTCTGGTTCATCGCCTCTGGGGGCCACGCGGGCGGCACCGCCGGCCACGACGTCGCCGTCTCCGCGCTGCTGCTGCACCTGATCTTCGTCTCGATCTGGCTCGGCGGCGTGCTGCACCTGGGCCTGCTGCTCACGGGCCGCCGAGGCGCCGGGCCCGCAGCGGACGACGCAGCGGCGGCATCCGCTCCCGACGTCGCCTACGGCGACGTGCTGCTGCGCTACTCGAGCCTCGCGCTCGCAAGCTTCGGCGTCGTCGCCTTCACCGGCATCGCCTCGGCGTGGGTGCGCCTCGAGGGCGACTGGTTCAGCGGCTACGGCATCCTCACGCTCGCGAAGGCCGCACTGCTGATCGTGCTGGGCGGCTTCGGTGCCTGGCACCGGATGCGGCTGCTCACCCCCGTGAAGACGCTCGGTGAGCGCGTGGGCGGCAGGACGATCGCCGCGATCCTCGGGCTCGAGCTGATCGTGATGGGCGTCACGGCGGGTGTCGCGGCGGGCCTTGCGCGCACGCCGACGCCGGTGCCGGAGACGCCGCCAGGGCTCGAGGCGACCCCTGCGGAGATCCTCACGGGCAAGCCGCTGCCACCGCCGTTCGACGTCGGCCGGCTCGTCACGGAGTGGGCGCTCGACCCGCTGTGGACGGTCGTCTGCGCGCTGCTGCTGTTCTTCTACCTCGCGGCCGCGCGGCGGCTCACGAAGCGTGGCGACCACTGGCCGGTGCTGCGCACGGTGTCGTGGACGGCGGGCGTGCTGCTGCTGTGGTGGTGCACCTCCGGGGCGCTGAACGTGTACGAGGAGTTCCAGTTCTCGCTCCACATGCTCGTGCACATGCTGCTGGGGATGGCCGTGCCGGTGCTGCTCGTGCCGGGTGCCCCCATCACGCTCGCGCTGCGCACGATCGCCAAGCGGCGCGACGGCAGCAGGGGCGGGCGCGAATGGCTGCTGGCCATCGTGCACTCGCGCTACATGCAGGTCGTCGGGCATCCGCTCGTCTCCGCCGCGATCTTCGTCCTCAGCCTGTGGGTCTTCTACTACACGCCGATCCTGGAGTGGGCGATGGAAGACCACCTCGGGCACATCTGGATGGTGCTGCACTTCGTCGGCGCCGGCTACCTGTTCGTGCAGGCGATCATCGGCATCGACCCGGCGCCGGCCCGGCCGCCCTTCGCCCTGCGGCTTGTGCTGCTGATCGGCACGATGGTCTTCCACGCCTTCTTCGGCTTGACGCTCATGACCGGCGAGGCGCTGCTGCTGGCCGATTGGTTCGGCGCGATGGGCAACGGCATCGACGCGCTGGAGGATCAGCAGGTGGGCGGCGGCATCGCCTGGTCCATCGGTGAGATCCCCACCGTGATCCTGGCGATCATCACCTCCGTGATGTGGGCCCGCAGCGACAAGCAGGAGCGCACGCGCATCGACCGGGCGGCCGACCGCGACGGCGGTGCGCAGCTGAGCGCCTACAACGACATGCTCGACAGGATGGGGAACCGATGACCGACACGCAGCAGTACCTGCCGGCCGAGCTCGCGGCGCTCGCCGAGGGTCGCGCGCTGCGGCTGCGCATCGTGCGGCACGCAGAGACCGAGTTCAACGTCGGCCACGTCATGCAGGGCTGGTCGGACTCACCCATCACCGAGCTCGGCCACCGGCAGATCGCCGCGGTGGCGCGGCGGTTGTCGAGCGAGCGCTTCGACGTCGTGCAGAGCTCCGACCTGCCGCGCACGCGCACGACCGCCGAGGGCATCGTGGCGGCGCTCGAGGCAGCGCCGACGATCGAGTACACCGAGCTGCTGCGCGAGTGGAACTTCGGCTCCCACGAGGAGCGCCCCGCGTCGGAGGTCTGGCAGGCGGTCATCGTCGAGCACGGCTACGAGGTCGACCGCGAGCTGACCGCGCTGCGCACGATCGGCGAGCAGGTCGGCTGGCGCGGCCTGTTCGACACCATTGCGCAGCTCGACACGAGCGGGCAGGCGGAGCACGCGCTCGCGACCGTCGTGCGGGCGGATGCGGCACTGGAGCGGGTGATCCGCGCCGCGGCCGCCGCGCCCGGAGAGGACCGCGCCGAGGTGCTGATCGTCTCGCACGGAGGCTTCATCACCTCGATGCTGCGGCAGCTGGTGCCGGAGCTGGCACCGGACGTGATCCTGCCGAACTGCTCGGTGACCACCGTCTCGCTGCCGGCGGGATCGACGGCCTGGCAGCTCGACGCCGTCGGCGAGGTCGCCGAGCCGGAGTGAGCCGTGCCCGAGCGAGCCGGTCAGGCATGAGCCGGGCCGGCGTGACCGGCCCCGCCCGTCAGTCGCGCGAGGGCAGGTGCACTTCGATCTCGTACAGCTCGCGCGGGTCGGCCTCATCGACGCGCTCGCCGGAGAGGCCGAGCTTCCGGTAGAAGTCGGCGGCCACCTCGAGCGACTGCCACTCGAGCACGCGGATGCGGGTCTGCTCCTCGGCCCATTGCTGCACCGCCCGGAACAGCGCCGTGCCTGCGCCGCGGCCTCGCGCATCCGGTGACACCCACAGGTCGTGCATGCGCGCGATCGACCAGTCGCGCTGCGGCGCGGGCCCGTAGTCCTGCGCGGCGGCGTAGCCCACCACCTGCCCGTCGGCCTCGGCCACCACGATGTGGTGCGCGTCGTTCACGACCAGCGCGTCGAGGCGCTCGCGATAGCGATCGACCTTCTCGTCATCCTCGTCGGCATGACGATGCGCGGCGATCAGCCGCTGCAGCACGGCCGCGTCATCGCGCGTCGCGCGTCGGATGAGGATGTCGCCGTCGACCATGTCGCCAGCGTAGCCGCCGTCGCCCGGGAGTCTCGCTGTGCTGCCGCGGCCGCCCCCGCGCCGTCAGGCCGCCGCGACGTGCCCGGCGCAGGCGGGCTCGCAGGCGCCGCAGACGGGCACCTGCTTGCGGCAGGACCAGAGACGGCAGTTGCCCATGTCGCCGGTCGGCGTGCCGCAGCTCGCGCAGCTGCCCAGCACCGCGGCGCCCGCACCGAAGTCCACGGTCTGGCGCTGGTCGAAGACATACAGCGAGCCCTCCCAGAGCCCCGCATTCCCGAAGCTCTCGCCGTAGCGGACGATGCCGCCGTCGAGTTGGTAGACCTCCTGGAAGCCGCGCTTGACCATGAGCGATGACAGCACCTCGCAGCGCACGCCGCCGGTGCAGTAGGTGACCACCGGCTTGTCCTTCAGGTGGTCGTAGGCGCCCGAGTCGAGCAGCCGGACGAAGTCGCGCGTGGTGTCGACCTCGGGCACGATCGCGTCCTTGAAGCGGCCCACCTCGGCCTCGAAGCGGTTGCGGCCGTCGAAGAAGACCACGTCGTCGCGCTCGGCGACCAGCGCGTGCAGGTCGGCGGGCTGCAGGTGCCGTCCGCCGCCGACCACACCCGCGGCATTCACCTCGATCTCCCCGGGGGCGCCGAAGGTGACGATCTCGTCGCGCACCTTCACGCTCAGCCGCGGGAAGTCCGCGCCGGTGCCCGCCGACCACTTGATGTCCATGCCGCGGAACCCGGAGTACTCGCGGGTGGCCCTGGCGTAGCGCTTGCACGCGTCCAGCTCGCCGCCCACCGTCCCGTTGATGCCGTGCGGGGAGATGAGGATGCGCCCGGTGAGCCCCAGCTGCTCGCAGAGCGCACGCTGCCACAACCGCACCGCCTCGGGATCGGCGATGGGCGTGAAGCGGTAGTAGAGCAGCACCTTGTGCATTGGACGATTCTCCCAAACGATGACGGATGCCGCGCACGGCTCGGGCAGGATGGCTCGTCATGAACATGTGGTTGCAGTGGCTCCTGGCGATGACCGTGAAGAGCAGGGGGCGCCCGGCGCTCGCGATCGACGGGGTGGCCCGGACGCCCTTCATCGTGCTGCCGAGCGACATCGATCTGCTCGGGCACATGAACAACGGCCGCTACCTGTCGTACATGGATCTCGCGCGCGTCGACATGACGGTGCGCACCGGCATGCAGGACGTGCTCGGGCGCGCCGGCATCTACGCGGTGGTCGGGCAGTCGACCATGGTCTACCGCCGCAGCCTGGACCTGTGGCAGCGGTTCGACATCGAGACCGCGGTGCTGGGCGCCGACGAGCGCGCGATCTACCTGCAGCAGCGATTCGTGGTCGACGGCGAGGTGCACGCGCGCGGCGTCGTGCAGGGGCGCTTCATCGAGAAGGGCGTCGGTACGGCGACGGTCGCGCGCGTTGTCGAAGTGCTGGAGGCCGCGGGCATCCCGGTCTCGCTGCCGGAGCTCGACCAGCGCGTGCACGACTGGGCCGAGACCAATCGGCTGCCGTCGAACCGCCAGAGCGCCCCCTCGATCTGGGGCTCGCGCACCCCTCGCTGAACCGCCGCGGGCCCGCGCGCGCCCGCCCGCCGTCCGTCCGTCAACCGAGCCCTTGGTCTGTCGCGCCAGAAATCGACGCGCCAGGCCAAGGGCTCGGTCGACGAAAGGGGCAGCAGCCGGGTCGGCGGTGGTTGTCGGGCGCCGACCGGGCCGGCGCAACCGAGCCGGCGCAACCGAGCCGGCGCAACGGGCCGGCGGTCAATGAGCCGGCGGCCGGTTCAGGGCAGCCGGTCGGCGAGCAGCTCCAGCGCCGCATGGGCCGCGTTGTGGCCGCCGATGCCGGAGACGGCGCCGCCTCGGCGCGCGCCCGAGCCTGCGAGCAGGATCCGCGGATGCGCGGTCTCGACGCCCCACGCCGCTGCCGGCCCGGTGGCCTCCGACTCCAGCCATGGCCAGGAGAGCGGGCCGTGGAAGATGTTGCCACCCGGCATCGCCAGCGCCTCCTCGATGTCGAGCGTCGTCTTCGTCTCGATCGCGGCCCCCTGCGGGCCCTGCACCAGCAGCGGCTCGATCGGCTCCGCGAGCACCGAGTCGAGCGACGCGAGCACGGCGCGCTCGAGCTCGCCGCGCATCCGCTCGTTGGTCTCGCCGGTCAGCAGCCGGTCGGGCGTGTGCAGCCCGAAGACGGTCAGCGTGTGCGCGCCGGATGCCCGCAGCTCGTCACCGAGGATCGTCGGGTCGGTGAGCGAATGGCAGTAGATCTCACACGGCAGCGGTTCGGGGATGCGGCCGTCCGCCGCCGCCCGGTGCGCCGCGCCGAGCTGCGTGTAGGTCTCGTTGACGTGGAACGTGCCGCCGAAGGCGGCCTCCGGTGCCACGTCATCGCGCAGCCGCGGGAGCCGCTCGAGCAGCATGTTGACCTTCACCTGCGCGCCCTCGGGTCGCGGCGCCTCCTCGCCCAGCAGCCCGGCGAGCACGTGCGGAGCGACCCCCGACAGCACGAGGTCGAACTCGGCGGTGAGCTCGATGCCGGTGGCCAAGCCGGGTGAGTCCGTCGGCAGCCCGCCGACGCGCTCCTCCCACGTCACCTCGCCATCGGGCGTGACGCGCGTGACCGTCACCCCGGTGAGGATCGTCGCGCCCGCCTGCCGCGCCGCGAGCTCGAGCTCGCCGGACACCTGTCCCATGCCGCCGATCGGCACGTCCCAGTCGCCGGTGCCACCGCCGATCACGTGATAGAGCAGGCAGCGGTTCTGCTGCAGGCCGGGATCGTCGAGCGCCGCGAAGGTGCCGATGAGCGCATCGGTGGCAATGACGCCGCGCACGACGTCGTGCTCCACCGCGCGCTCGATCGCCTCGCTGATCGGCGCATCGACGATCTCGGACCAGGCGGATGTCGCGCCAGCGGCGTCGCGCGCCGCGTCCCGGGTCGGCAGGGGCTGGGTGAGCGTCGGGAACAGCGAGCGCGCGAGGCGCGTCGTGCGGTCGGTGAAGGCGGCGAAGCCGTCGGCGTCGTCGCCCGCACCGATGGCGGCGAAGGATGCGCGCGTGGCGACTTCGTCGCCGGCATCGATGAGCAGGCCCCGAGCGGCGGGTCCGTAGCCCTCCGGCACGGGCGTGTAGCTCGAGTAGCGACGCCTCGCGAGCTGCACGTCGAGGCCCAGATCCGAGATGATCTGCGCCGGCAGCAGGCTCACGAGGTAGGAGTAGCGCGACAGACGCGCATCCAGGCCGACGAAGTCGCCGGTCGATACCGCCGCGCCGCCGACGTGCGGCAGGCGCTCCAGCACCGTGACCGTGACACCCGCGCGAGCGAGGTAGGCGGCGGCGGTCAGGCCGTTGTGGCCTCCGCCGATGATGGCAACCTTCGGCATGCGATCCTCCTCGAGCGATGGCGGTTCTCGGGGCCCGCCTCCGCGGAATGAGGATGCGAGGCACCGCACGCATACGATATGCCGCATGACCGAGCAGCCCAGGGACGACGACTTCGATGCCCTGATCAAGGAGGGCATCGCGCGGGCAGAGCAGGCGCCGCCGGAGACCGAGCCGCAGCACGCGAGCGCCGACGACATCGCTCAGCTGGGCCTGGACGACCCGCTCGAAGTGGTGGAGGAACAGGTGGTGGTGCGGCAGGAGGCGCCCGGCACCGGTGCCGAGGCGCAGGATCCCGACGAGCCCATCGAGCTGCGGTCGAGCCTCGACTCCGGCCCGGCGTTCGAGATCGACGACGTCACCTGGGCGGCCGCCGTCAGGCCGTACGAGCCGGTCGAGGCGCCCGGGATCCCGCGCCCGGCCTCGGCCCCCGCCGCTGGCTGGTCACTCTCGAACGAGGGCGCCGACGTGCCGACCGTGCAGATGGATGCCGCTGAGCTGCAGGCAGAGCTCCGGGAGGCGTCGTCGATGCCGCACTCCGAGCAGACGCCGGCCGATCCGCCGCTCGAGCGACGCAGGCGCATCCGCGCAGAGCAGGCGGCCGCAACACCCGCTGACGCCGCGACGCCCCCTGCCGCTGCGACGTCCGCTGCATCGCCGCTGGACAAGCCGCGTGTCGGCGGACTCGCGGCAGCCGTCTCCGCACGCGCGGAGGCCAGGGCTGCAGCAGAGCGCGCGGCCGAGCGCGCGGCCGAGCGCGCGGCCGAGCGCACAGCCGAGCGCACGGCATCGACGCCCACAACGCCCACGCCGGACGCTGCGCCCGCGTCCGCTCCGGCCGCCGCGACGGCGACGCCTGCCACAGCGCCCGCTCCCGAGCCCGCGCCCGCTCTCGAGCCCGCTCTCGAGCCCGCGCCCGCTCCCGAGCCCGCGCCCGCTCCCCAGCCCGCCCCTGAGCCCGAGTCGGAGCCCGCTCCCGAGTCGGAGTCCGAGCTTGCGCCCACGCCCACGCCCACGTCCGCTCCGGAGCCCGAGCCCGAGCCAGAGCCAGAGCCCGAGCCCGAGCCGGAGCCCACGCCCACTCCCGAACGGGAGCCCGCGCCAGCGCCCCAGTCGGAGCCCGCGCCCGAGTCGGAGCCAGAGCCCGAGCCCGAGCCCGCTTCCGAGCCGAGCGCAGCACCGGCGCGGCGGCGGCGGGTCGAATCCGTGCAGAACCCTGCCGCTCCCAAGCCACCGAGCGCCGTCGCGCCGACCCCGCTCACCGATCCCGCGAGCGACGACCCGTTCGCGCTCGCCGCTATCGAGCGCGTGCGCGACTGGGTCTCCCGGCCGCTGCAGGGCAAGCGCGACAAGGCCGAGGAGCGCCTTGCGGGGCTGCTGCACGACCCGAAGGGCCCGGGCTTCGCCGTCGGGTTCGTCGACCGGGTCATCCGCCCCGAGGATCCGCGGATCAGTGCCCGCAACTTCGAGGAGCTCAGCCGCGACATCCCGGGCTTCCTCGACTGGTACCTCAAGCTCGGTGTCACGCTCGGAGGCGGCTTCGGCATCGTGACGCCGAAGCTCATCATCCCGGTGGTGAAGAAGGCGATGCGCGAGATGGTCTCGCATCTCGTCATCGACGCGACGCCCGCCAAGCTCGCGAAGCCGCTCGCGCGGTTGCGCGAGGAAGGCAATCGCCTCTGCATCACCCTGCTCGACGAGGCCGTGCTCGGCGACGCGGCCGCGGCCGATCATCTCGAGAGCACGATGGCGCTGCTGCGTCGCGACGACGTCGATTCCATCACGATGACGGTCTCGTCGGTGGCCCCGCAGCTGCAGCTGTGGGCATTCGACGAGACGGTCGATGCGGTGGTCGAGCGACTGCTGCCCGCGTTCCGGCTCGCGGCCGAGTCCGAGGTGCCGAAGCTCATCAACCTCGGCATGGAGGAGTACCGCGACCTCGACCTCACGATCGCGGTGTTCGAGCGGCTGCTCACCCGGCCGGAACTGGCGAAGCTGGAGGCGGGCATCGTGCTGCAGGCCTACCTGCCCGACGCGCTCGGCGCCTACCGGCGGTTGGCCGCATTCGCGAAGGAGCGCCGCGCCCAGGGCGGCGCGGGCATCAAGGTGCGGCTCGTGAAGGGTGCCGCCATAGCGCTCGAGCGCGTCGACGCGACGCTGCACGGCTGGCCGCTCGCGGTGCTGCCGTCGAAGGAGTCGACCGACGCGAACTTCAAGCGCGTCCTGCGCGAGGCGCTGCTGCCCGACAACACCTTCGCCGTGCGGCTCGGCGTCGCGACCCACAATCTGTTCGACCTCGCCTATGCGGCAGAGCTCGCTCGCCATCACGGCACGCACCATCGTGTCGATGCCGAGATGCTGCTGGGCATGGCATCCGAGCACCGCGCCGCCGTCCGCGAGGTGCTCCCGAGCCTGGTGCTCTTGACGCCTGTCGTGCAGTCCCACCGGTTCGACGCCGCCGTCCCCTACCTCGTGCGACGGCTCGAGGAGCAAGCGGCCGACTCCAACTTCTCCTCGACCATGGTCGACCTCGCCGACCCGGCGGTGCTGCAGCGCGAGCGCGACCGCTTCCTCGACTCGCTCGCGCTGCTGCAGCGCGAAGACGCCCGGCGCGCCGCGGATGCCGCACCGGCGCCCAACCGCACCCAGGATCGCTCCGGCGACCTGCAGACCTCCATGACGCATCCGGATGAGTTCGCCAACGAGCCGAACACCGATCCTTCGCTCGCGGCCAACCGCGCCTGGGCACGGCAGATCGTGCAGCGGGCAGCCGCCACCGAGCTGGGCAGCCGCGTGCTCGAGATGAACACGATCGACGACTGGCCGACGCTCGAGCGCCGCATCGACCGCACGGCGCAGGCGGCAGATGGATGGGCGGCGCTGGGCGCCGAAGCACGAGCCGGGATCCTGCGCGACGCGGCATCGACGCTGGGTGCCTACCGCGGGCGGCTGATCGAGATCCTGATCGCCGAGGCCGGCATGACGCTCGCCGAGGCTGATCCGGAGGTTTCGCAGGCCGTCGACTTCGCCCGCTACTACGCGGAGCAGGCGACGACGCTCGAGCAGGTCGAGCTCGCAACGCCGAAGCCCGTCGCGCTCACGCTGGTGGTGTCCCCTCGGAGCTCGGCGGTCGCGACCGCCGCGGGCGGCGTGACCGCCGCGCTCGCCACCGGCTCCGCCGTGATGCTGAAGCCCGCGCCGCAGGTGCGCCGGAGCGCCGCGGTGCTGTGCGAGGCGCTCTGGGAAGCGGGGGTGCCGCGTGACGTGCTGGTGCTCTGCGGCATCGAGCAGGACGAGATCGCGCAGCAGCTCGTCACCCACCCGGCAGTTGGCCGCGTGCTCCTCGCCGGATCCATCGAGACGGCGGAGCGGTTCACCTCCTGGCGCCCGGAGATGCCGCTGCTCGCGCAGACGATCGGCACGAACGCGATCGTCGTCACGCCGTCCGCCGACCTCGAGCTCGCCGCTGCCGACATCGTGCAGAGCGCGTTCGGCCACGCAGGGCAGCAGCGCTCGGCCGCCTCCGTCGTCATCATGGTCGGCACGGTGGGCGACTCGGAGCGCTTCCGGCGCCGGCTCGTCGACGCGGCGACCACGCTGCGCGTCGGGTCGCCGCTCGACGCCCGCACGCAGGTCGGCCCGCTCAGCGAGCCCGCACGGGGCGCGCTGCTGCATGCGCTGACCACGCTCGGCGACGAGGAGGAGTGGCTGCTCGAGCCGAAGCGGCTGGATGCGGCCGGAGCCCTCTGGTCGCCCGGCATCCGCGACGCGGTCGAGCCGGGGTCGGTGACGCACCGGACCGAGCTCTTCGGGCCCCATCTGACGCTCATCGAGGTCGACACGCTCGACGAGGCCATCGACGTGCAGAACGACACCGACTTCGGACTCACGGCCGGCATCCACTCGCTCGACCCGCGCGAGGTCGCGCAGTGGATGGACGAGGTACGGGCGGGCAACCTGTACGTGAACCGCGACATCACGAGCGCGATCGTGGGCCGGCAGCCGTTCGGCGGCTGGAAGCGCTCGCAGGTCGGCCCGGGTGCGAAGGCGGGCGGGCCGAACTACCTGACGACGCTCGTCGACTGGCAGCGGGTCGATCGCGGTCCGCGCGAGTCCGTGCGCCTGCACGGGCTCGATCGTCGCGTCGCGGCCGTGATCGAGGCGGCAACGCCCGCGCTCGACTTCCTGGCCTTCGACCGGGTCCGCGCCGGCGCCAACAGCGACCAGACGGCCTGGGAGGAGGAGTTCGGGCTTGCCCGCGACGTCGCCGACCTCGGGGTGGAGCGCAACATCTTCCGCTATCGCCCGGCGGACATCCTGATCCGCGTCGCCGAGGACGGCTCGGTCGCCGACCTCGTGCGGCTGCTCGCGGCCGCGACCCGCACGCGCGCGATCGTGCGGATCTCGAGCGCTGTGGAGGTGCCGGATGCCGTCGTGCGGCTCTCGCGCCAGGCCATCCCGCACGTGCGCATCGAAGAGCTCGTGCAGGAGACGGATGCCGCGTTCCACGACCGGATCGCGGACGGGTCCGTGCTCGAGGCGATCGAGAACGAGGACGCGCTCGGCCTCACGCGCGTGACCGAGCCGCTGCGGCGCATCCGCCTGATCGGCACGGATGACGGGCTGCGGGCGGCACTCGCTGGCAACGCTGCGGTCGCGGTCTACGACGGGCCGGTGACCGCCGAGGGGCGCATCGAGCTGCTGCCCTTCCTGCGCGAGCAGACGATCTCGATCACCGCGCACCGCTTCGGCACGCCCGACCCCGAGATGCAGGCCCTGCGCTTCTGACCGGACCGCAGGCCCCCGCGCCTCCGCGTGTGTCGAGGAGAGCGCGGCCGCAGGCCCCCGCGCCTCCCGCGTAGGTCGAGGAGCGCGCGGCCGCAGGCCCCCCGCGCCCCCCGTAGGTCGAGGAGCGCGCGGCCGCAGGCCGCCCGCGTCACGAGACCGGCCGCACCCTCCACAGCCGATCCTGCTTGACTGGCTCCCATGCGGTACGGATACAAGGCCAGCGCCGAGCAGTTCAGCCCCTCCGAGCTGCTCGAGCTCGTGCAGCTCGCCGAGCAGTCGGGCTTCGACAGCGCGTTCATCAGCGATCACCTGCAGCCGTGGCGGCATGACGGCGGCCACGCACCGAACGCCGTCGCCTGGCTCGGGATGGCGCTCGAGCGCACCGACTCGATCGTGCTGGGCACCTCCGTGCTCACCCCCACGCTGCGCTACCAGCCGGCCGTCGTCGCGCAGCAGTTCGCCACCCTCGGCCAGGTGCACCCGGGTCGCCTGATCCTCGGCGTCGGCACGGGTGAGGCGCTCAACGAGCAGGTGATCGGCGTCGAGTACCCCGAGCTGAAGGAGCGCTTCGCCCGGCTGCGCGAGGCCGTGCGCCTCATCAAGCGCCTCTGGCGCGAGGAGCGGGTCGAGTTCGAGGGCGACTTTTACGCCACCAACGGCGCAACCATCTACGACCGGCCCGCCACGCCCATCCCCATCTACGTCGCGGGCGGTGGCCCCGCCACCACGCGGTACGCAGCCCGATTCGCCGACGGCCACATCTGCACCTCCGGCAAGGGCGACGAGTACTACCGCGACACGATCGTGGCGAACCTCGAGGAGGGTCTCGCGAAGGCCGAGCGCGATGCCACCGAGGTCGAGCGCATGATCGAGATCAAGGTCTCCTACGACCGTGACCCGGATGCCGCGCTGCAGCACACCCGCTTCTGGGCCGCGCTGTCGCTGACCCAGGAGCAGAAGCACGCGGTGAGCGACCCGATCGAGATGCAGCAATTGGCGGACGACCTGCCCATCGAGCAGGTCGCCAAGCGCTGGATCGTGAGCTCGGATCCCGCCGAGGTCGCCGCCGCGATCGGCCACTACGCCGACCTCGGCTTCACGCACCTGGTGTTCCACGGGCCGGGGGGCGATCAGCGTCGCTTCCTCGAGCAGTTCTCCGAGGATGTGCTGCCGCTGCTGCCCGCGCGCTGAGCCGCAGCGCCATCAGGCCGGCACGTCCTCCGTGGCGACCCGCCGCACGAGCGGCAGTGCGCAGGCCGTCGCACCCAGCGTGACGACCACGGCACCGAGCACCAGGAGCGCCCAGGTGATGACCGAGTCGGGGTTGCCGATCCAGAGCACGATGCTCGGCAGGATGAGCAGGAGCGCCATCGCGGCGGCTCCGCCGACCGCGACCACGAGCGGCAGTGCCACCTGACGAACGATGGCGCCGCGCATCACCGACAGGTCGACGCCCAGCTTGTGCATCGCCTGGTGCTCGCGACGCTGATCGAGCACCTTCGCCGACTGCGCGATGCCGGCGAGCACCGCGCCGAGCACGGCTGCGATCGCGATCGTCAGCGCGGCACCGGTGGCTGTGTCGACGCTCATCGGATCGTCGCCCATCGCCATCGCGGGAGCCAGGGATGCGAAGCCGCCTGCCATCACGGCGATCGCCATCGCTCCGACGATGTTGAAGGCGCCCCGCGGGTCATCGACCACCCGCCGCGCTGCCAGCAGGGTCGCCGGACGCCGTGCCCCCTTGGCGACGAGCCAGGCGACGCCCTGGATGATGAGCGGCCCGATGAGCGCGTAGGAGAGCACCACGATCGAGATGAGCGCGATCGAGATGCTCAGCTCGACCGGGATGAGGTTCAGCACCGAGATCGCGATGTAGACCGCGATGACGGCTGCGAACCCGGCGATGCGCCAGAGCGAGAGGCGCTTCGACCCCGCGCGCTGCGCGACACCGAGCGGCGTGACGTGCACGCGTCGCAGCGACGCGAGCGCTGCCACGAGCGCGATGGTGATCACCGCGCCGCCGGCTGCCAGCCACACCCACGCGGGAGGCAGCAGCTCCGCCACCGTGAACGGCATGCCCTGGAACTCGATCCGAGCGATGCCGGGCGTCACGGCGAGCGCCAGCATCGCCCCGACCAGCACGCCGACGAGCGCCTGCGCGACGGCATCCAGCACGGCCATCGCCGTGACCTGGCCGCGAGTGGCGCCCGCGAGTCGCAGCGCCGCGAGTCGATCGTCGCGGCGGGCGATCGCGAGCCGCACCGCGGCTTGCGCGAGCGTCCACACCGCGGGCAGCAGCAGCGCCGCCGCGACGAACGCGAGCGTGAGGATGAACACGCCGTTCGCCTCGTCGACGGCGCCGGTCTCGAGCCGGACGCGGAACGCGTTGACGCCACCCAGCACCGCGAGCAGGGCAGCAGTGGCGAACGCGAACGCGATGGCGCTCAGGACGTCGGTCGCGCGCGGACCGGTCGCGCGCAGCAGGCGGGCCCAGAGGCGGACGGCGATCATCGGGCAACCCCGGAGCCGAGCTGCTGCACCGCTGGCTGCGCCGACTCGGTCACGCGGAGGTCCTGGCGCACGGCGCCGTAGGACGGCGCACCGCCCTGGGCGGGCGCACCAGCCGGGTCCCCGGCACGAGCGTCGCTCACGATGCGGCCGTCCTCCAGGCGGATCACGCGCGAGCACGCGGCTGCGACCTCTGGATCGTGGGTCACCACGACGAGCGAGGCGCCGTGGCCGAGCGTCGCCCCGATGAGCAGCGCCATGACGGCCTGCCCGGTGGCACGGTCGAGCGCACCGGTCGGCTCGTCTGCGAAGACGATGCCGGGGCTGCCGACCAGCGCCCTGGCGATCGCGACTCGCTGCGCCTGCCCACCGGAGAGCTCGCCCGGTCGGCGCTGCAGCATCGCACCCAGTCCGAGGCGGTGCAGGAGCGCGCCGGCGGCTGCCTCGGCGCCCGACCGCAGTCCGCCGCCCAGCATGAGCGGCAGGGCGACGTTCTCGATCGCCGGCAGCTCCGGCAGCAGCTGGCCGGACTGGAAGACGAAGCCGAAGTCGCTCCGGCGCAGTCTCGTGCGCTGGCTGTCGCGAAGCGTCGCGAGGTCGTCGCCGCGCCACACGACGCGGCCGTTGTCGGGTGCGACGATGCCCGCGAGCACGTGCAGCAGCGTGGACTTCCCCGAGCCGCTGGGCCCCATGATCGCGACGGACTCCGGCCCGTCGGCGCCGATGGCGAGCGACACGTCGGCGAGCGCCGGGCTCGCTGCGTCTCCACGGCCGTAGGTGTGCGTGAGTCGGTGTGCTTCGAGTCGATTGATGTGCATGACTCCCATCTGAGCGGTCGCGGGCGCGCTGCCGGCGGCCTTTGCATCGCACGGGTGACGCGGGATCATCCGATGGGATGAGGATGGATGCGCCCGCGTCCACCGCCGGACAGGTGCGGTTGGCATCCGCTCGCGCGGCACCGATGCGCGTCACTCATGAGGGCGGCATCGAGGCGGCACTCCGTAGGCTGGAGCCGTGACGATCGCAGCCGAAGGCGCCCCCACCAGGCCGGTCGCAATCGTGCCCGCCGCGCTCGTGACGCTCGGTGCGGTGCTGCTGTTCTGGGTGCTGAGCGACTGGGGCTACCTGCCGCTCGTCGCCGGCGTGGTCGGCGGCATCCTCACCGACCGGGCTGGCGCGTCGCGCAAGCTCGGGCAGGATCTCGCGCTCATCGCGATCGCACTCACCTGGATCAGCTTCATCTCGCTGCATGCCGACATCTCGAACGCCGGCATCGCGGGCTTCACGATCGCGCTCGGCGGCGCCGTCGTGATCCCCTACGCGGTGACCCGCTGGGGCTTCAAGGACCGCGCCATCCGCTT
This sequence comes from Agrococcus sp. Ld7, assembly GCF_045064095.1. Taxonomy (NCBI): domain Bacteria; kingdom Bacillati; phylum Actinomycetota; class Actinomycetes; order Micrococcales; family Microbacteriaceae; genus Agrococcus; species Agrococcus sp. Ld7. Next base: position 8,504 of record NZ_JBISGY010000034.1, on the reverse strand, counting down.
CCCCTGGAAGGGCGGGCGCTGGTCGCGGCGCATGTGGACCTACATCGTCGTCGTGGTGCTGGCCGCCTACCTGATCCTGCCGTTCTACTTCCTCACCTCCGGCGTCTACCGCAACTGGCCGGCCGTGGAGGAGTGGGACATGATCGCCCGGCTGTTCATGGGCGTGAATGCCGTGGGACTGTGGGACGAGCTGTTCTTCATCTGCACCGCCTACACGCTGCTGCTGCGCCACTTCCGACCGTGGCTGGCGAACATCCTGCAGGCGGGGATCTTCGTGTCGTTCCTGTGGGAGCTCGGCTACCAGTCGTGGGGGCCGCTCTTGACGATCCCGTTCGCGCTCGTGCAGGGCGCGATCTTCTCCTGGACGAAGAACCTGCTCTACGTCGTCACGGTGCACCTGCTGTTCGATGCCGTGGTGTTCCTCGTGATCGTGCACGCCCACCACCAGGAGGCGCTGCCGATCTTCCCCCTGGTCCACGGCTTCTGACCGCGGCGTCCCCCCGCTCGTCGAGGAGCCGCCGGAGGCGGCGTCCCCCCGCTCGTCGAGGAGCCGCCGGAGGCGGCGTCCCCCCGCTCGTCGAGGAGCCGCCGGAGGCGGCGTCACGAGACGAAGCCCGTGGCGGAGGCCGCAGCCTGCGCGTACCCTCACCGGCATGGCCATCGCACGCTTCCCTTCCATCGTCATCGACTGCCCGGATGCTCACGGGCTCGCGACCTTCTACAGCGCCCTCCTGGACTGGCCCATCGAGCCCCGCACCGATGACCAGGACGACGACTGGGCCGAGATCCGCGGGCCCCAGGGGCAGGTGCTCGACTTCCAGCAGGTCGACCACCACCGCGCGCCCGTCTGGCCCACCCAGGAGCATCCGCAGCAGATGCACCTGGACGTCATGGTCGACGACCTCGAAGAGGCCGAGGCGGCGACGCTCGCCCTCGGGGCGACGAAGCACGAGCACCAGCCGGGCGAGACCTTCCGCGTCTTCCTCGACCCGGCCGGCCACCCGTTCTGCCTCTGCGTCGGCTGAGCAGCGCTACGACGCAGGCAGCGCGACCGCTGCCTGCGTGCCCAGCCGCGTGAAGCCCAGCCGCTCGGCGAGCCGCAGCGACGCCTCGTTGCCGACGCGCGTGCGCCACTGCGCCACGAGCCCCGCGTCGATCGCCGCGCAGACGGCGCGGGAGGCGGCCGAGAACGCGAAGCCGCGTCGCCGCTGCGCCGGCGCGCTCGCGACCCCCAGGTGCGCGACCGTCCCGTGCCACCGCTGGTAGCCCGCGATGGCGACCGCGCGGTCGCCGTCGCGGGCCGCCCAGCGGTGCGCCATCTCCTGCACGCCGGCCTCCGCCCACGCATCCTCCGGCAGGCTCGCGCCGACCGAGGCCACATCCATCGAGCTCGCGTCCACGACCGTGAGCGGCGGATGGCCGGGCCGCGTGCCCGTGAACAGCAGGTGCCCGGTGCCGATCGCGCGCGATCCCGGCAGCGCCGCGGCGATCGCGTCGGCGTCGCGCAGCGCCGCGACCGACAGCGCCGCGAGCGCTGCCTTCACGCGCGGCGGGCCGGCGACCACCGTCGCGTCGCCGACGGCGACGACGATCACCGCGTCCAGATCGGCGCGCTCCACGCGCGTCACGCTCGAGCCCTCGAAGGCGGAGAGCGTGGTGCCGAGCGCCTCCGCCCATGCCGCGCGCAGTTGCACGCCCTCGCGCTGCGGCAGATCGGGGTTGCCGAACATGGCCTCAGTGTCGTCCGCTTCGCGCGCCACGGCGCACGCCACGCCACGCCAGCCCTAGGCTCGTGCCGTGACAACCGTGCTGCTCGACGTCGATACGGGCATTGACGACGCTCTGGCCATCTTCACCGCAGCGCTCTCCAACTCGATCGACCTCGTGGGGTGCACCGTCACCTGGGGCAACGTCGACGTCGAGCAGGGCGCCCGCAACACCTCGGAGGTGCTGCAGCTCGCAGGGCACGGCGACGTGCCGATCGCGGTCGGTGCCGCGGGACCCCGCAATGGCGCCCCGGCGATCTTCTCGCCGCAGGTGCACGGCGACGACGGACTGGGTGGATGCGCCGACACGGCCCACGTGCCCACCCTCGCGAGCGAGAGCGCCGTCGAGCTGATGCTGCGGCTCAGCCACGAGCACGCCGGGTCGCTCGAGATCGTCGCGGTGGGGCCGCTCACCAACCTCGCGGCGGCACTGGACGCTGACCCGACGCTGCCCGAGCGCATCCGGCAGGTGACGATCATGGGCGGTGCGGCGCTGGCGCCCGGCAACGTGAGCGAGACCGCCGAGGCGAACATCTGGCACGACCCGGAGGCGGCGCAGATGGTCTTCGACGCGCCATGGGAGACGACCATGGTGGGGCTCGACGTCACCATGACCTCGCTCATCACCGACGAGCACCGAGCTCGGCTCGCGGCCGGCGGTGCCATCGGCAGGTTCTCGGCAGCGATCCTCGACTACTACCTGCGGTTCTACGAGGGCTACACGGGCGAGCGCGCCTCCGGCAACCACGACGCGCTCGCGCTCGCGGTCGCGACCGGTCTCGTGCGCACGACGCTCTCGCCGCTGGTCGACGTCACGGTCGACTGCTCCGAGGGCGACTCGCGCGGCCGCACCGTCACGACCCTCGAGGGTCAGTGGGGGATGTGGCCGGAGCGCGACGGCGACCGCCATCGCGTGGTGATGGAGGTCGAGCCGGGCTTCGAGGAGCGGATGGTCGATCTGCTCGCGCGCGCCTGAGCCGCAGCGCATGGGCGCGCGAGCGCCCGTCAGGCGATCGCGCCCATGCGGCGCACGGCCTCCTCGATGACATCCGGCCTGGTGCCGAGGTTGAACCGCACGTGGTTCTCGCCCCCGGTGCCGAAGGCCTCGCCGGCGTTGAGCCCGACGCGAGCCTGCTCGAGGAACGCCTTCGCCGGGCCCGCGGAGAGCCCCTGATAGCCGGCATCGGCGCGCGAAGCGGGGTCGGCGACACGCGTGTCGCGGCAGTCGAGCCACGCCAGGAAGGTCGCCTCGCCGGGCTGCCACCGGATCGTCGGCGCATGTTCGGGCAGCAGCCGAGCCAGCAGCGCGCGGTTCTCGCGCAGACCACCGAGCACCTCGTCGAGCCACGCCCGGCCGTCGTCGAACGCCGCGATGTGCGCCATGGAGGCGAGGTGCGACGGCCCGTGGCTGACGACCTCGGCGACGGCGGCGAAGTCGTCGCCGGTCTCCTCGCCGCCCACGATGAGCGCAGTGCGCAATCCGGCCAGGTTCCACGCCTTGGATGCACTCGTGATCGAGAAGCCGCGCGGGTCGACGCTCCAGTAGGGCGTGAACTCGGCGTCGAAGAGCAGCGGCGCATGCACCTCGTCGGCGATCACTCGCACGCCGTGGCGGGCAGCTGCCTCCGCCGCCGCCGCGAGCTCTGCGCGGGTGTGCACGGTGCCGGTCGGGTTGTGCGGGTTGCAGAGCAGCAGCACCGCGCCGGCGCCGCCGTAGCGAGCGCACGCCTCCTCGATCGCCTCCAGGTCGAGGCGCAGATCCTCGCCCACCGGCGCCTCGACGACCGTCCGCTCCGCGTGTGCCGAGTAGGCGTGGAAGGGCGGGTAGACGGGGCTCGTGACGATCACCGAACCGCCGGGCGGCGTCAGCATCCGGATCAGCTCGAACACGCCCATCATCACGTCGGAGACGAGCGCGGTGCGCGATACCTCCAGCTGCGCGCCCCACGTCGCGTCGGCGAACCGCCCGAATGCCTCTGCATAACCGGTGCCGAACGGGTAGCCGGTGTCGCCGCGTCGCAGCGCGTCGGTCACCGCTCGGGTCACGGCCTCCGCGGGCAGCACATCCATCTCGGCCACCCACATGGGCAGCACGTCGGGCTCGAAGAAGCGCCACTTGATGCTGGTGCGCTGCTGCAGGTCGGCCAGGGAGACGCGCTCGAAGGGTGACATGACCCCATCCTGCCGCCATCCAACCGGTTCTGCGGTCTGGGATCGACCGATTCGCGACGCCGTGCCACACGCTCGGTTGACGGACGGGACGGCGGCCGCGCGCGGCCCTGCACGCCCCGCGCGGCCGTGCACGCCGCGCGCGGCCGTGCACGCCCTGCGCTCAGCCGATCTGCTCGAGCAGGCCGGTGTCGACGTCGTAGAGGAAGCCGCCGACGCGCGCGCGAGCGCCGATCAGCGGATGCGACCGCACCCGGTGCACGTCCTCGATGATCGCCAGGTGCTGCTGCTCGATCGCACCCAGGTCGAGCCAGGAGGCGTCGGTGCCGGCGGAGGCGGAGATGTCGGCGAGCAGTGCGCGCTCCGACTTCGACGCCATCGCGCACCTGGTGTGCTGCACGAGCAGCACGCGCTCGACGCTCAGCAGATGCACGCCGAGCACGAGCGCCACCAGGGTGCGCTCGGTCGCGCGTCCACCCGGGTTCCGCAGGATCTTCGCATCGCCCGGCACCAGCCCGACCATGCCGAGCGGATCGAGACGCGAATCCATGCACGTGACGATCGCGACGCCCGCGCGCGCGACGCCGTCGAAGCCCTGCAGGTCGAAGGAGTCGGCGAACGCCCGGTTGTGGGCGAGGAGGTCATCGAAAGCGGATTCCATAGGAACGAATCTATTGCCGCGTGCGAGCATTGGCCGCATGGAGCTCCGCGCCACCGCCCAGCAGATCGACGCGATCTCCCGCCGCTACGCCGACATCTACGGATTCGAGCGCAGCACCGATTGGCTGGTGCTCAAGCTGCAGGAGGAGGTGGGGGAGCTCGTGCAGGCATACCTCGCGAAGACCGGCAGGCAGCGCGAACGGGGCCACACGCAGGAGGAGATCGACCGTCGCTTCAGCCTGGAGCTGGCGGACGCGCTCGGCATGCTGCTGGCGCTCGCGGAGGCGACCGGCGTCGACATCGAGCAGGCGGTCGACGACAAGTGGCTCGTGTGGGACCGCCGCGTCTCGCAGCGTGCCGGAGAGCGGGATGCGCCGGCGTCCGACTGAGCACGCTGGCCGAGCACAGGTGCGGCCGTTAGCCTCTGGTGCATGACGCAGACCGCCATCATCGTCGGAGCAGGACTCGGCGGGCTCTCCGCCGCCCGCGGCCTCGAAGCGGCCGGCTGGCAGGTGCGCGTGCTCGAAGCCGCGCCCGCCGTCCGCTCGTTCGGTGCCGGCATCACGATCACCGAGAACGGCCTCGCCGCGCTCGATGAGCTCGGGGTCGGCGATGCGGTGCGCAGCGCCGCAGTGCGCGCGCTGCCGGAGGGGATCTTCACCGACCAGGGAACACCGCTGCAGCAGGGCATGCACGCCGACTCGAGCGCCGTGCACGGGATCCACCGCGCCACGCTGCTCGAGATCCTGCGGGGCGAGCGCGAGATCGAGACCGGGATGCGCGTGGTGAGCGCGAGCGATGGCGCAGACGGGCGCCCGAGCGTCACGATCGAGCACGGCGCCGCCGATCCCGACTCGTCCGACGCGCGTTCGGAGCGCGAGCGCCGCAAGGACCGTGCGCGCGGCACGAAGCTCGGGCGGCGCCTGCACCGGGTGCTGGAGCCGGGCGACGACCCCATCGATCGGCGCGCGGAGGCCCGCGCGACGAGGGCACAGGTGCGGGCGCTCGCATCGTCGCGCTTCGAGACCCTCGACGCCGACCTGGTGATCGGCGCCGACGGCGTGAACTCCGCGGTGCGGTCGGCACTCTGGCCGAAGGCGCGCACCGACTACTCCGGCGCGACGTCGTGGTTCGGGGTCGTGCAGGCCGAGGCGGATTCGCCATCCGGTCCGCGCATGTACCTCGGTCGCGGCGCCGAGTTCGGCATGGAGCCCATCGACGGCGGCCGCGTCTACTGGTGGGGGATGGCCTTCGCCCGCATGGGGCGCAGCGCCGACGACGAGGTCGCAGCCGCCCTGGCGCAGTTCGACGACTGGGCGCCTGAGGTGCGCGACCACATCGCGGCCACCGGACTGGACGGCATTGCCCGCCGCGACCTCTGGTCGCTCGCCACCCGTCTCGACTCCTATCACCGCCCGGGCGTGGTGCTCGTGGGGGATGCCGCGCACGCGATGCTGCCGACCATGGGACAGGGCGGCAACACGACGTTCGAGGATGCCGCCACGCTCGGCGTCCTGCTCGAGGATCATGCGCTCGAGCGCGCGCTGCACGAGTACGACCGGGCCCGTATCGATCGCACCCAGCGCTTCATGCGGCTCTCGGAGCGGATCGCACGCGCGAACACGCGCCTGCGCAATCCGGTGGTCGTCGCCGCACGCAACGGCATGCTCAACCTGACACCGGCCATCGCGACCGAGATCGCCGGCGACTGGATGCTGGCCTGGCGGTCACCGCGCGAGCGCGACTGAGCGAGCCCGGGCACCCCGCCACAGCGCTTCGGGGTACGCGGGCTCACAGCAGATGGGGAGTTCTCCCCATCGACGAATCCTAGGAAGCCTGCCTACCGTGGGGGCAAGCCCGGCTGGGGCCCCGCAAGGGGAAATCGGGCGTGACAGGGTTCTGGAGTCTCTTCTCCGGGATGCAGAGGGAGCCCCGCTCCATGGACGGGGCAATGCGCGGCACCTCGTGCCGTCCTGCTTTGCAAGGGGGCCCGACCGTATCGGTCGGGCCCCCTTCGCATGTCGGGACGCTAGCGCGGCGGTGACTCTGCCAGCAGGAGCGGGAAGATGCGCTCGCGGTTGAGCGGTGCCTCGGCCGCGTCGTCGATGCCGGCAGCCGGGTGGATCCAGCGCAGCGCCTCGATCTCGGCCCGCGCGACCGGCTCGATCGGCTCGCGGCTGCGGAAGACGCTTGCGTACAGGGCGAACCCCGCCTCGTTGGCGGCGCGGGTCTCGAACTCACCCATCGGCTCGATGCGATCCAGCGGGATCTCGACCCCCAGCTCCTCGAAGATCTCGCGCACAGCGCACTCGGCGGCCGTCTCGTCGCCCTCGGGCTTGCCGCCCGGCAGCATCCACGCGTGCGTGCCGCGCTTCCGCACCGTCAGCACGGCACCGTCTGCTCGCTGGAAGCAGATCGCCGACACGGTGATGATGCCCATGCCTTCAGGCTAGGGCTCGGTACCGTCGAGTTCATGCGGATCCCCAGCCGGCATCGTGGTCGCCCCCGCGCGCAGAGCACGAGCGTGCCCGCGTGGCTGCCCGCTCGCCGCGCGGCGAGACGACGGCCGCGATGAGGCGCGCGGTCCACCTCGCAGGTGACGATGTCGACATCACGGCGGTGGCAGCGGCCGCACTGCGCGCGATCGGTCCAACCCACGCCGGGTGGGTCGCGAGCGTGCGCCGCCTCCACACGGAGCGACGGGAGTACATGCGCTCGCTCACCCCGAGCGACTGGCGCGAGCAGTGCATCGCGGCGATCGATCCGAACGCGCATGACGCGCCGGCGGCGTCCGTGCCGGCTGCACCGCGGGACGCCGCCCGATCCCCGTTCCTCACGCCGGTCTGGTGGGTGCTGCTGTCCATCGCGGCCGTGGCCGGCACGGTGGGCGCACTGCCGATGATGTCGCTCAGGATCGCCCAGGATCCCGCGCTCCTCGTGGCGATCACGACACCGGCGATGGTGCTCGCCGCCGGATTGCTCGTGCTGACGGCCGCGAGCATGCCGCGAGCGGCGCGGAGCGGCACCGCGCTGGGGCTCGCCGCGTCGAGCGTGATCCTCGCCGGCGCCGCGGTCGCGCTCAGCGCATCGCGTTGGGAGGCGATGGTCGCCGCGGGCGATCGCGGCAGCGCGCTCGCATGGATGGTCGGAGCCGGCGTCACGGTGCTCGCCGGCTGCCTGCTCGCGTGGCGGGCGGCACCGCGCCGTGCGCTGCACGCCGTGGAGGCGAAGCCCGCAGAGGGGGCGCAGCGGCAGTTCGCGATCGAGCTGATGTCGAGGGCGAGGCGCTACGTGCGCAGGGTGCCGAACGATGAGGCAGTGGGGGAGCGCTGGCGCATCGAGCTCGCGGAGCTGGCTGGCAACGTCCCGCTCGAGTCGATCGAGCAGGCGCGCAGCCTGGGGCCCTGGAGCTGGCTCGTGTGGGCGGCCTACGATGGCGAGATCCACCTGCCTGACCTGCTGGCGACCCCCCGCTAGCGTCCGGCCGACCGCAGTCCAGCGCTGCGGAGGGGAGTTCTCCCCATCGCACCCTCAGCGGCGCCGTCGTACGGTGGTGGCACTGGCCCGGTCGGGCCGCAGAGACTGCACACCCAGGAGGAGACGCAATGGCTGACTTCGGAGCTTCATATTCCGAGATGGAGTCGGTGTCGGGCAAGCTCGACACGGGCAAGGAGGACATCTCGGGTGTCCTGAAGGATCTCAAGAGCCAGGTCGACACGCTGCTGGGTGAGGACTTCAAGACGCAGCACGCGTCGGGTAAGTTCGGCGAGGGCTATGAGGAGCTCACGTCCGGTCTTGAGACGGCGATCGAGGGCATCTCCGAGATGGGCGAGGCGCTGCGCGGCATGATGCAGGCGATCCAGTCGCTCGACGAGCAGCTCGCAGGCAGCTGAGCCCGACCGCGCAGCA
>NZ_JBISGY010000033.1:0-196855 GCF_045064095.1 Agrococcus sp. Ld7 | reverse complement strand
GGGTGTCCTGAAGGATCTCAAGAGCCAGGTCGACACGCTGCTGGGTGAGGACTTCAAGACGCAGCACGCGTCGGGTAAGTTCGGCGAGGGCTATGAGGAGCTCACGTCCGGTCTTGAGACGGCGATCGAGGGCATCTCCGAGATGGGCGAGGCGCTGCGCGGCATGATGCAGGCGATCCAGTCGCTCGACGAGCAGCTCGCAGGCAGCTGAGCCCGACCGCGCAGCATGGCGGGTGCTGAGCACCCGCCATGCTGCGCGCCGTCCCAGCACCGAAGGAGGATCACCCGTGGACATCATGCTCGACCTCGTTGAGCTGTCGGCCGCGCGCACGCGACTCGCGCATGCGAAGGAGACGTTCGCTATGGCCAGTTCCTTCAACAACGACTTGGAGCGCGCCGTCGCCAACCCGGACGATCGCGACGCGCTGCGCAGGAAAGTCGGCGACTTCGAGTCCGACTGGAACGATCGGCGCGAGGATCTGGCGAAGATGCTCGAGGAGATTCACCGCGGGCTCGACACCATCATCACGAACTGGGAGCAGTGGGACGCCGAGACCGCTCGAGACCTCGAGGCTTCTGGCGAGGCGGGGGGCTGACGATGACGTACCACTCACCCGAGCGGGGCTACGAGCTGCGCGAGCTCGAGGGCGATCCCACCAAGATCGCCGCGGATGCGGCGAGCTTCGTCAAGCTCGCCGATGAGCTGGATCTGCTCGAGACCGAGCTGCGTGCGATTGCCGAGTCGAGCGTGCACAGGTCGAAGGGCACCGACGCGCTCGCGGAGATGGCAGGCAAGGCGAGGCCCGAGGTCGAGAAGGCCTCGACGCGCTATCGCGGAACGGGGGAGGCGCTGGACATCTATGCGCCCGCGCTTCGCACCGCGCAGAACTGGATCGCAGAGAACAAGCCCTCCATCGAGGCGGCGGAGCGCGACTACGAGGATGCCGTCGACGCCGCTGCCGACGCGCGTGACGATCAGAGCTCGCTGCACCGCGTCTGGGCGTGGGAGGACGACCCGACCGACGCTGAGCGCACCGCCGCGGCGACAGCGGTCTCCGAGGCGGAGGCCGCTGAGGTCTCAGCCAAGAGCGTGCGCGATCAACGGTGGCAGGAGTTCGAGACGACCTTCACGACATGGTCGAACGCGTACGAGGACGCGGTCGATGGTGTTGACGGCGCGATCGACGCCGCCGGCAACAACGACGGCTTCTGGGAGGGACTTGCCGACTTCCTCGACATCCTCGGGTGGGTCGTGACCGGACTGGCGGTCCTCGCACTCTTCATCTCGGGTCCGATCGCCGCGCTGGTCGTTGCGCTGGTGGTCATCGGTTCCCTCGTGCTCCTCGCCGGCAAGATCGCGCAGTACTCGACGGGACGCACCACGAAGATGGACCTCGGACTCGCGATCTTCTCGGTGGTCACGCTTGGAGCGGGAGGTGCGATCGCGCGCGTCGTCAGCAAGGGTGCGCCCACGCTGAGCGCCGCAATCAGCACCACGCGCTCGACCGCGGGCACGGCCATCCGCGGCACGATGCGCGGTCCGTCGCTCAATCCCCTCACGTGGCACCGTCCGGTCTCGAACCGCATCAGCGCCTGGAGCCAGGCGCGCGCGGCCACGCCCAAGCCCAACACGTTCGCCTCCCAGGGGCTCGGCGGCACGCCCTGGAACTCGATCCGCTTCGGCGGCTCCGATACCGGCCGCACGCTGCAGTTCCTCCACACCGCTCGTGGCAATCTCGGCAAGTACCCGTCCGTGGTCTCGTCGATCGACACCATGATCGCCGCCAGCACGCCCAGCCTCGGCTCGCAGGTCGCGCAGACCTCGCTCTGGATGCTCGGCACGGGCGCCGACGTCGGTGACAAGGTCAGGCTGATCCCGAAGTCGTCACCGCTGGTCCCGAAGCCGTGAGCATCGCGCCTCGGGCGCCCGGTCAGCCCACACGGTGGCAGCGGGTGTTCATGATCGCGGCGATGCTGAGCGCCGCCCAGCTGCTGTGGGTGTTCGTGATGGGGCTGATCGCCGGTGGGCAGTTCGTCGCGGACGACTGGCCGGAGTGGGATCCGCTCGCGCCCTGGCCCGTCGTGGCTGTGCCGGCGTGGGTGTCGATCGCGCTCGGCGTGACGGCGACGGTTGGCGCTATCGGCATGGCGGCCGAGCGCGTGCGCGAGCCGCGATCCGAGGGCGGCGTGGTGCAGGCGTTCGCGATCACGATCGTCGCGCTCATCGTCATCCCGATCGGTCTCGCCAATGTGTACTCCGACCCGACCGGCGTCTCGGTCCCGTTGTATTGGCTGACCGATCCGTTCGGCTGGCATTGGCTCGCTGCGATCCCCCAGGTGCTCACGCTCGCTGCGCTGGGGATCCGGTTCGCGCGGGTGCGCCGCGCAGGGCGTCGGGCGTGAAGGGGAGGATGCGCGCATGAGCCTTGCCGATGAGCTGCGCGGTGCAGCGCCGCGAGGGTTCCGCCTGGCGTTCCCGCCCGGCTGGCGCCACTACCCGGTCGACGAGCGGGGGAGGGATGCCATGCTGCGCGACGTCGCCGAGCGATCGAAGGCGGCTGCGCGCCCTGATCTCGACGCAGCGCTGCGACGCAAGGTCCGCGAGCAGTTCGAGGCCCTGCGGCGCACGCGCGGGGTCGCGATGTACGTGCCGGCCGAGGGCGCATCGACCGAGAGCGGCATGCCGATGTCGGTCGTGGCCTCGCGGTGGGTCGCGCAGTCCGGCAGGACCGTGGAGGAGGATGTGCGTGATCGCGCGGGCGCCGATGTGCAGCGCATCGAGCTGCCGCACGCCGTGCTGCTCCGCTGGGTGCAGGATCGCGACGGTGCCAGCACCCGCGAGGGAGTGCTGACCAGGACGGTGTCCTACGTCTACCCCGAGCCGGAAGAGGGGGCGCGCACGGGCATGCTCCTGACGGCGGGCATCCTGCACCTCGGTGCTGAGGAGACCGAGTGGGTGACCGCCGGCATGGTCGAGCTTGCCGACGCGATCGCGGAGACCTTCCGATGGAGCTGACCCCGGGCGATGCCGTCTTCGAGCCCGACGTGGACCGATGGGTGCCTGTTCCGCTCGACTTCCCCGCACGCGACTGGAGCACGGCCACCCAGTGGGCAGAGAACGTGACAGAGGGCCTCGCCCCGTACTGGGAGCTGACCGACCTGCAACGGGCCGACCTCGCCCACATGGCGCTCGTGGTCGCGTCGACCGAGCCGCCGCTGCCGGGCGCGATCGCGCGCTTCTGGCATCTGCCCGTCGTGCCCGACGTGTCGAGGGTGGTCCACGCCTACGCCGAGCCGCTCGAGCAGGACTGGACGGAGCGCCTCGCGGAATGGGCGACGGGCGGCTACGAGGGGGCTGTCTTCCAGCGGTCGGAAGAGCTCACCTCCACGGTGTACGCGCGGCTGTTCCGGACGTCGGCGCTCTGGCCGCTGCCCGGTGCCGAGGATGGCGCCGCTGCAGCCGTGCTGCGCGTGCTCGGCGAGATCGAGGACATGATCGTGGTGATCGAGATCATCGACCTCGACATCACGATCGCCGCGCGGCTGCTCCAGCCCGCGACCGAGCTTGCGGAGTCGATCAGGCTCGGGGCCTAGATCGAGCGCGGCTCCCCAGCCGCCGTGAGGACAGCCACCGCGCCCTGGCGCGAGAGCATCGCGACTCAGCCCGCGTGCCGGCTGATGAGCTTCGACAGCAGGATCGCGGATGTCGTGTGGTCCACCGACGCGGCCGCCCGCACCTTCTCGAGTGCCTCCTCGAACGCGATCACGTCGCGCGCTCGCATCATGACGATCGCATCCGCGGTGCCGGTGACGGTGCTCGCCTCGATGACCTCCGGCACGCCGGAGAGCATGCGCTTGAGGTCGGCGGGGGAGACCGTGCCGCGGCAGAACAGCTCGACGTAGGCCTCGGTCGCGAGCCCCTCGACCTTCGGGTCGATCTGCACGGTGAAGCCGCGGATGACGCCGTCGGCGATGAGGCGGTCGATGCGTCGCTTCACCGCAGAGGCCGACAGCCCGACCGCCGCGCCGATATCCGCGTAGCCCGCTCGCGCGTTCAGACGCAGCTGATCGATGATGCCGTGGTCGATGCGATCCATACGCACGAATCTACGACGACTTCCGGCCGATCTGCAAGAAACCGGCGTCACGACCCGCGCAATTGCGTCGAATCGTTGCGACCATCGAAGCATGCAGCAGACCACGACTTCCACCGCGCCGACCGAGGGCCGCACGCCCAAGCACAAGACGGTGCTCATGTGCCGCCCAGAGCACTTCACGGTCAGCTACGCCATCAACCCGTGGATGGACCCGTCGAAGCCCACCAGCACCGAGCGCGCGGTCGAGCAGTGGCAGACCCTGCACGACACCTACGTCGCGCTCGGCTACGACGTGGAGCTGATCGCGCCGGTCGACGGCCTCGACGACATGGTCTACGCCGCGAACGGCGGCTTCACGCTCGACGGCCACGCCTACGGCGCGAAGTTCACCTATGAGGAGCGCATGGCCGAGGGCCCGGCCTACATGGCGTGGTTCGAGGCGAACGGCTTCCAGGTGCACGAGCCCGTGCACGTCAACGAGGGCGAGGGCGACATGCTGCTCTCACGAGGCGCGATCCTGGCCGGTCACGGCTTCCGCACCAGCCTCGAGTCGCACGACGAGCTGCGCGCGATCTTCGACCGCGAGGTGCTGAGCCTGCGCCTGGTCGACCCGCGCTTCTACCACCTCGACACCGCAATGGCGATCCTCGACGACGAGACCATCGCGTACCTGCCCGCCGCCTTCGACGAGGCCAGCCGCTCGGCGCTCGAGCGTCGCTACCCCGACGCCATCCTCGTCGACGAGACCGACGCGTCCGTGCTCGGACTGAACTCCTTCGGCGACGGGCGCACCATGGTGATCGCCGAGCGCGCCACCGGATTCGAGCGTCAGCTCGCCGAGCGCGGCTACCAGACCACCGGCCTCGACCTGTCGGAGCTGCTGCTGGGCGGCGGCGGCATCAAGTGCTGCACGCTGGAGCTGCGACGATGAGCGCCGCGAGCACCACGCACGAGGCCACGACGACGGAGGCGACGATGACGACGACGGATGCCGTGAGCGAGGCGACGCGCGCCGCGATCACCCAGGTGGAGGCGCATGCCGCGCACAACTACCACCCGCTGCCCGTGGTGGTCACCGAGGCGTCGGGCGCCTGGGTCACCGACGTCGACGGGCGTCGCTACCTGGACTGCCTCGCCGCGTATTCGTCGATGAACTTCGGCCACGGCAACCGCCGGCTGCTCGACGCCGCGCACGCGCAGCTCGACCGTGTGACGCTCACGAGCCGCGCCTTCCACGCGGCAGCGCTCGGCCCGTTCGTCGAGGCGCTCGCCGCGCTCGCGAACAAGGACATGGTGCTGCCGATGAACACCGGCGCCGAGGCTGTCGAGTCCGGCATCAAGGTTGCTCGCCGGTGGGCCTACGAGGTGAAGGGCGTGCCAGCCGGCCAGGCGGAGATCATCGTCATGGAGGGCAACTTCCACGGCCGCACCACGACGATCGTGTCGTTCTCCGACGACCCGGATGCGCGCGAGGGCTACGCCCCGTTCACCCCGGGCTTCGTGCGCGTGCCGTTCGGCGACCTGGCCGCGCTCGAGGCGGCCATCACGCCGAACACGGCGGCCGTGCTGCTCGAGCCGATCCAGGGCGAGGCCGGCATCAACGTGCCGCCGGCCGGCTACCTGCAGGCCGTGCGCGAGCTGACGACGCGCGAGCGGGTGCTGTTCATCGCCGACGAGATCCAGTCGGGCCTCGGCCGCACCGGCGCGACCTTCCAGTGCGACAACGAGGGCGTCGTGCCCGACATGTACCTGCTCGGCAAGGCGCTGGGCGGCGGCGTGGTGCCGGTCTCTGCCGTGGTCGCGGATGCGGATGTGCTGGGCGTGCTCACGCCCGGTTCGCACGGCTCCACCTTCGGCGGCAACCCGCTCGCGGCGGCTGTCGGCCTCGAGGTCGTGCGGATGCTCGCAGAGGGCGACATGCAGGCACGCGCCCGCGAGCTGGGCGAACGCCTGCACGCGGGCCTCGCGGAGCTCGTCGGCCACGGTGTCACGGCCGTGCGCGGCGTCGGCCTGTGGGCCGGCATCGACATCGACCCGGCCGTCGGCACCGCCCGCGACGTCTGCATGCGGCTGCTCGACGCGGGCATCCTCGCGAAGGACACGCACGGCCAGACCGTGCGCCTCGCTCCGCCGATCGTCATCGACGAGGCCGACCTCGACCTCCTCATCCGCGAGTTTCGCGCGGCCGTCGGCGCGTAAGCGCCGGCGCCCGCGCGGGTCGAGGAGCCGGCCCTTCCGGCCGGCGTCGCGAGACCAGGCCGTCGGCGCGTAGCGCCGGCGCCCGCGCGGGTCGAGGAGCCGGCCCTTCCGGCCGGCGTCGCGAGACCAGGCCGTCGGCGCGTCAGCGCCGCTGTCCGCGCCAGTCGCGGCAATGTCGGATTCCCCGCGGATCCGGCGTATGCTCGCGGCGTGGTTGCACGCATCCTGCTCGGACACGCCCCCAGACCGACCTCCGGCGCACAGCTGGAGAAGCGCATCCGAACCCTCGTGATCGCGGCGGAGCCTGCGGGTGTCGCGTGCACGTCGGTGATCGATGCCGAGCTCGACGGCGCCGACATCGCGCACCTGCACCTCGACCTCACCGACTTCCGGCTGGCTGGCGAGCACGACCGCGATCGCGCCCGGCTCGAGCCGCAGGGCGCGCCCGTCTCCGCAGAGGACGCGGTGATGCGCGAGCTGCACGTCGAGGGTGATCCGATCGTGATCTCTGGCGCGGAGGTGCAGCTCGATGCACGGCTCTCCGACGTGTCGTTCCGGTGGATCGAGACCGACAACAGGGAGCTGGCGGTCGAGTTCGCGCCCGCCGACGACGACCACCCGCTGCGCGGCCGCGCACGGATCGCGGTGCCGAAGGAGCAGCTGGGCAAGGCCGTGCTGGGGCTCGCCGACTCGATGCTGCTGGAGCGGGGCATCAGCGTCTCGCGCCTCGACCTCGACGTCGAGCAGCAGAGCCCGAAGCAGCTGCGCCTGACCTTCGACGTGAAGGTGCGCAAGGGGCTGCTCGGCGCCCACATCACGGGCGCCGCCGACGCGGTGATCGATGACGCCATGGGCGTGACGCTCTCGGGCATCGCGGTGGACAGCGGCAACCCGCTCGTCGCCGCCATGCTCGGCTCGGTGCGCGGCAGGATTGCGCAGTACGAGGGTCGGCGCATCGACCTCGCCTCCGAGCTGCCCGCCGGCATCCGCGTGACCGACGTGCAGGTCGAGGTCACCGACGACGTGACGCTCGAGGCGCGCCTGGGCTGACCGCGTCGACTACGCGTCGACCAGCAGCGGCACCGCGCGCTCGCGCGGCGGCACCGCCACGCGCGCATCCTCCAGCCGACGGGCGGACTCCTCGGCGTCGATCCAGTCGAGCGCGTCGAAATGCCCGAGCGGCACCACCGAGTGCAGCACGGTCGAGGGGTAGACGTGCACGAGGTTGAAGGCGCGAGCCCCGTCGCGGCCGCGCGTGCCGCCCACCGGGACGTTGAGGTCCTGGGTGTAGCACGTGGCCGAGGCCACCGAGACGGGGATGCCCGCGAAGGTCGCGGTCGAGGAGTAGTGCAGGTGCCCGGCCAGGATGGATCGCACGTCGCTGCCGGCGATCGCGTCGGCGAGCGCGGCCTGATCGCGCAGCTCGACGCTCGCGGCGAGGTCGAGCACGCTCGGCACCGGCGGATGGTGCATGGCCAGGATCGTGCCGTCCGGCGCGGGCGTCGCGAGCACCGCGCGCAGCCAGTCGCGCTGCTCGGCGCTCACGCGGCCGTGATGGTGGCCACGCACCGTCGAGTCGAGCGTGATGATGCGCAGCCCGCCGACGTGGGTGACCGCATCGACGGGGGCGTCGGATGCCGGCTCGTCGAGCAGGCCCGTGCGGAACGCGCGCCGCTCATCGTGGTTGCCCATCACCCAGACGACCCGCGCGCCCAGCTCTGCGGCGACCGGGTCCACGATCTCGCGCAGGCGCCGGTACGCATCCGGCTCGCCGCGATCCGCCAGATCGCCCGTGAAGACGATCGCGTCGGGTCGGGCGCCCGATCCCTCGAACTCGGCGAACAGCCGCCGCAGGTGCTCCTCGCTCGGCACGCGGTCATAGAGGCGGCCGCCGCCGGCGAGCAGGTGGGTGTCGGAGATGTGGAGCAGGAAGTGGTCGGGCCGGGGATGCTCGGCCGCGTGGGTGCTCACGATTCGTCCCATCCGATCGCTCGGTGCGCGCACGTGTCGTGCACGTGCTGGAACGCTAGCCCAGCATCCGTCCGAGACCGGCGCGTGAACGCGGCGTGTATGCAGTCCGAACGCCGACCGCCGCTCGCGGCCGCCCCTGACCGGCCCGAGTACGATGGAACGACACCCCCATCCCGAAGGCAGGAGCCGACTGAGCCGTGAGCGACCTTCGAGAGCAGGGCATCGACGGCGAGCGGAGCGCCTTCGCATCGGCGCGCAGCGAACCGCCCGGCATCAGGGTCGCGAACGCCGAGGAGCCGGTGCTCGTCACCTCCGGTGGCCGCTTCGGCCGCTTCGACCGCCCCGACATCGTGGTGCGGAAGGGTCGCTATGCCCTGAAGAACGGCCACATGAGCCCGCGCGAGTCGATGATCGAGGATCTGCTGGCGCTGGGCGCCGCGCTCGATGCGGCGAGCATCCCCTTCCTGCTCGTGCGCGATGACGACGGGCGCCCGATCATCGCGGTCGATCGCGCCCGGCGCAAGGAGCTCGCGAAGGAGCTGGCGGCAGCCTTCGCCGACGAGCCGTTCTACGCCGCGACGGTCGCACCCGAGCGGCTCGCGGGCCGCGCCCCCGCGCTGCTCGCCGACGGCGCCCTCGCCGGCCACAAGAAGGCGTCGGCGATGCGCGTGTTCCGGCCGCGCGTGGAGCCCACCGGGCGGCTGCGGTACGGGCCGGAGACCGCGGTGCAGCTGGAGCTGTGGCGCTTCGGCGAGGAGACCCTCGTCGCGCCGCTGCCGAACGCGCTCATGCGCGCGAGCATGCCGCGCAGCGAGGCGGTCGGCGAGACCGTCGTGCGCTTCGGCCGCGAGTGGCAGACGATCCAGCACATGTGGGAGCCGCTCGCGAGCGACATCACGTTCGAGATCGACATGGTGTTCTCGTGGGTCGACGGATCCAGCAGCGAGTACCAGCGCGAGCGCGCAAAGCAGATGCAGGCCTACGTGGTCGGCGAGGGCGACGACTCCGAGGCCCGCTATCGCCAGCTCGACGAGCTGAAGTACGCGCTGCGCTCTGTGCACATGTACGCGCCGTGGGTGCGCCGCATCTTCATCGCGACCGACTCGCCGGCGCCCAGTTGGCTCGCCGACCACCCTGGGGTGACGATCGTGCCGGCGGAGCGGATGTTCGCCGACACCTCGACGCTGCCGACCCACAACTCGCATGCGGTGGAGGCGCAGCTGCACCACATCGAGGGGCTCAGCGAGCACTTCCTCTACTCGAACGACGATATGTTCTTCGGCCGGCCACTGGGGCCCGACATGTTCTTCTCGCCCGGTGGCATCACGAAGTTCGTCGAGGCGACCACGCGCATCGGGCTGGGCGAGACGGATCCGGCGCGCTCCGGCCACGACAATGCGGCGCGCTACAACCGTCGGCTGCTGCGCGAGCGGTTCGGCACAGTCACGACGCGGCACCTCGAGCACTGCGCGGCGCCGCTGCGACGCAGCGTGCTGCGGGAGCTCGAGACGACGTTCCCCGAGGACTTCCGGCGCACGGCGGCATCCCGCTTCCGCTCAGCGACCGACATCTCGGTGACGAACTCGCTGTACCACTACTACGCCCTCATGACCGGGCGAGCGGTGCAGCAGACCAACGCCCGGGTGCAGTACATCGAGACGACGCTGCGCAGCGCGCTGCCGGCGATGCAGCGACTGCTGCGCAAGCGCGATCAGGACATGTTCTGCCTCAACGACGGCAGCAACCCGGAGCTCTCCACCGAGGAGCGCACGCACGCGGTCACGGCGTTCCTGGAGGCGTACTTCCCGATCGCGGCGCCCTGGGAGCGCACGGCCTCCTGACGCCCTCGGTGCACCGGCGGGCGCGGCGCGCCTCAGCCCTGCAGCAGCGCCTCGACCTCGCTGGCGCTCGCGATGCTCGCGGACGCGCCTCGTCTCGTCACCGTGATCGCGCCAGCAGCGCTCGCGTGCCGCATCGCTGTCTCGAGCCCGAGCCCCGCCGCGACGCCTGCCGCCAGGTGCCCGGCGTAGGCATCGCCCGCGGCCGTGGTGTCCACCATGTCGACGGGCACGGGCGGATGCTCGCTGACGCCGTCCGCCGAGACGAGCACGCTGCCCGCCCCGGCCAGCGTGATGATGGCAGCACCCGCTCCGCGGTCGATGAACCACTGACCCGCGCGCGCGGCCGACGCCGCCGAATCCACCGAGAGCCCCGTCAGCATCGCGGCCTCCGTCTCATTGGGCTTGACGATGTCGATGAGCGGCCAGAGATCGTCCGGCAGCTCGCGGGCGGGTGCCGGGTCGAGGATCACGGTGATCCCGGCCGCACGCGCGCGTCGTACCGCGGCGAGCGTGGTCTCGAGCGGCACCTCGAGCTGGGTGAGCAGGACCGCGACACGATCGTCCATCGCGGAGAATGCGCGGTCGAGCTGCGCCTCGTCGAGGGCCGCGTTGGCGCCCGCGACGATGACGATGTCGTTCTCCCCGTCGGCGACGCGGATATGGGCGATGCCGGTGTGATCTGGCACGGTTCGCACGTGCTCGAGGTGCACGCCGTGCTCAGCCAGGCCCGCGGTCACGAGCGCGCCGAACTGGTCGTCGCCGACGCACCCGACCATGGACGCCTCGCCGCCGGCTCGTGCAACCGCGACGGCCTGATTCGCCCCCTTGCCCCCGAGACCGAGCGCGAACGCGTCGCCGCGGAATGTCTCGCCCGGCGCCGGGCGACGGCTGGAGTGAGCGGTGACGTCGGCGTTGATCGAGCCGACGATCATGACGGCGTTTCGCAGTGCTGGCATGCGATGAGGCTAACGCGACGCGCGGCGCCGAGCGGATCCGGCGGCGGGTGCCTGCAGGGGCTCAGTGACGCAGCGAGAGCCGATCGAGCTGCGTGACGTGCTGCGGCCCGAGCTCCTCGAGCGCCCCGACGCCGAGCAGCCGCATGGTGCGCCGCACCTCGCTCGTCAGGATCGAGAGCGCGCGGTTGACGCCCGCTCGACCACCGGCCATCAGCCCGTAGAGGTAGGCGCGGCCGACCATGGTCGTTCGCGCGCCGAGCGCGACCGCGGCCACGATGTCGGTGCCCGACATGATGCCCGTGTCCAGGTGGATCTCGAGATCCCTGCCGACCTCGCGAGCGACCTCCGGCAGCAGCCGGAACGGCACGGGGGCCCGGTCGAGCTGGCGCCCGCCGTGGTTCGAGAGCGTGATCGCGTCGACGCCGATGCCGGCGAGCCTCCGCGCGTCGTCGACCGACTGCACGCCCTTGACGACGAGCTTGCCGGGCCACGCGGCGCGCACCTCTGCGAGCGCCTCGTAGTCGACCGAGGGGTCGAACATGGAGTCGAGCAGCTCGCTGACCGTGCCGTCCCACTTCGAGACGGCGGCGAAGGTCACCGGCTCCGTGGTGAGGAAGTTCCACCACCACTCGACCTTGGGCGCTGCGTCGACCAGCGTGCCGAGCGTCAGCTGCGGGGGGAACTGCATGCCGTTGCGCGCATCGCGGTGGCGCGCGCCGGAGACGGGCGTGTCGACGGTGATCATGAGCGTGTCGTATCCGGCCTTCCACGCACGGTCGACGAGCTCGAGCGATCGGTGGCGCTCCTTCATCATGTAGAGCTGCATCCAGAGGCGGCCGTCGGGCGAAGCCTGGCGCACCCGCTCGATCGAGGTGGTGCCGAGCGTCGAGAGCGTGAAGGGGATGTCGTAGGCGGCGGCAGCGCGAGCACCGGCGGTCTCTCCCTCGGCGTGCATCAGCCGGGTGAAGCCGGTCGGGGCGATCGCGAGCGGGAAGGCGCTGCGCGTGCCGAGCACATCCCACGACGTGGAGAGGTCGGTCACGTCCTTCAGCACGGCCGGGTGCAGCTCGATGTCCTCGAACGCCTGGCGCGCGCGAGCAATGCCGATCTCGCTCTCTGCGGCGCCATCGGTGTAGTCGAACGGCCCCTTGGGCGTGCGACGCTTCGCGATGTCGCGCAGATCCCAGATCGTCTGCGCGTGGGCGAGCCGCGCGGCCGCGGGATTGCCCGGCGTCCGGAAGTTCAGGTTCGCGCGCAGGTCGGTCAGGGTGGGGATGCGTCGTTCCATGGGGTCCTCGTCGTCGATCCGGTCTGCTGTCATGCTCTCACCGAGCGCCGGCCGCCCGCGGCCGGTACTCGACGAGCTCGTGCGTCGTGCGGACGAGTGCTCGCAGCTCCTCGAGCGTGTCCGGCGCGGCACCCAGCGTGCGCGCCTGCACGAGCACGTTGCCGATGGCCGTCGCCTCCACCGGGCCCGCGACGACGGGGAGCCCCGTGCGATCGGCCGTCAGCTGGCACAGCAGGGCGTTCCGCGAGCCGCCGCCGACGACGTGCACGCGCTCGATGCGCTGCCCGCTGATGCGCTCGGCGTCGCGCAGCGTCACGGCGTAGCCCTCGGCGAGCGACTCGAGGATGCAGCGCACGACCTCCGCCTGCCCCTGCGGGGCTCGCTGCCCGCGCTCGCCGAACCATCGGGTGATGCGGGCGGGCATGTCGCCCGGCGGGTAGAAGGCGTCGTCGGTCGGGTCGAAGACCGGCAGCGGCCGGTCGGCGCAGGCAGCCGCCTCCAGCAGGCTCGGCAGCTCGAGCCGCGGGCGCTGCGCCTGCCAGGTGCGCACCGACTCCGAGAGGATCCACAGCCCCATGACGTTCTTCAGGAAGCGGTTGCGCCCGTCGACGCCGCCCTCGTTCGTGAACTGCGCCTCCAGCGCATCCGGGGTGGCGATCGGGGAGGCGGTCTCGATGCCGACGAGCGACCAGGTGCCGCTCGAGATGTAGGCGGCATCGGGCTCCATCGGCACGCCGACGACCGCAGAGGCCGTGTCGTGCGATCCGACCGCGAGCACGTCGGGGGAGCCGTCGATGCCGAAGTGTTCGCGGGTCGGCGCGTCGATCGCGCCGATCCTCGTGCCGGGTGCCACGACGTCTGCGACGAGCGACGAGGGGATGCCGAGCATCGCCATCAGCTCGGTGTCCCAGGTGCCGTCGAGCCGCATGAGCCCTGTGGTGGAGGCGTTGGTCGCCTCGGTGACCATGCGCCCCGTCATCCAGTAGCTGAGCAGATCGGGCAGCAGCAGCAGGCGGTCGGCCGCATCGAGCAGGCCGCGCTCCTTGTCGACCATCAGCTGGTTGATGGTCGTGAACGGCATGCGCTGCAGGCCGCAGCGGGCGTAGAGCTCCGGCTGCGCGATGACCTCGTCGACGAGCTCCAGCCCGCGCGCGGTGCGGTCGTCGCGGTACGAGAACGGGATGCCGAGGAGGCTGCCGCGTCGCAGCAGCCCGTAGTCGACGGCCCACGAGTCCACCGCGACCGATGCGAGCCGCGCATCGCCAGACCGGCCCCTGGATGCCGCCGCGACGCCCTGCATCGCCTGCTCGTAGAAGCCGAGCACGGCCCAGTGGAGCCCGTCGGCGACCCGCACCGGACGGTTCTCGAAGCGGGTGATCTCGTCGAGCCGCAGCGTCGTGCGGCTGACCTCCGCGCGCACCACGCGCCCGCTGGTCGCGCCGAGATCGATCGCTGCGACGGTCGCCGTCATCGCAGGAACGCCGCCGCAACGCCCGAGTCGACGGGCACGTGCAGTCCCGTCGTGTGGCTGAGCTCCGGCCCCGTGAGCGCGGCCACCGCGTTGGCGACGTGCTCCGGCAGCACCTCGCGGCCGAGCAGCGTGCGCCCGGCGTAGTACTTGCCGAGCTCTGCTTCGTCCACGCCGTAGACCTTGGCGCGCGACGCGCCCCAGCCGCCGGCGAAGATGCCGGAGCCGCGCACGACGCCGTCGGGGTTGATGCCGTTCACGCGCACGCCGAACTGCCCGAGCTCCGCCGCCAGCAGTCGCACCTGATGCGCCTGATCGGCCTTCGTTGCCGAGTAGGCGATGTTGTTGGGCCCCGCGAACACGGCGTTCTTCGATGAGATGTAGATGATGTCGCCGCCCATGCCCTGGTCGATGAGCACGCGGGCTGCGGCGCGCGAGACGAGGAAGGAGCCCTTCGCCATCACGTCGTGCTGCAGATCCCAGTCCGCCTCCGTGGTCTCCAGCAGCGATCGTGAGAGCGACAGCCCGGCGTTGTTCACGACCAGGTCAAGCCCGCCGAATGCCAGCAGCGTCGCGTCGACCGCGGCCTGCACCTCGGCCGCCTGCGTGACGTCGCACTGCACGCCGATCGCCACGTCCGTCGAACCGAGCTCCGCCGCCGCCGCCTGCGCCTTCTCGAGCGAGAGGTCGGCGATCACGACGCAGGCGCCCTCGGCGGCCAGCCGGGTCGCGATCGCCTTGCCGATGCCGGATGCGGCACCGGTCACGAGCGCGATGCGCCCGGCGTGCGAGCGCGGCTTCGGCTGCCGCTGCAGCTTCGCCTCCTCCAGCGCCCAGTACTCGATGCGGAACTTCTCAGCGTCGGAGATCGGCGTGTAGGTGGAGACCAATTCTGCGCCGCGCATGACGTTGATGGCGTTGATGTAGAACTCCCCGGCGACGCGCGCGGTCTGCTTGTCCTTCCCAAAGGAGAACATGCCCACGCCCGGGATCAGCACGATGGCGGGATCTGCGCCGCGCATCGCGGGGGAGTCCTCGGTCGCGTGAGCCTCGTAGTAGGCGACGTAGTCGGCCCGGTACTGCTCGTGCAGCTCCTGCAGCCGCGCAACAGCCTGCTCGATCGGGGCATCGGCCGGCAGGTCGAGCACGAGCGGCTTCACCTTGGTGCGCAGGAAGTGATCCGGGCAGGAGGTGCCGAGCTCGGCGAGCCTGCGGTGCTCGGCGCGCTCCAGGAAGTCGGTCACGACCTTCGCGTCGCTGAAGTGGCCAACCATGGGGCGGTCGGCCGATGCGATCGCGCGCACGTGCGCGCTCAGCGCGGCCGCCTTCGCGCGGCGCTCGGCCGGCGGCAGTGCCGCGTAGCCCTCGAGGACAGCGCCGAAGGGCTCTCGCGAGCCGTGCTCCTCCAGGTAGGTGGTGGCCGTGCGGATGATCCACAGCGAGTTGCGCTCGGCGGCCTCGCTCGTCTCGCCCCACGCCGTGATGCCGTGGCCGCCCAGGATGCAGCCGACGGCATCCGGGTTCGCCCGCTGGATGGCGCGGATGTCGAGCCCGAGCTGGAAGCCCGGCCGGCGCCAGGGCACCCACACCACCTTGTCGCCGTAGATGCGCTCCGTGAGCTCGGGGCCGTCGGCCGCTGTGGCGATCGCGATGCCGGCGTCGGGGTGCAGGTGATCGACGTGCGGCTGCTCGACCAGCGCGTGCATCGCGGTGTCGATCGAGGGCGCAGCGCCGCCCGAGCCGTGCAGGCAGTAGTCGAAGGCGGCGACCATCTCGTCCTCGCGCTCGACGCCGGGGTAGACGGCCTCGAGCGCCCGCACGCGGTCGAGCCGCAGCGCTGCGAGGCCCGAGGCGGTCAGGGTGCCGAGGTCGCCGCCGGAGCCCTTCACCCAGAGCAGCTCGACGCGCTCGCCGGTCGCGGGATCGGTCGCGTGCCCCTTCGCCGAGGTGTTGCCGCCCGCGTAGTTGGTGTTGCGCGGGTCGGACCCGAGCCGGTTGCTGCGCTTGATGAGGTCCTGCACGGCGTCGGTCATGTCGGTCTCTTCCTGCATGTCAGGCTCCCCAGCTCGCCTGCGCGCCACCGACGCGCTCGTCGGTGATCCGATCGAGGTAGCCGGAGTCGAGGAACGCCCGCATCGGGTCCTCCGGCAGGCCGCGCGATGCGCGGAACTCGGCGAGCAGCGGCCGCACGTCGGTGCTGAACGCATCCATCACGATGTCGTTCGCGAGCAGCACGTCGGTGTCGCGACGAGCGGCGGCGAGCGCCTCGGTGTCGAGCGAGAGCACCTTCGCGACCGCTTCCTGCACGTTCAGCACGCTGCGGATCTGGCCGGGGATCTTCGCCTCGATGTTGTGGCACTGGTCGAGCACGAGCTGCACGTCGGGATCGCCGTAGCCGCCGCCGGAGACCAGCTCCATCACGATGCGGAACAGCTGGAACGGGTCGGCCAGCCCGACGATGAGGTCGTCGTCGGCGTAGAAGCGCGAGTTGAGGTCGAACGCGCCGAGCTTCCCGAGCCGCAGCAGCTGCGCGACGATGAACTCGATGTTCGTGCCGGGCGCGTGATGACCGGTGTCGAGCACCACCTTCGCCTGCTCGCCGAGCGCGACCGTGTGGGCGTAGCTCGTGCCCCAGTCGGGCACGTCCGTGTGGTAGAACGCCGGCTCGAAGAACTTGTACTCCAGCAGCAGCCGCTGGTCCGCGTCGAGCTCGGCGTAGATCGCGCGCAGCCCCTCTGCGAGCCGGTCCTGGCGCTCGCGGATGGAGTCCTGCCCGGGATAGTTCGTGCCGTCGGCGAGCCAGATCTTCAGATCGCGCACGCCCACCGCGCGCATCACGTCGAGGCACTCGAGGTGGTGGTCGATCGCGCGCTGCCGCACGCGAGCATCCGGGTGGCAGAGCGAGCCGAACTTGTAGTCCTCCTCCTGGAAGGTGTTCGAGTTCACCGTGCCGATCGCAACGCCCAGATCCTCGGCGTGCGCGCGCAGCGCCGCGTAGTCGTCGACCCGGTCCCAGGGAATGTGGATCGCGACGCGCGGCGCGAGACCGGTCGCGGCATGCACCTGCGCGGCGTCGCTGACCTTCTCGAACGGATCCCGCGGGGTTCCCGGCGTGCCGAACACGCGGAAGCGGGTGCCGGAGTTCCCGTACGCCCAGCTGGGCACCTCGATCTGCAGCTTCGCCAGCTCTTCCAGGGAGGGCGCGATGGCCATGGTCGCTCCTGTCGTCGTCGACATCGGATGGCGCCCCGCAAACCGTGGGCGGGGTGCTCGTGTCTGCCAGCATGGCCCTCGTTGCTTTCGAACGCAACCACAAATGTTGCGTTTTGGTATCGAAGGCTTGCGGCGCAGGTTTCGAAAGCGTACTGTCGCCAGCATCACCGACGAAGGAGTCCCCGTGGTCAGTCGCGATTCGCGCATCCTCGATGCGCTGGATCAGCACGGCACCGTGCAGGTCGCCGATCTGGCGCGGGATCTCGGCGTCTCCGAGGTGACGATCCGGAAGGATCTCGACGCGCTCGCCGAGCGCGACCTGCTGCGGCGCACGCGCGGCGGCGCGCTGCCGCCGGTGCGCGGCGACGAGGGTGCCTTCACCGACCGCATGCGCCGCGAGGACGCAGCGAAGCGCGCGATCGCCGCGCACGCTGCGGCGCTCGTCGAGGACGGCGACGTGATCGCGCTCGACACCTCGAGCACCGCGCACTTCTTGGCGCTCGAGCTGCTGACGCGCACCGGGCTGGTGGTCGTGACGCAGTCGCTGCGCACGGCGATGCTGCTCATGGATCGCTCCGACGCCAGCGTCATCGTGCCGGGCGGCACGCTGCGCCGCGAGAGCTCCGGGCTGGTCAGCCCGAGCACCGATGCGCTCGTCGGGCGCGGCCGCATCGACAAGGCATTCGTCGGTGTCGTCGGGCTGTCCCCGGAGCGCGGGCTGCTCGAGCTCGCCACCGACGAAGCGGTCTCGAAGCAGGGCCTGGTCGAGGCGAGCAACGAGGTGCACGCGCTGTTCGACAGCAGCAAGACGACCGGCTTCGCGCTGCACTCGTTCGCGAGCGCCGACCGGGTGACGAGCCTCATCACCGATGCGCGAGCATCCGACGACTTCGCCGACGAGTGGGAGGCAGCGGGCGTGCGCGTCACGCGCGTGCCCCTCGTCGACGGCACACAGACGACCGGCACGGAGTCGGTATCGGCGCGGGGTGGACGAGCCTCCCGACGCCTCACCCAGAAGGAGCATCGATGAAGATCTCACGCAGGATCACAGGCGCACTCGCGCTCACGGCGGCCGCTGCCGTCGTGCTCGCCGGGTGCACCTCGCGGAACGACACGGGCTCGACGCCCGCACCCGGCGCGACGGAGGGCGGCGACGAGCAGATCTCGATCGCCTTCGTCCCCAAGCTGCAGGGCATCCCCTACTTCGAAGCCATGAACACCGGCGGCCAGCAGGCCGCGGAGGATCTCGGCTTCGAGTGGCTGTACCAGGGACCGACGACGGCCGACGCGGCCGCACAGGCAGACATCGTGCGCTCGTTCATCCAGCAGGGCGTCGACGTGCTGTTCGTGGCGCCGAACGACCCGAACTCGATGGCGCCGCTGCTGCAGGAGGCGCAGGACGCCGGCATCCACGTCGCCACCACCGACACCGACGCGCCCGACTCGGTGCGCGAGCTCTTCGTGAGCCAGGCCTCGGTCGAGGGCATCGGTCAGCAGCTGACCGACTCCCTGCTCGAGGCCATGGGCGGCTCCGGCAAGTACGCGATCGTCTCGTGCGGTGAGACCGCGGCGAACCTGAACGCGTGGATCGAGGTGCAGGAGGCGTACACGGCATCCGAGTACCCCGATGCCGAGATCGTCGACATCGTCTA
This sequence comes from Agrococcus sp. Ld7, assembly GCF_045064095.1. Classification (NCBI taxonomy): domain Bacteria; kingdom Bacillati; phylum Actinomycetota; class Actinomycetes; order Micrococcales; family Microbacteriaceae; genus Agrococcus; species Agrococcus sp. Ld7. The sequence continues at coordinate 178,170 of NZ_JBISGY010000033.1, read as the reverse complement.
CGCCGGCGAGGATCAGGCCGCAGCCACGCAGATGGCACTCGACCTGATGAACTCGAACCCGGATCTCACGGGTCTGGTCGGCGAGTGCACCTCGAGCGCCCCTGGCGTCGCTGAGGCCGTCACCGCCGCCGACCGCATCGGTGAGGTGTTCACGGTGGGCCTCGGCACGCCGCAGGCGATGCTGCCGTACCTCGAGTCGGGAGCATCGAGCGCCTCGGTGCTCTGGGATGTCGAGGGTCTCGGCTGGCTCACCGGCTGGGCAGGCATGCAGCTGGCGAACGACGGCGATCTGAGCGACACGTCGAGCATCAGCAACCCGGCGCTCACCGAAGTCTCGTACGACGAGTCGACGGGCGTGCTGCTGCTGGGCCCGCCGACGGTGTTCACGGCTGAGAACGCCGGGGACTACGACTACTGATCCCACCGCCGGTCGCGCCTGACGCGACCGGCACCCGCCGGGGCGCGGCCGACCGCGCCCCGGCACCCCACATCCTCATCCGTCGTCCACGACGGAGCGACCGCTCGGAGCACCATGACTGAGACCGCACCCAGGCTCGAGATGCGCGACATTTCGAAGCGCTACGGGGGCGTCCGCGCCATCCGCCACGCCGACCTGACCGTCAGACCGGGCACGGTGCACGCCCTGGTCGGCGAGAACGGCGCGGGCAAGTCGACCCTCATCAAGATCCTCGCTGGCGCCGAGCAGCCCGATACCGGCACGATCACGATCGACGGCCGCGAGGTCAGCATCGATTCCACGTCCGATGCCATCGAGCTCGGCGTGCAGACCGTCTATCAGGAGCCGCAGCTCTTCCCAGAGCTCACCGTCGCCGAGAACTTCTTCGTGGGGCGCGAGATCACTCGCGGCCTCGCCATCGACTGGCGTGCGCAGGCACCGCGCATGCTCGAGCTGCTCGACACCGTCGGCCTCGACCGCGCGCTCGCCTCCCAGCCGCTCGGCACGCTCTCGATCGCCAAGCAGCAGCAGGTCTCGATCGCGAAGGCGCTGCTCGAGCAGGCGAGCGTGCTGATCCTCGACGAGCCCAGCGCCATCCTCACCGACAGCGAGATCGAGGTCCTCTTCGGTGTCGTGCGGAAGCTCGCCGCCGAGGGCGTGTCGATCATCTACATCAGCCACCGGCTCGACGAGCTGTTCCGCATCGCCGATGAGGTCACGATCATGCGCGATGGCGAGACGGTCTCATCGCAGCCGATCGGCGAGCTGACCGTGCGCGAGATCGCTGAGCGCATGGTGGGTGGCGAGCTGGAGGAGGGTGTTCGTCAGACCGGCGAGCCCGGCCCCACCGTGCTCGAGCTCGACGGCCTCTCGCTCGAGGGCGCCTTCGACGACGTCTCGTTGACCGTGCGTGAGGGCGAGATCGTCGGCCTCTACGGCTTGGTCGGCTGCGGAGCGGCCGAGGTGGGGGAGGTCGTCTACGGCATGCGGCACGCGACGGGCGGTCGGATGCACTCGGTCGGGTCCGACACGCAGGCCACGAACCCGTCGGCCGCCAAGCGCCGCGGCATCCGGATGCTGCCCGCCAACCGGTCGTCGCAAGGGGCGTTCGCGTTCCAGCCGATCGCGTTCAACATCACCATCGGCTCCCTGCCGCTGCTGAGCAGGGTGCCGGGGTGGGTCTCGCCGAAGGCCGAGCGGCGCATCGCGAACGACCTGATCAAGCGCCTGTCGGTGAAGACCCCCTCCGAGCGACAGCCGATCGGAGCAATGTCCGGCGGCAACGCGCAGAAGGTCGTGCTCGCCCGGCAGATCGTCGAGCAGCCGAAGCTCCTGGTGCTCTCGGAGCCGACGCAGGGCGTCGACGTCGGTGCGAAGGAGGAGATCCACAGCATCATCGCCGACCTCGCCGACCGGGGCGCAGCGGTGCTCGTGATCACGACCGACCTCGGCGAGGTGCTGCGTGTCGCCGACCGCATCCTCGTGTTCCGCTCCGGTCGCATCGCCAAGGAGTTCCCACCAACCGCCAGCCAGGCGTCGCTGCTCGCAGCCGCCGCCGGCGCGATCGAGGAGGACGCCGCATGAGCGTCGACACCGTCAAGGACGAGCCAGCCGCGAGCCCCGCGGCGTTCAGCCTGCGCCGCATCCTGCCGCCGGTGGTGACGGGGCAGGAGATCGTGCTTCTCGTGGTGCTGGTGGTGCTCTGGGTGCTGCTGGGCATCTTCACGCCCGCGTTCCTCACCCCCGGCTCCATCGGGCCGCTGCTCGTGCAGGTCGCGCCCATCGCGCTGGTCGGCGTCGGCATGACCTTCGTGATCATCACCGCAGGCATCGACGTCTCGGTCGCCTCGATGATCATGGTCTCCGCCGTGGTCACGGCTCGGATGATGGTGAACCTCGACATCCCTGCGCCGCTCGCGCTGCTCGTCGCCATCGCCATCGGACTCGCGCTCGGCGCGATTAACGGCCTGCTCATCGCGTACGGCCGCGTGCATCCGATCATCATCACCTTCGGCACCCTCAACGTCTTCCAGTGGATCGGGCTGCAGGTGTTCGACTCGTCCACCGTGAACGGCATCCCCGGCACGCTCGATTTCCTGGGCCGCGGCACCGAGGGGTCCACGCTCGGCGTGCCGCACTCGTTCGCGATCGCGGTGGTCGCGGTCGCGGTCGCCTGGTGGTTCCTGCGCTACGCCAAGGCCGGCCGCAGCCTCTACGCGATCGGCGGCAACGCCAACGCCGCACGTCTCGCGGGGATCAAGGTGCAGCCGCGCCTCGTCTGGGTCTACGCCGTCACCGGTGCGCTCGCCGGGCTCGCCGCGTGCATGATGATCGCCACCGGCACCTCGACCCTCGACCAGTCGGTCGGCTCCGGCAAGGAGCTGCAGGTCATCGCCGCCGTCGTCATCGGCGGCACCTCGATCATCGGCGGCCGCGGCAGCGTGATCGGCACGCTGCTGGGCGCGATCCTCGTGCAGACCGTGGTCTCGGGCGTCACGCAGCTGGGCTGGCCGACGCAGCTCGGCTTCCTGTTCGTCGGCATCTTCATCATCGTTGCCGTCGGCACTGACCTCATCCGCGAGCGAGCCAGGAGGCGCGCATGACCGCCGTCACGCCGACCGATCGGCAGCAGCCCAACGAGCGAGCACCGCACAAGGAGTCGCGGATGCGCCACTTCACCGGCGGGATCATGAAGGACCGCACGGTGCTGCTGCTCGTGCTGGTCATCGCGCTCATCGTCGTCATGACCATCCTCGACCTGACGGGGCAGACGCGCGCTGACTTCAACAGCGACTACCTCGCCTCCTCGCTCATCGCCTACGTGCCGCTCGCGCTGCTCGCCATCGCCGAGCTGTTTGTCATCACCTCCGGTCGCGGCGGCATCGACCTCTCGGTCGGCTCGATGGTGTCGCTCTCGGGCATCGTCTTCGCCATGCTCTTCCAGCAGGCGGGCCTGCCGGTGCTCGTCTCGATCGTGCTCGCGGTGCTCTTCGGCGCGCTGCTGGGCGCCTTCAACGGCTTCCTCTCGGCCTACCTCGGCTTCCCGCCGCTGATCGCGACCCTCGCGACGTTCTACGGCTACCGCTCGATCGCGCTCGTGATCAGCGACCAGCGGCCGATCTCCGGCGCCGAGATCTCCGAGTTCTACAACGCGGCGAAGGCGATCGAGCTGCCGGTCATCGGCGGAGGGCTGCCGCTCGTGCCGCTGGGGGTCTTCACATTCCTGATCCCGATCGCGATCGTCACCTGGTTCGTGCTGAATCGCACCGCCTACGGCCGCTCGCTCTACGCCATTGGCACGAACGACACCGCAGCGCAGTGGGCGGGCATCGACACCCGCCGCACGCGCATGACCGCCTTTGTCGCCGCGGGCGCCATCTCCGGCTTCGTCGGCGTCTACACCGTCGCCCAGTTCGCCTCCGCTCGCCCCGACGCGGGCACGAGCGGCGGCGGCATGGCACTGCCCGCCATCACGATCGCCGTGCTCGGCGGTGTCGCGATCACCGGCGGCATCGGCAGGCTGAGCGGCGTGCTGCTCGCGGCGCTGCTCATCGTGTGGCTCAACGCGTCGATCCTGATCGTCGTGCCGGGCAACGACGGTGCGCAGGCGCAGCTGCTCGCACTCGGCCTCGTGCTCCTCGGCGCCGCCCTGTTCGGCCAGTTCACCCTGCGCCGGAAGCGGCTCGCGCCAACGCCCAGCGGCACGTCGCCCATCGCGACACGACCCGGGGCGAAGCCATGACGCTCGTCGACGACCTGCTCGCGCTCTGCCACGCCGTGGGGGAGCCGCACCGCGAGCTCGCCATCCTCGGCGAGGGCAATGTGAGTGCCAGGCTCGACGAGCAGCGGATGCTGGTCAAGGCATCCGGCTCGACGCTCGGCTCCGCGGGCCCGGACGACCTGGTCGAGTGCGAGCTCGCGCCGATCCTGGCGGTGCTGGATGCCGAGGACGCCGACGACGACGCTGTCGGCGTCGCGCTGATGGCGAGCCGCGTCGACGCGGGAGCGAAGCGCCCCAGCGTCGAGGCACTGCTGCACGCGGTGGTGCTGTCGTTCGGAGCGGGAGCGGCGTGCCACACGCATCCGATCTCGGCGAACGGGATCCTGTGCTCCGACCGCGCCGAGCTCATCGCGGCGGGCGCGCTGTTCCCCGACCAGATCGTGGTGCTCGGCCAGCGCGCGCTCTTCGTGCCCTACGTCGACCCCGGCCTCGGCCTCGCGCTGCACATGCGGGATGCGCTGCGGGCGTTCGTGGCTGAGCACGGGCGACTGCCGAAGATCGCCTACCTGCAGAACCACGGCATCTTCGCCATCGGCGACGACGCCGCCGAGTGCCTGCGGATCACCGAGATGGCGGACAAGCACGCTCGAGTACTGACCGCGGCGCTCGCCGTCGGCGCGCCGAACTTCCTCGGCGACGAGGTGCTGGATCGGATCGAGAATCGCGCGGACGAGCACCACCGCCGCCGCGTCCTGCAGGGAAAGAGGTAACACCATGCGCATCGGCTGCCACGGATTCGTGTTCTCCGGCACCTTCGACGAGGCGGGCATCCGCACGGCCATCGAGGGGGTGCAGCGCGCGGGCTTCGACTTCATCGAGATGCCCCTCATGGACCCGTTCTCGTTCGACGAGCGGGTCGCCAAGCAGGTGCTCGGCGACACCGGCATCACCATGACCTCGTCGCTCGGCCTCAGCGCCGACACCGACCTCTCGAGCGAGGATCCCGCCGTCGTGCGGCGCGGCGAGGATCTGCTCGAGCGCGCGATCGACATCGTTGCGCACGTCGGGGGCACCGACCTCTGCGGCGTCATCTACTCGGCGCTGCAGAAGTACTCGCAGGTCGCCACCGAGAAGAACCGCGAGCACAGCGCGGGGGCGCTCCGCCGACTGGGCGGCTATGCGGCTGAGCGCGGCGTGCAGCTCTCGCTCGAGGTCGTCAACCGCTACGAGACCAATGTCTGCAACACCGCCCGCGAGGGCCTCGCCTTCCTCGAGCTGGTCGACCACGACAACGTGCACCTGCACCTCGACACGTACCACATGAACATCGAGGAGTCGGGGATGCTCGAGCCCGTGCTCGACGCCGGCGACCGCCTCAAGTACGTGCACATCGGCGAGAGCCACCGCGGCTACCTCGGCTCCGGCACGGTCGACTTCGACGGGCTGTTCCGTGGCCTCGCTCGCGCGCACTACGACGGACCGGTCGTGTTCGAGTCGTTCTCGAGCGCGGTCGTCGACGAGCAGCTCACGCGCTCGCTCGGCATCTGGCGCAACCTGTGGGACGACTCCGACGACCTCGCGGCGCACGCCAACCGATTCATCCGCGACGGGCTGCGCGCGGTGGAGACCATCGCGATGCACTGACCTGTCTGCGGCAAGCCCTGCGTCCCGCCCACCGCGCCTGGCCGGCGGCGGGTCGTTCGGTAGCATGGTCGCGGTGCGCCGGGAAGCCTGGTCGGCTCGCTGCGACACCTCGCAGCGGAATCGCTTCGAGAGGACCCCGTGCGCAGTCCCACATCCCGCCGTTCCCGACTCGGCGCCGCCCTGCGGCTCGAGACCACGAGCGGCGTGCTGCTGCTCATCGCCGCGGCCGCGGCCCTGATCTGGGCCAACTCGGCCTGGCGCGACGGCTATGCGGCGCTGTCCGAGACGGTGGTGGGACCCGCGGCGCTGCACCTCGACCTCTCGCTCGCGACCTGGGCCGCCGACGGGCTGCTGGCGATCTTCTTCTTCGTCGTCGGGGTCGAGCTCAAGCACGAGATCGCCGCCGGCAGCCTGCGGCGCCCGCGCGAGGCGGCGGTGCCGGTGCTCGCTGCGATCGGCGGCATGGCGCTGCCCGCGGTGATCTTCGCGATCATCGTCGCGGCATCGGGCGACCAGCCGGGGTTGAGCGGCTGGGCGATCCCGACCGCGACCGACATCGCCTTCGCGCTCGCGATCCTGGCCGTCTTCGGCCGCGGGCTGCCGATGCCGCTGCGCACCTTCCTGCTCACGCTCGCCGTGGTCGACGACCTGCTGGCGATCGTCGTCATCGCGGTGTTCTACACGGCATCGATCAGCGTGCTCGCGCTCGTGGGCTCGCTCGCGACGGTCGCGGTGTTCGCGGTGCTCGTGCGCACGCGCTGGGCGCGCTGGTGGATCCTGGTGCCGGTCGCGGTCGTCGCCTGGGCGCTCATGCACGAGGCGGGGGTGCACGCGACGGTCGCGGGTGTGCTGCTGGGCGCTGTCGTGCCGGCCACGGCGATCCACGGTGAGTCGGATTCGCGCACGCACCGGTACGAAGAGCTCGTCCGCCCAGTGTCCACCGCGATCGCGCTGCCGGTGTTCGCGTTCTTCTCGGCCGGGGTGAGCGTGGGTGGCGCGGGCTTCATCGATCTGATCGCCCAGCCGGTCTCGGTGGGCGTGATCGCCGGGCTCATCGTCGGCAAGATCGTCGGCGTGCTCGGCGTCACGGCTCTCGTGACGAAGCTCACGCCGTTGCGCCTGCCGGACGGCATCGGGCTGCGCGACCTCCGCCCGATCGCCCTGCTGACCGGCATCGGGTTCACGGTGTCGCTGCTGATCGCCGAGCTCTCGTTCTCGGATGCGCTGCACACGGATGCCGCGAAGCTCGCGATCCTGGTCGGCTCGGGCATCGCCGCGATCCTCGCCGCATTCGAGCTGCGCCGGGATGCGCGCAGTGCGCGCTCCCGCGACATGAACGAGGACGGCGTGCCCGACCGGCGGTGGCCGGTCATCGGCGGCGACGCCCGCGGCTGAACCGGCGGCGGAGTTGCCCTTCAGGCCGTGAAGACCGCGTGCGCCGTCGGCACGAGTGAGCGTCCGCCGAGCTCGGTGAGCTCGAGCACGATGGCCACGCCCGCAACGGTGCCACCCAGCTGCTCGACGAGCGTGATCGCTGCCCGCAGTGTGCCGCCGGTCGCGAGCACATCATCGACGAGCAGCACGCGCCGGCCGGTCAGGTCACCCGCGGCCTCGATCGTCGCGCTGCCGTACTCCAGCGCGTAGTCGACGGACGTGGTCGGCGGAGGTGTCTTGCCGGCCTTGCGGATCGGCAGCAGCCCGGAGCCGCTGGTCGCGGCGACCGCGCCCGCCAGCAGGAATCCGCGCGCCTCGACTCCCGCCACGAGGTCGAAGCCTCCCTCGAACGGAGCGGCCAGCGCTCGGGTCACCACCCGGAGCGCGTCCGCGTCGCGCAGCATCGGACCGATGTCGCGGAACAGCACGCCGGGCTTCGGGAAGTCGGGCGTGAGGGCGATGAGCGACTCGGCGCGAGCGAGCGCTGCTGGGCTGGGCGTCGGCACGCGCCAACCCTAGACCGCGCGGGATGAGCCGCGTGCCGCTTGACCCCGGGTGAGGCATGGGCGACGCTCGTCGGAGGAGGCGTCGATGCGCGGAGGGCTGCTGCTGAGTGCCGGCCTCGTGCTCGCGGTCACAGCGTGCCAGCCGCTGCCGGCATCCACGAGCACGGGCACGGGCACGGGCGCCGATGCTGGCACGGCTGGCGACGGGGATGGCCGAGGTTGGCGGCTGCCGAGCGTGCCGGGGGCAGTCGACTACCAGCTCGGCGCCGCCTACGAGCCGCCCGCCGATGTCACGATCGTCGTGCGCGACAGCACCGCGTTCCCGGCCGAGGGCCGCTACAGCATCTGCTACGTCAACGCATTCCAGACGCAGCCCGCCGATCGCGGGCAATGGCTGCGGTCGCACCCGCACGCGGTGCTCACCGACGCCGATGGCCGGCCGGTCGTCGACCCCGCGTGGCCGGATGAGCTCGTGCTCGACACCAGCACCGAGGCGGCCCGCGCGACGATCGACAGCGTCCTGGCGGAGACCGTCGAGCGCTGCGCCGCCGCCGGGTTCGACGCTATCGAGCTCGACAACCTCGACACCTGGTTGCGGATCGAGGGGCTCACGATGGCAGGCAACCTGGCGCTCGCCGAGCAGCTCATCGCGCGATCGCACGACGCCGGTCTGGCGGTCGCGCAGAAGAATGCCGTGGAGCTCGGCGCGCACGGGCCTGGAGCAGGCTTCGACTTCGCCATCAGCGAGGAGTGCGCGGCGCTGCAGGAGTGCGCCGGGTACCGCGCGCAGTACGGCGAGCTGCACATCGATGTCGAGTACGTCGATGCGATGCCGACGGGGGTCACGTTTCCCGAGCTCTGCGCGCAGCAGGATGCACCGCAGCTGATGGTGCTGCGCGACCTGCTGCTGACGGCACCGGACGATCCCGGCTACGTCTTCGAGCGCTGCCAGCCCTGAACCGGGGCGTCCCGATCAGACGGGGCTTCACGCAGAGGAGGCATCCGTCGGCTCGTCGCCGAACCGCGCGTAGGCATGTCTAGCGTGCGCGACTCGGCGCAGCGCGAGGATGATCGGCGCGACGAGCTCGGTGCCGATCACCGAGTACGCGACCGCCGCGGCTCCCGACTCCGTCGGCACGCTGTCGATCTCGATCTCGCTCACCCGGTCGACCGCGCCCGCGATCTGCTCGATGTGCGCTTGCGAGAAGTCGATACCCGATGCCGCGATGCCCTCGAGTCCCCGCTCCAGATCGCCGAGCGCTCCAAGCCCGTCCGGGATCTGCCAGCCGAGCCGGTCGACGAGGCTGCTCGCGAGCGGGGTGTCGGTCGAGTCATCCGGGTCGACGGTGAGGTGCAGCAGGTCGCTCATCGAGGGCGGCGGTGCATCCACGACCGACAGGATCTGGCGCACGCGCTGGATCGTCAGGCCCGCGACATCCACGAGCGCCCGCACGAGGCGCAGTCGCTCGACGTGCGAGTCGTCGTATCGAGCCTGCGTCGCGCTCGTGCGCTCGCCGGCATGCAGCAGCCCCTCTCGCAGGTAGTACTTGATCGTGGCGACGGGAACGCCGCTGCGCGACGAGAGCTCTGAGATGCGCACGATGCACTCCTGATCCAATGAGGGCCTTGACGTTGGATACCTCCACTCTCCATTATTGGAGAGCATTGCTATCCATTCACCATCCATCACGCTACCTCAGGAGGCGGTCGTGACCGTCCACACCACCCACCAGCCGACCGACGGCATCGCCGTCTTCCTCATCGGCATGCGGTGCAACAAGTCCTGGCGCATCGATGCCTGGTTGCCCGCCTTCCTCGCGATGCCCCGCATGCTTCGCGAGCTCTCGGAGGATCGAGACGCCGGCCTGCTCGGGTATCGGCTTGTTCTCGGGCCCGACGGGCCGAGCGTCGTGCAGTACTGGCGCGACGTCGAGTCGATCTACCGCTACGCGAACGACGCCGGGCGCGAGCACCGGCCGGCCTGGCGAGCGTTCTACGCCACCGCCAAGCGCGTGCCCGGGGCGGTCGGCATCTGGCACGAGACCTACGAGATCGCGCACGCCGAGTCGCTGTACGGCGACATGCCCCCGACGGGCCTCGCGAAGGCGCTCGGCGTGATCCCCGTCACGGCACGCAACCGCACGGCGCGCGCCCGCATGCGGTCGGCAGCACGCGGCCATGAGGGCTGAGCGCACCGCTGGAAGCGCGCTCGGATGTGGCACCGCCCAGGCCGCGCTCCAGCACGGCACTACTAGGCTCGCGGCATGGGCGATCTGTTCGAGGACTATGACAAGCCCTTCGAGACTCCGCGAAAGCGCCAGGGTGAGCCCTGGGACGAGATGTTCGAGGGCGAGGGGATGCCGCGCGCGTCCTACAAGCCGCTCTACGATGCGCTGTCGGAGCTGACGAAGGACGAGCTGCGAGCTCGCGCTGACGCGCTCGCCACCTCCTACCTGGCGCAGGGCGTCACGTTCGACTTCGCGGGCGAGGAGCGACCGTTCCCGCTCGACGCGATCCCGCGCATCATCACCTCGCAGGACTGGAAGCACGTTGAGTCCGGCGTGCAGCAGCGGGTGCGGGCGCTCGAGGCGTTCCTGGCCGACATGTACGGCCCGCAGCGTGCGGTCGAGGATGGCATCATCCCCGCCAAGCTCATCAGCACGTCCACGCACTTCCACCGTCAGGCCGCCGGCGTCGTCGGCGCGAACGGTGTGCGCATCCACGTCTCCGGCATCGACCTGATCCGTGACCAGGACGGCGAGTGGCGCGTGCTCGAGGACAACGTGCGCGTGCCGTCCGGCGTCTCCTACGTCATGTCGAACCGTCGCGTGATCGCGCAGACGCTGCCCGAGATGTTCTCGTCGATGCGAGTGCGCCCAGTCGGCGACTACTGCGATGTGCTGCTGCACGCGCTGCGCGCCGCGGCACCGGCCGGTGTCGACTCGCCGCGCGTCGTCGTGCTGACGCCCGGCGTCTACAACTCCGCCTACTTCGAGCACACGCTGCTCGCGCGCCTCATGGGTGTCGAGCTCGTCGAGGGCCGCGACCTGTTCACGAGCGGCGGCCGCGTCTACATGCGCACCACCGAGGGGCCGTCGCGGGTCGACGTGATCTACCGCCGCGTCGACGACGACTTCCTCGACCCGCTGCAGTTCCGTGCGGACTCCATGCTCGGCAGCCCCGGGCTCATGCTCGCCGCGCGACTCGGCAACGTCACGATCGCCAACGCGGTCGGCAACGGCATCGCCGACGACAAGCTCGTCTACACCTACGTGCCGGAGCTCATCCGCTACTACCTGAGCGAGGAGCCGATCCTCAAGAACGTCGACACCTGGCGGCTCGAGGAGCCGGGTGTGCTCGACGAGGTGCTGCCGCGCCTGCACGAGCTGGTCGTCAAGCCGGTCGACGGCTCCGGTGGCAAGGGTCTCGTGGTGGGCCCGGACGCGACCCCGGAGGAGCTCGAGCAGCTCGAGGAGCGGCTGCGCGCCGATCCGCGCGGCTGGATCGCGCAGCCCGTCGTGCAGCTCAGCACCATTCCGACGCTCGTCGAGGACGGCGTGCGGCCGCGCCACGTGGACCTGCGCCCCTTCGCCGTCAACGACGGGAAGGATGTGTGGGTGCTGCCGGGCGGTCTCACGCGCGTCGCGCTCCCGGAGGGCCAACTGGTCGTCAACTCGTCGCAGGGCGGCGGCTCCAAGGACACCTGGGTGCTCGCCGGTGCTCGGGAGCAGATCCCGATCGTCGACCACGACGCGGAGTTCGGCGCCACGGGCGAACCCATGACGCGACCGATCCCGGTGATCACGGGCAACGACCACCCGCAGGATCAGTCGCCGCAGGACTCGCCGCGCCGCAACGGCCAGGACGAGCAGCAGCAGCAGCAACCGTCCGTAGGTCGAGGAGCGCACGGCGAAGCCGCGCGCGTCCCCACTCCCGTAGGTCGAGGAGCGCACGGCGAAGCCGCGCGCGTCACGAGACCGGGCCCCACCGACGAAGGAGGCGCAGCATGATGCTCAGCCGCATCGCCGAGAGCCTGTTCTGGATCGGCCGCTACATCGAGCGTGCCGACGGCACCGCGCGAATCCTCGACGTCTACCTGCAGCTGCTGCTGGAGGACGTCGCGGTCGACGAGGACACCGCCTGCCGCGCCCTGCTGGGCGTCATGGGCCATGAGGCGCCGCCCGAGCGCAAGCTCTCGCGCGCCGACGTCGTGAACTTCCTCGCCATCGACCGCACCCAGACGGCTTCGATCGCCTACTCCGTCAACGCCGCGCGCGAGAACGCGCGTCGCGCTCGCGAGACGATCTCCACAGAGCTGTGGGAGGTGCTCAACGCCACCTACACGAACATGCCGCGGCGCGTGAACAACGAGCAGGTGCACCAGATGTTCGGCTGGGTGCGCGAGCGCATGGCGCTTGCCGGCGGCATGGCCGACGCCACCTCCAGTCGCGACGACGCGTGGAGCTTCTTCACGCTCGGCCGTTACATCGAGCGCGCCGACATGGTCGCGCGGCTGCTCGCGACCCGCGCCCTCACCGAGGCCTCCGGCCCGTCGTGGACGACCATCCTCCGATCGGTCGGCGCCTACGAGGCGTACCTGCGCACCTACCGCGGCGTGCCCTCGAGCACGAACGCGGCCGAGTTCCTGCTGCTCGATCGGCTCTTCCCGCGCTCGATCCTGTTCTCGGTGCGCGGCGCCGAGCAGTGCCTCGAGGACATCGAGCCCCGGCGTGAGCGCGTCGGCTACATCGGCGCCGCAGAGCGCATGCTCGGTCAGATCCGCGCCGAGCTGGAGTTCCGGCCGATCCAGGACATCATCGACGACCTGCCGACTGTGATGGACAAGGTGCAGACCACCACCACCTCCGTCTCGCATGCGGTGCGGGAGCGCTACTTCCCCACCCACAACATGCCGGCATGGACAAGGGAGGCATCGTGAGCCGAATCCGTATCCGTCATACCACCGGCTACCGCTACGAGACGCCGGCGGTCGCCAGCTACAACGAGTCGCGCATGCTGCCCTCGACGAGCGACGGCCAGTTCGTCATCTACTCGAACCTCGACATCCGCCCGAACACCTCGGTGAACTCCTACGAGGACTACTGGGGCACGACGGTCGTGTCGTTCGACGTGCTCGCCCCGCACACCGAGCTGCAGCTCACCGCGACCAGTCTCGTCGAGGTGCGACCGAAGCTCGTGGGCGGCCGCGAGCTCACCTGGGAGCAGGTCGAGAAGGTCGGGCAGCGCGCGACGCAGTACGTCGAGCAGCTCGTGCAGACCCAGCGCACCCGCCCGACCGATGATCTCGTGCGCGCGGCGCAGGAGATCAAGGATGCGTCTGAGACGCCCGGCGCTGCCGCGGCCGCTATCTCTCGCATGATCGGTGAGCAGATGGAGTACATGTCCGGGGTGACGCACGTGCACACGCTCGCCTCGGAGGCGTGGCCGAACCGCAAGGGCGTGTGCCAGGACATCGCGCACATCACGATCGGAGCCCTACGCGCGGTCGGCATCCCGGCACGCTACGTCTCCGGCTACCTGCACCCGAAGCCGAGCGCGCAGATCGGCGAGACGATCCGGGGTGAGTCGCACGCGTGGGTCGAGTGGTTCACGGGTGAGTGGAACGCATGGGATCCGACCAATCTCATCGACATCGGTGAGCGGCATGTGAAGGTCGGCCTGGGGCGCGACTACAACGATGTGCCGCCGCTGCGCGGGGTCTACGCCGGTGCGGCCAAGAGCCAGCTGTTCGTCTCGGTGGAGATCACCAAGGAGAGCTGACCGGAGCGAGTCTCGGCACCAAGCGCATAGCGCGGAGAAACGGGCCACCCGGTGGTTCGCACCACCCGTCGAGACGGATCGCGCGGCGACACGCACCGCGGCGAAACGCGCACCTCACAGGCGCATGACGATGTTGTGCGCGGGATGGTGATCGATCGGTGGCAGTCGGCGCCCCGGTCGACGGCTGAAGCGCAGTCGACCCCGCAACCGGTTCTCGAGCTCATCGCTGCTGCGGGTGCGCCGCCTACCGGGCTGGAGGGCTCGTCGTAGCGATGCGCATCCGTCGTGGCGCTGCGACGGCGCTGCGCCGCATGCCCGCTGCCGCGCTGCATCTGGGAGTTTGAACGCGAGCGGCGGTGACGCGGCGTGCGCCACCGTCGAGTGTGGCCCCACGGTGTTCGACTCGGGATTCATCGTCGCGGGAATGATCGCGGTGGCGGCGATCGCGGCGGCGGTGATCAAGTCGGGAGAGATCGCATCGAGAGGGTGCGGCTCGGGAGTGCGCGGTGCGACTCCTGAGCGCCGGCTGCGGGCGTAGCGGTCGGCGGGGCGCAGCTGAGCCACGACTCGCCAGTCGCCGGGGGTCCCCGCAACGAGCAGCCGGCCTGCATGCACCTCTTGGTGGCAGTGACTGCAGAGCAGGATGCCGTTGTCGACATCGGTGGGGCCGCCGTGCTGCCACCAGACCACGTGATGCGCCTCGGTCCAGGCGACTGGGAAGCCGCATCCTGGAGTCGCGCAACCGCGGTACTTGGCGGCGAGCGCACGGCGCTGCGCGCGGTTGAAGGTCCGCTGCTCGCGCCCGAGCTCCAGCAGATGCCCCTCGGCATCGAAGACGGCACGCTGCACGACGGCGTTGCACAGCAGTCGATCCACGGTCTCGATCGGCACGATCGCACCGGTGTGCTCGATGGTGAGCGTGCGGTCGGGGTGCTCCTGGTTCCGCTGGTAGGCGTCGAAGGCTTCGATGCTGCCGTTGAAGACGAGCCTCGGCACTTCGCCGCCGGCGGTGGGCGCTTCACCGGATGCGGCGTGCGCCTCGATGATGGACATGATGATGTCGTGCCGCTTCTGCTGCGGCGTGCGGTCGTCGATGTCGGCGACTTCGTCCTCGAGGGTGGCCTGCTCGGCTGCGTCTGCCGCCTCGTCGTCGGTGAACGCGACCTTGCTGCGCGGCGACTCGTACGCATCCACGAGCGATGTGAGGGAGGAGCCTGACTCGGCCGGGCTGTACATCTCTATGCGCCACACGCCATCGCGTCGCTGCCACACGCGTGCCGAACGAAGGTCGCGCTGTCGTTCGCTGTCAGGCAGCACGCCGTCGGGGTCGAGTACTGCAACGTATGCGCGCGCCTGGGTGACCAGTAGTTCTGGCACCAACGGTGCGTCGGGGTCGGTTGCCGCATCCACAAGGCAGCCCTCCGCCCACGCCAACTGGTCGAGATCGGCGCGCGGTGCGGCGGGTTCGAGTGTGGTCAGGATGGCTCGAGCCTGAGCGAGGGAGAGGTCGCCGTCGTCGAGGGCACGCGCAACGCGCGGGTACCTGACGGCGATGACTTGGCCGGTGAGGCTCACCGGTGCGGACGTGCCGGCCGCCATCACCATGAGCTCGGCGGCGTCACGGTTGCGGATGCCGAACGCGGATGCGATCGCCGCTCGCGCATTCCGCGCTCCCAGCACCCGGCAGATGGAGTCGTCGTCCGAGCCCTTGGAGCGCGCCGAAATTGCTCCTGCCAGCCGGACCTGCTGTGCCTCCAGCGATCGGGCTGCGGCAGCCGTCAGAGCGAGCAGGTCGGCCACCTCTTGGTTTGTAGCGACGGAGAGCGAGTCGGCATCGACGAACGCCGCGCGGACTGCCGCGACTGCCGCTGCTGCCCGCTCGACCTTGGTCATCGTCGACTCCGTTTCCCTCGCGTTCCAGGGGATGGGGAGCCATCTGCCTCGAACGTCTGTTCGAACAGGCTAGCGGGCACCACCAACACCGCACTGGGTGCGAGCACCGCCTGTGGAGAAGTCGCGCTCGCGTCTGTCTCCAGGTGCAGCAGCGCGCGACGAGGTGCGACTGCGGCTGCAGGCACCTGTCGTTGTCGGCGACACGCGCGTACCGTGAGGCCATGTGCAGGAACATCACGGTGCTGCGAGGCCTTGAACCCGCCGCCAATGAGACCGAGGTCGAGGCCGCTGCGCGCCAGTACGTGCGCAAGGTGTCGGGCATCACGCATCCGTCGGAGCGCACGAGCGATGTCTTCGAGCGCGCGGTCGCCGAGATCGCCCACATCACGCAGCACCTGCTCGAGGATCTGCCCGAGCGGCGCCAGCCTCCCAAGACCGTGCCGCCGCTGCGGCGACCGGAGGTCCAGCAGCGCATCGCGGCGCGCGAAGCAGCGGCGAGTTAGGCCGCGAGCACCAGCAGCTCGCCGATCTCGCAGTCGAGGGCCCTGCAGATCGCCGTGAGGGTGGAGAAGCGGATCGCGCGACCGCGGTCGTTCTTGAGTGCTGAGAGGTTCGCGAAGGTGATGTCCACCGTGCGGCTGAGCTCTGTGAGCGTCATGCCGCGCTCCTCGAGCAGCTCGTCGAGTCGGCAGTGCACGCCCGTGGATTCATCCTTGGCCCTCGCCATCAGATGAGGCCCGTGGTGTCGTCCTGCAGCCGTGAAGCGCGGCCGAGCAGCAGCGCGCAGAGCCCGGTCACCAGGCCGAGTGCGAGCAGTGAGAAGTCGAAGCCCTGCCAGTGGGGAGTCGGCGGGATCACCCAAGTCTCGTCGGATTCCCCGAAGGTCGGCATCGACGGCTCAGTCGGCAATCCCGCAGCCTCCACGGCAAGCACGGCCGCCTGCCCCTCGAGCATCGGTGCAACGATCGCGACGGCGAACATCCCCAGTGCCAGCACGCCGAGCAGTCCTGCAGTGCCGAGGCCGAAGCTGCGCTTGCGAAGCAGCTGCACCGCCAGCCAGATCACCAGAATGCCGGCGAGCATGCCGACGGCGTAGCGGGATCCAACCCCGATCGACTCGAGCAGCAGCGCTGTCGGGTCTGGGGAGACCGGGGTGAAGTTGATCGTGACGTACTGGATGTCGGCGCCGGCGACGAGATCCGGCCGCACGTCGAGCGGGCTGGCGACCCCGACGTCGTAGGAGGCGAAGCCGTTGATGGAGTAGTGGTGGAGCGCCGCGATCGTAAGTGTCCAGATGAGACCGAACACCGCAGCGACGATGATGGCGATGAGGCCGCCACGGCCAAGCACGCGGCCGACGGTGCGGCCGAGATCTACCTTGCTCATGACTTCCCCTATCGTTCATCGGTATATCGATAAACGAGACACTACGGCGACACGGGCGTGCGCACAAGGCCGGGTTTCGTCAGTCGGTCATGCGTCGCCTCTCAGCTTCCGGGTGATCTCATCCATGGCCCGCATGATGGCGATGGACTCGTCGAGCGGCATGAGCTCGCTCTCGAGCTGGCCCGCGGCGATGCAGCGCTCGACCTCCGCCGCCTGGAACTGCATGCCGCGACCCTCGATCGAGGGAGTGAACGTCTCCGCGACGGTGGTGGGGTCGGACGCGCGGCGACGCGTGAACGCAGTGGAGACGTAGAACGCCGGGTCGAGCTCGATGACGCCTTCGGTGCCCGCGATGACCGCGCGGTTGGAGCCCAGGGTCTCCATCGAGAACGTGACCGAAGACGTTCCGCCATTGGCGTGCTCGAGGATCGCGGATCCGCGGTGGTCGACGCCCTGCGGATCGACGACACCCGCGGCCTGGACGCGCGCGACCGGCCCGAGGAACGCGCTTGCGAGCGAGACGCAGTACACGCCGAGGTCCAGCAGCGCGCCGCCGCCCAGGGACGGCTCGATCAGGCGGCTGCCGGGGGAGAGGTCGAGCACCTGCGAGTGGTCAGCCGTGAGGCTCACCACGTCGCCGAGGTCGCCCGCGGCAATGCGAGCACGCACGGCATCCATCGTCGGAAGGAATCGCGTCCACATCGCTTCCATGACGAACACCCCCTTGGCGCGAGCGGCTTCGACGATGTGCTGGGCCTCGTCGCCGGTGGTGGTGAATGCCTTCTCGATCAAGAGGTGCTTGCCGGCGTCGATCGCGGGCAGCGCGTGCTGGAGATGATGCGAGTGAGGGGTCGCGATGTAGATGACATCGACGTCAGGATCGGCGGCAAGTGCCTCGTAGCCCTCGTGCACGTTCGCGATGGCGTGCTCGTCTGCGAACGCCCGGGCGCGCTGGGCATCTCGGCTGCCGACGGCAGCGATGCGGTGGCCGCCCGTCCGCAGGTCGCGAGCGAACAGGTGTGCAATGCGGCCGGCACCGAGGATGCCCCAGCCGGGGGAGGAGGTCGTCATGCCGCGACTCTACGACGATCTCCGTCAACCGACGGATGTGCGAGCCACGGGTGATTCATAGGGTGGAGGCATGGCTGGAATGCGTGGGAACGGTTCGAGAATGGGCCTCGGCATTGTGCTGGGCATCGCGGTCGGTGCCGCTATCGGCGTCGCGCAGAACAACCTGCCGCTGTGGCTCGCCATCGGTGTGGCGCTCGGCATCGCGTTCGGGGTCGCGTTCCGTGCCCGCACGCAGACCGACGGCAACGCGGATGACGCCGACCGAGGCAGCGACGAGTCCGATCGGCTCCCTCCCGCGTAGCGCCTGGCGCGGCGCGATGCGTCTCAGCCGCACCCGGCCGCGCTCGGATTCGTCATGCAGTCGCCGTTCGTCAGCACGGTGTCGACCTCGAAGAGTTTGACGGTCACGCTCGGGGCATCGACCGGCAGGGTGCCTGGCACCGAGAACCAGCCGCCACCGGTATCGACCTCTGCGGTGAAGACGACGGTGACGGATGCTGTCACGTCTTCGCGGTCTGCATACGTGTGACTCGTGGACGTCTCGCTCCACGACTGATCCGGGCCGCTCCACGCGGCGCCCGATGCTGCGGACTCCTCGATTGTGCCGTCCCCATAGTCGAAGCGGTACGTGCTCGGAGTCCAGCGCACCTCGATAGGAGCATCGAACAGCTCGCCGTCCATGGTGTGCGTCTCGGCCGTGGCGTAGAAGTTGGTCGGAGTTCCCACGACGCCCCACCCGTCGGGCTCGACCACGAGCTCGCCGACGAGTGGCGCGAACCGAGCGAGGTCGCTGATCGTGATCGGAAGCTCTGTCCCAGGGACGACCGGGCGCAGGTCGATCACGCGGACGCAGTCTCTGCCGATAGCTCGGTATGCCTCGCAAATCGCGATCCAAGGATCAACGAATTGATCGCCTAAGCCGAGCCCAGGGCCTAGGTCCCCCGCCCGGCCGCAAGAGACGCCAACTCCGACGTAACTGCCGGCGAATCCCGCGCCAGGCTGAGTGCACTCTCCAATCTCGCCCGGCGACGGGTCCGGCATCGTGCTGGAGATGATCGATCCAAGAGTTAGCGCGAGCGCAATCAGGAGCCGCATCCGGGCAACTCCGGGTCGGTCTCGGGTGGTCCGATGTCGGCGATGATCAGGCGATCGGAGTCATAGGTGAAGACGAAGACTCGGGGCTGGCGCGTCACGCCTCCATCGATCTCGAGCCCTGCTTGATCGGTAGTAGTGACGCCGGACGTGTCGATGCACACGAGCATTCGAACCGTCCCACGGCTTTCATCCGCGGGCACCCTGGCTCCCAGCATGGGAGTGTCGAGTGTTGACTCACCTTCGAGGGTGAGTCCCTGTTGTTGGAAAGCCTCCAGATCAGTCCGCACCTCCGCGATCGCCTCGTCGCTAGCGAGGGCCTGCATGCGCTCGGTTGGCAGCTCACGCGCCGCGAATCCGGCGTCGACCAGAGCGACGAACTGTGCGGCAACGTCGAATGCTTCGTCGAGCAACTGTTCGTCACTCCTTTGAGTTACCTCGGGTGATGCGGTCGCGGAAGAGTCGCCGCTCGCAGGCGGGGTCGTCTCGACTGGCTCCTCCGGAGTGCAACCGACCAGCAGCATCGTCGCGACCGACGCGAGCGCGAGGGCTGATCCGATCCTGCCGAGCATGGGGGCAGGTTACGCGACCGCGGAAGAGTGCGGAATGGGTTCTCCACAGCACCTCGCCGCGCCGGGGGCAGCGCCCCACGAAACTTGTCCGAGAAAGTTTGAGAATGGGCTTGCAATTGCCTCGACATTCGCTATATCTTCTTCACTGCGAACCTCACGCCGATACGAAAGGAGGAGCTCGCGATGTTTGACACGATCATCCCAACCGCTGGAGCCCTTCTTCCGGGCGGAGTCTCCTAGCGGCAACGCGCAGCGGCTGAATGTCGCAGATGCTGAACGAGCATCGCTTCTGCCGGGCCTTCATTGGCCTGCGACCCCTGCGTGACGCCCATCACCGCACGTTGACGCGCCATGCGCACGCGCTCGCCCGCTTCTGAGACGACGAGCAATCCGCGTCGCGCTCTGTACGCATTCACTCGAATGCAGAGCACTATTCGTCGCGCCATCGATCAGCAATTATTCGCAATATCTCGCGCCCAATGAAGGGGCGATATTGCCATGCCTGAAAGAAGAGAATCATGTCATCCGTTTCACTTGCGCTGCCGGCTCCCCGCCAGCTCGCACTCCGAGCGTCACGCCTGCTCGAGCACTGGGCGATGCGGTCGCACCGCGATGAGCAGCGGCGTCGCGAGGAGCTCGCCTACGAAGCAGCCCTCGAGGCTCGCGAGCAGCGCAACCTCGACGCCTTCGCCCGCCAGATGCTGGCGTGACCCACCACCGCGAACGGGGCCGTCCTCTGTGGACGGCCCCGTTCGCCCTGCGAGGCAACCTGCATGCCTTGCCACTGCCACGTGCTGAGAACGTCCACTGATCTTTGAGGTCTGCGGGCTAGATTCTTGCCGTGGCTCGAGCACCTGATCCCTCCGGCGCACCGATGCACGACCCCAAGCAGGGTGATGAGGCATCCGGTGATCTGATCGATGGCGTGATCGGCTCGATCCCTCCGGAGGCGAAGCGAGGCGCTCGGGTCGCCAAGCGCGAGATCAAGCGTGCTGTGCCGCTCTACCGCGTGCTGATCGCCGTTCGCACGGCCGTCGCCGCAATGGCCGCGTGGCTCATCGCGAACCGACTGGGCGGCGACCTCGCCGACTACGCCTACGCTGCACCGCTCGGCGCCTTCGTCGCGATCGGCACCAACGTGTTCACGATCGCACGCACCGCGCTGCAGCAGGCGATCGGCATGACCGTCGGCGCGCTGCTCGGCATGTTCATGATCCTGATGGATTGGAACGGCATCCTCGAGATCGGCCTGATCGGCGGCTTCGCCGTGCTGCTGCAGGGCGTGCCGCGCTTCACGCAGGGCGCCGCCCTGGTGCCGGTCGTCGGGGTGCTGGTGATCATCTTCGGCGGCGTCGACGCAGACGGCTACGCGCTCGGCTACGTCGGCCAGTTCACGCTCGGCATGGCGGTCGGGGTGCTGGTCAACGCGCTCGCCCCGGCGCTCTACGACCGGGAGGCGCGCAACCAGATCCGCGATGCCGTCGATGACCTCGGGCGACGGATCGATGTGCTCGCCGAGACCATGCGCGGCGAGTGGCCACCAGAACGAGAGGATTGGGCGGGCTGGGGCCCGGAGCTTCGGAACGCCGTAGAGGATCTCGGCGTGCAGGTCGAGGAGGCACGGGACGCGAGACGCCTCAACGTGCGGATGCTGTGGCACAAGCACGACCTGCAGGCCGACGAGCGCGCGCTCACCGCCCTGCGATCGGTCGTGCACCGCACCGAGGACGTGCTCGAGGCGGTCGCGAGCACGGCGTGGGAGCAGCCCAACGGCATCACGATGGAGGAGGACGAGCGCCAGCTGGCTGCAGACGCCGTGGCGGCGCTCGCTCAGCACCTCTATGCGTGGCACGGTGCGCGCGACGTGGAGGCGGCATCCGCGACCTCTGAGCGCGCGATCGATGCGCTCTACCAACGGGTGATGGAAGTCGATCAGCCGCAATCAGGCGTGGTCTCGGTGGTCTTCGCCCTGCGAGCGATCCGCGAGCGCATCGATTGGGCGAGTGCGCGGCAGAACGCCGAGGCCTGAGCGCCGCACGCTACGCGCTCGAGCCGAATCCGTCGCCGCTGCGGCGGCGCACGGGGTCCACCAGCAGCCCGCGGTCCTCTCGCATCCACACCTGCCCGGTCGCGCGCCGCTCTGAGCGGGTTGCGAACCGGTACCGGTAGACGCGCGCGCGCACCCACGCCGGCCGCTCGCCATTGAACGGGTCCGCGCCGAGCAGGCGCAGCGTGGGCGGGTCTGCCTCCAGTAGCTGCGCGAGCAGCGCCCGGAACCACGGACCGCGCGAGCCGAGCGCCAGGAACCACATCATCCAGTCGAGCCGCAGGTGGTACGGCGCGAACCACCCCGGCACTCGCCGCAGATCGCCGGGCTTGCCCTTGAACGTGTACTCCACCCAGTCGTCGTCACCGGGCGCATCCGACCCCGTGAGCTGCTGTCGCAGCGTGCCCTCGATCACGATCTCGTCGCGCACCTTCGTGACGGTGCCGAAGGCGCCGTAGGCGTTTGCGAGCCGCAGCCGGTTGAACGAGGCGTTCATGAGCTGTCGGCGCGAGAGCAGGTTGCGCACCGCGGGGATCGACAGCCACAGGTAGCCGACGAAGACGACGACAGTGAGGATGCTGAACCAGAGCGGCGTCGGTGCATAGCTGTGCTCGGCGGGCCAGGAGGGCAGCAGCCACGAGACCGCGCGGTCGTCGATGGCGGCGAACGCGAGCACGATCGTTGCCCAGTTGAGCCAGGCGAAGTTGCCCGTGAGCACCAGCCACAGCTGCGTGAGGATCACGACGGCCGCGGCGGCGCTCGCGATCGCCGGTCCCGGCCAGGGCAGGAGCAGGGCGAACAGCAGCCAGGGTGCCAGCAGCTGCGCCACGTGGTTGCCGATCACCTCGCCCTTGTGGAACCAGCGCGGCAGCAGGTGCGCGGTGCGGCTGA
Organism: Agrococcus sp. Ld7; assembly: GCF_045064095.1. Taxonomy (NCBI): domain Bacteria; kingdom Bacillati; phylum Actinomycetota; class Actinomycetes; order Micrococcales; family Microbacteriaceae; genus Agrococcus; species Agrococcus sp. Ld7. The sequence continues at coordinate 155,675 of NZ_JBISGY010000033.1, read as the reverse complement.
GCGGCCCCGGCATCGGCTGCGTCTCGTGGTGGAAAGTGAGGGCCGTGAGGTCGCGCCACTCGCTCCCGCCGCGGATCTTGATCATGCCCGCGCCGAACTCCAGCCGGAAGACCAGCCACACGATCAGCAGCAGCGTGAGCATCGGGGGAGCCGTCGCATCCGACCCCATGAACGCCACGAGGAACCCCGCCTCGCACAGCAGCAGCTCCCAACCGAAGCCGTAGAACACCTGGCCGATCGGCAGGATCGAGAGGTAGGCGATCCAGAGCGCGAGGAACGCGAGCATCGGCAGCCACGGCGGGCCGAGCTGCGGCAGTCCCGCGACCAGCGCGAGCGCGATCGCGATGCAGACGAGGCAGAGGATGCGCAGGAAGCGATCCGAGTAGTGCCAGCGGAAGATGCTGAGCTGGCCCTCGAGCGCGCAGGCCGCGATAAAGCGAGGGGCGGGGAGCAGCCCTCGCTCGCCCAGCAGCGCGGGAAACTGCAGCAGCGTCGACAGGAACGCGACCGCGAAGAGCAGCGCGGTGCCGCGCTGCAGCACCTGCCTCGCGAGCTCGGCGTGCGGGGCGTCGAGCCAGGCGAGCATCTCCCACTCCAAGCCGCACCTCCTCGTCGGCGTCCTACGGCAAGCGTTCTGCGTTCACGACCTCGAGACAAGCCCCGGTCAGCACAGCGCGACGACCCCGCGAGAGCGAGCCGCGTCGGCAAGCCGTCGATCTGTCGTCGCGAGTGGCAGGCCGAGGTGCTCGGCCGTCACGAGGGCACAGCAATCGGGCATCCGCAGGCGCGTGGCGACTCTGGCGCGAGCGAGCAGGAACGCTTCGTCGGGCGCCGGCTTCGCAGCGCGAATGCCGAGCAGCTCCAGCTGGGCTCGGGCTCTCGTCTCCTGCTGCTGCGCCACGGCGTAGACGAGGGCCTCGCCGAGGTTGACCGGGTGCATCAGTGCGGAATCTCGAGCCTCGAACACACCGCGAGCGAGCTCGTGGTGGGCGTCGTCGCGGTTCCAGAGGGCTATCAGGATCCCGGCGTCGATCACGATCCCGGCGTCGACCACGATCACTCGGGCCAACCCCTGCGCAGCTCGTCGAGGTAGTTCGGCGGGATGCCGACGTAGAGGTCGGCCATGCCGTCGAGCGCGGCGATGCGTTGGCTCCGGCGCTCGGCGCGTTCGTTCTCCAGCTGCTCCGCGCCGACCGTGGCGAGCCGTTCGATCAGGCGGGATCGCGGTTCGCCGGGCCAGTGCTGCTCGGCGACTCGCAGGGCTTGCGCGAGCGCGTCGGTCTCCGTGACCTGGTATCGCGGGCGAGTCGTGGGCATGCGCAGAGTGTACCTCCGGTGATCTCGGTGGTACACCTACCACGAAGCACAGCGCTGCCGATGCGCGAGCACGCGCGTCTGTGGAGTGGCGATGCTCAGCGCGGCCCGGCCGCCCGTCCGCTCGCATCCGCAAGGCGGCGGGCGACGCCCTCGACGATCGCGCGGCGGCTGGCCCGTCCCTCCGGCACGGGCAGCAGCGGCGTGACGTGCACCGCGCCATCGAGCTCGTGATAGCCGGCCAGCGACGCCGCGGGCAGGCGGTCGCGGAGCAGCCGGCAATCGGGCATCGTGATGTCGCGCGTGCCCACCCAGAGATCGATCGGCGGCAGTCCGCGCAGCTCGCCGTTGATCGGGCTCAGCCTCGCATCGTGCACGTCGACGCCGCCCGCCCACGCCTCGGCGATCGGATGCAGGCCAGCGCGCGTCAGCCACGGGTCGGTCGGCTCGACCGCATCGACGCCGGGATTGCTCATCGACAGGTCGAGCCAGGGCGCGATGAGCGTGGCGCCCGTCAGCGGGACCGCGCTCTTGCCGATCGCCGCCTGCGCGGCGATGAGCGCCAGCCCGCCGCCGGCGGAGTCACCGATCAGGTGCACGGGTCTGCCCGTAGCACCGAGGCCACCCAGCACCTCCATGACGAAGGCGAGCGCCTCTACGCCCGTGTGCTGCGGCGCCAGGCCGTAGATCGGTACGTGCACCTCTGCGCCCGTCCGCTCGGCGAGATCCGCGATCAGCCCCCAGTGCTGGGAGACGATCTCGTTGCAGTACGCACCGCCGTGCAGGTAGACGACGGCCGGGCCCTCCCCGGCGCCGACGGGAGCGTCACTCCAGCGCACCACGTGCACATCGAAGCCGCCCACCCGCTCGCCCCGCACGGAGCACCGCCGCGTGAGCGATCGAGGCGGCGTCGACGAGCGCTTCTGCCGAGCGAGCATCGCCCTGCCGGCGGCATCCGTCGCGAAGCGCGGCTTGTAGACAGTGCGCAGCAGCAGCGCCAGCAGCTGCATCTGCACACTGGCCACGTCGCCTCCCGCGCTCGTCGGATGCCGCCAGCATAGGTGTGGTGGGCCGGTCAGGATCTCGGCGACCCGCTGCTCGCGCGGGGCTTCCGGCGGCCGACCGACTCGAGCTCGGCGATCTCCTCCTCCGTCGCGACCCGGAAGCTGCCCGCCGCCGTCGCCTCCACGGGGCGCCGACCCTGGCCGCGCGTGGCGATCAGCGAGGCGCCGATCGAGACGGTGATGATGAGCGCGACGACCGCGAGCGACACCGTGGTCGGGATGTAGAAGACATCCAGCAGTGCCATCTTGATGCCGACCCAGACGAGCACGAAGGCCAGCCCGATCTTCAGGTAGATGAAGCGGTGGATGAGGTCGGCGAGCAGGAAGTACATGGCGCGCAGGCCGAGGATCGCGAAGGCGTTCGCCGTGAAGACCAGGAACGGCTCGGACGTGACGGCGAAGATCGCCGGGATCGAGTCGACGGCGAAGACGATGTCGGTGACCTCTACGAGCACGAGCACCGCCAGCAGCGGTGTCGCGACCAGGACGCCCGCCTTCCTGACCAGGAAGCGCTGCCCGTAGTAGACATCCGTCATCGGCACGAAGCGCCGGAACAGGCGCAGCACCACCGAGCGCTCGGGGTGCACGTGCTCGTTGCGCGTGCGCAGCAGCTGGATGCCGGTGAGGATGAGGAAGGCCGCGAAGACGTACAGGATCCAGGAGAAGTTCTGGATCAGCGCGGCTCCGGCGGCGATGAAGATGCCGCGGAAGATGAGCGCTCCGAGCACACCGAGGAACAGCACCCGGTGCTGCAGCTCGCGCGGCACGGCGAACGCGGCGAAGATGATCGCCCAGATGAAGACGTTGTCGACGGCGAGCGACTTCTCGATCAGGTAGCCCGCGAAGTACTGCTGCCCGTACTCGGCACCCCACATGTTCCAGACGACGATGCCGAAGCTGATGCCCGAGAGCACCCACACGATCGACCACGCGAGCGCTTCGCGCACGCCGATCACGTGTGCTCGACGGTGGGCGAAGAGGTCGATCGCCAGCATGGCGACGATGGCGCCCAGTACGGCGAGCCAGGCGTAGAGAGGAACGTCCAAGGGAATCTCCAGTTGTCAGTGCAACCGGAGGTCTGATCCGAGATCGGCGTTCAGTGATCTCGCATGTGCCGGAGCTCGATGGCGAGCACGAATTGACGACACATCCCGGGGGACTACTCCCCTCCGCGAGCAGGCTAGCAATCCTCGTGTTCGGTCGTCAATGATTTTCGCAGGCCGCGTTCGTGCCGCGCGTGCAGTTTCGCCGCCCGTGCGCAGGTGCGGTCGGTCAGTCCGCCTCCGCGCCGCACGAGCGGAGCGCCGCCTTGGCGGCGTACCAGCCGCTCATGCCGTGCACGCCGCCGCCGGGCGGGGTTGACGACGAGCACAGGAAGACGCGGCCGGGTGTCGGCACGCGGTACGGGTTCGCGAGCACCGGGCGCGCGAGCTGCTGCGTGCCCGCGAGCGAGCCGCCGCCGATCGAGCCGCCCACCAGGTTCTGGTTCCACAGCTCCAGCGCGGCAGGCGGCATCGCTCGTCGATCGACGATGCGCTCGCGGAAGCCGGGCGCGAAGCGCTCGATCTGCGCCTCGATGGCAGCGGATGCGTCGCCCGGCCACGCGTGCGGCACATGCGCGTAGGCCCACACCAGGTGCTTGCCCGCCGGCGCCCGCTCGGGGTCGGCGGCGGTCGGCTGTGTGACCAGCACGAACGGTCGCTCCGGCATGCGGCCGCGCGCCACGTCGGATTCGGCCGCGGCGATCTCGGCCATCGTGCCGCCCACGTGCACGGTGCCCGCGCGGGCGACCCGCGCATCCGCCCACGGCACCGGGCCGTCGAGCAGCAGGTCGAGCTTCGAGATGCCCGGGCCGTAGCGCCAGTTCGCGAGCCTGCGCGTGTAGCCGCCCGAGAGGTCGAGTCCCGCGAGCCGCAGCAGCTGGTGCGGGGTGAGGTCGAGCAGCACGACGTCGGCCCGAAGCTCGCGCAGGTCGGTGACGTCGACACCCGTCTCGATGCGGGCGCCCGCGGCCTGCGCGACGCTCGCCAGCGCATCCGCGATCGACTGCGTGCCGCCGCGCGCGAACGGCCAGCCGGTCGCGTGGCCGAGCCCGCCGAAGGCGACGGCGAATGCGCTCGTGATCGGTGCGCCGAGCGGCAGCGTCGCATGCGTGGCGCTGCCGGCGAAGAGCGCCTGCGCCGCCCCCGAGCGGAACACCGAGCGAGCGAGCAGGCTGGCGGGCCAGGCTCCGCGCAGGCCGATGCGCGCGAGCAGCAGCGTGTCGTCGGGCACGCGGATGAGCGGGGCCATGATGGCCTCGGTCGTCTCGTAGGGGTGTGCGGTCGTGGGCGCGTGCATGCGCAGCCAGGCGCCGGCGTCGACGCCCAGCTCGCGGGCCGTCCGCTCGGCGTCTCGGTGCAGGATCGCCGCTCGGCCGCCCGGCAGCGGATGCGCCATCGGGTAGTCGGCATGCACCCACTCGAGCCCGTGCTGCTCGAGGCCGAGGGAGCGGAACGCGGGGCTGGTGGCGCCGAACGGATGGCCGGCGGCGCCGAGATCGATGATGGCCTGATCGCCGAACGCGGGTGCGGATGCCGCGGCGCCGCCGATCTGCGGCAGCCGCTCGAGCACGGTCACGTCGAGCCCGGCGCGCGCGAGCACCGCGGCGGCGGTCAGCCCGTTCGGGCCGGCGCCGACGATGACGGCGGTGGTCATGCTGCCTCCTGAAGTGGGCGTCGCTCGTGCAGGTTCAGCCTGGCGCGACCGCCGCCGGGGTGCAAGCCGTCGGCGTCCAGCGTTGCCAGGCCAGCCCACAGGTGGCGCATGCGTCCCCCGTGCTACTACTGCGGTAGTCCCTGCACCGGCGAGAGAAGGCAGCGTGCGCGTCCCCGCTCCGACCGCGCAGCCATCGGCTGCCGGTTCAGAAGCTCGAACGCCGCTCCTGCGCGCAGTCGACGTCAGCCGCTCCTACGGACGCGGCGAGGCGGCGTTCCACGCACTGCGCGGCATCACGCTCGACATCCGCGCGGGAGAGTCGCTCGCCGTGGTGGGCAGGTCCGGCTCGGGCAAGTCGACCCTCATGCACCTGCTCGCGCTGCTCGACCGGCCGACCGGCGGCCGCGTCGAGATCGAGGGGCGGGATGCCGCGAGTCTGCGCGCGAGCGAGCTGAACCTGCTGCGCAACAAGCGGTTCGGGTTCGTCTTCCAGCAGTTCTTCCTCACCGCTGGCCAGTCGGTGCTCGAGAACGTCAGCCTGCCGCTCGTGATCGCCGGCATGCCGCCGAAGGAGCGGGACCGCCGCGCGATGCACGCGCTCGACTCGGTGGGGCTCGCAGACAAGGCGCGAAGCCGGGCGAACGACCTCTCGGGCGGGCAGAAGCAGCGGGTGGTGATCGCGCGGGCGCTCGTGAACGAGCCGTCGGTGATCTTCGCCGACGAGCCCACCGGCAATCTCGACACCACCACGGGCGCGCAGGTCGAGCAGCTGCTGTTCGACCTCCACGCGCAGCGCGGGATCACACTCGTGGTCGTCACGCACGACGCGGCGCTCGCGGCGCGCTGCGATCGCGCGGTCACGATCACCGACGGCCGCATCGCCGACGACCCGGATGCCGCAGGCGGGCGACGATGAAGGCCCGCGATCAGCTGCGGAGCGCCATCCGCAACGCCTTCCGCAGTCGGCTCCGCACCACGCTCACGGTGCTCAGCCTCTTCGTCGGGGCGTTCACGCTCACCCTCACGACCGCGCTCGGTGCCGGCGTCAACGACTACGTCGAGCGGCAGGTGTCGACGCTCAGCACCGGCGACATCCTGCTCGTGAGCCCGGCGGCAGCGGTGGCATCCGGTGACGGACCGGCCGAGTACGACCCGGACGGCAGGCAGCAGTCGGCACTCACCGACCCGCTCTCCTCCGGCACGCTGCTCAACGAGGCCGACCTCGCCGCGATCGAGGCGACCGATCGCGTGCAGCGGGTCGAGACCATCGGGCAGATCCGGGCCGACTGGATCCAGGCGCCCGATTCGGCGCGCTTCGAGCTGAGCATCAACCCCACCTCGTCGATCGGTCGCAGCGACCTCGTCGAGGGCGCGCAGCTCGAGCAGGAGTCGCCGGCGCGCCAGGTGCTGCTGCCCGACGACTACGTCGTGGCGCTCGGGTATGCCGATCCTGCCGCGGCGATCGGCTCGACCGTGACGATCGGCTACACCGACGCGACGGGCTCACCGCAGGAGACGGATGCGACCGTCGTCGGCATCGCCCTCACGAGCCTGTTCGCGCCCGGCGCCGGCGCGAACGGGGCGCTCGTCGACGAGATCGCCGAGGCGCAGGCCGTGCCGGGACAGCCGGGCGCCTGGCCGCTCGCCGTCGCGTATCTCGACAGCGGCGACGGCGGCGCGCTCACGCCGGAGGAGATCGCGACGGTCAAGGAGGAGCTCGCCGAGCACGACCTCGTGGGACAGACCGTGGAGGATCAGCTGGGGGTGATCCAGACGGTGATCGACGGCATCATCGGCGCCCTGTCGGCCTTCGCGATCATCGCGCTGATCGCCGCGTCGTTCGGCATCGTGAACACGCTGCTGATGAGCGTGCAGGAGCGCACGCGCGAGATCGGGCTGATGAAGGCGATGGGGATGTCGAGTGGCCGCGTGTTCGGCCTGTTCAGCCTCGAGGCCCTCTTCATCGGCTTCCTCGGCTCGGTGCTGGGCGCCGGCGTGGCCGTCGCAGCGGGCTCAGCCATCGCCGACGCGCTCTCCAGCACCGCGCTCGCCGACCTGCCCGGCTTGCGCATCCTGCTGTTCGAGCCGCTCACGGTCATCGCCGTGGTCGCGACCATCATGCTGATCGCCTTCGTCTCTGGCGTGCTGCCGGCTCGTCGGGCGGCGGCGCAGGACCCGATCGAGTCGCTGCGGTACGAGTAGCCGGCGTCAGGCGTGGGGACTCACGCGTCGCCGGGCAGGAAGCGCTCGCGGACGGTCTCCTGGTTGATGCGCACCAGCTCGGCGATCTGCTGGTCGGCGCGCAGCTGCAGCGCTCGCAGCATCCGCACCTCGAAGCGTCGGTCATCCTCGGCGAGCTCGAGCAGCGCATCCCACATCGACCGCTTGGCGCGCACCGCGCCGGTGAGGAAGTCGAGCTCGAACTGCGCCATCGAGCTGTGCCGCAGGCGCAGCAGGTTGACCGGATTGACGCTGCCGCCTGCGCGCAGCGCCACGGTGAGCAGGCGCTTCCAGCCCTTCGGCCGGAATCCGAGGCGCTGGATGAGGCTGGCGAGGTCGCGACGGTCGCGAGCGATCTCCTCGGCGAGCGCGAGCAGCGTCGGCTCGTGCGGGGTGCCCTCGAAGGTGCGGGCTGCCGCCTTGAACGCCTGCACGCCGCCCTCAGAGGCGAGCAGATGCTCGTTCAGGTAGGCGGCAAGGTTGTCGTCGGCGTCGCTGCGCGCGGTGCGTGCCATGGCGGTCTCCTCGGGGGCGTGTGCGGTCAGCCTGCCGCGTGCGCGTGCGACCGGCAAGTCAGCACGCCGATCATTCGGTGCGCCATCGGCGTGCGATGGCGACCAGATCCTGCGCGGGCACGGTCGGCGGATGCTCGCCGGATGCCCATACCGCCGCGAGCGTGCGGGTGAGCACCACATCCGCGACCTCGACCGTGACGAGTCGCCCCAGCGCCAGGTCGTCGGCGATGGCGAGCGAACTGAGCACTCCGGGCGCGACCCCGGCGGCGATCGCGGCCCGCACTGCCGCGGTGCTCGAGAGCACCACGCGGGGAGGTGCGAGCGCCGATCCGGCGGCGCCCAGGAGCAGGTGCTCGAGTGCCCGACGCGTGCCCGATCCCTCCTCGCGGGCGACCAGCGGAGTGGCTGCGAGCTCTGCCGCGCTGACGGGCCGCGACCTGCGCGCCCAGGGGTGCGCCGGTGCCACCGCCACGTGCATCCGATCGGTGCCGAGTGCCACGTGGCGCAGGTCTGCGGGGATCTCCGGCGTCTCCACGAACCCGAGCGTCACGGCCCGCGAGCGCACCGCGCCGAGCACCGCTTCACTGTTGGCCGCAGTGAGACCCACGCGCGTGAGCGGATGCCCGGTCGACTCCTGCAGATCGCGCAGCGAGACGAGCCAGCGCGGCAGCAGGTACTCGGCGATCGTGAGGCTCGCGGCGATGTCGAGCTGCCGCGCGGCCTCCGCGCGCACCGACTCGATACCCGCCTCCAGCCGCTCGGCGGCCGCGAGCACGTCCGACGCCCAACTGGCGATGATCGCGCCGGTCGCCGTCAGCGTCGATCCGCGCGGCGAGCGGGTGACGAGCGGCGCACCGACCTGCGCCTCGATCGCGCGGACCCGCGCGGAGACGGCCTGCTGCGAGACGCCGAGGCGGGCCGCGACGCGGCCGAGGCTGCCCAGCTCGCTGACGGCGACGAGCACCTCCAGCGCCGCGAGCTCTGGCACGTGCGGACCGGGCACCAAGCACCTCCCACAAAGCACGGTTGTGTGTGCACAAGGCTACGCCCTCTTCCGGTCGCTGCGCCGCCGCGATGGGATCGATGCATGACCCCCGCCGCATCCGCGCCGACCGACGACTCCCGCGCCGAGCCCGCGGCGCCCACCCGACGCTGGCAGGGGCATGCGCGGCGCGCGACGCCGGGCGTGGCGATCGCGGCGGGAGCGGCGGCGCTGGCCGCCGGCATCCACCTGCTCGTGCCGGCGGTGCCGCTGCTGACCGCTGCGGTCGCGCTCGGCATCTTGGTGGCGCAGCTGCCTCCCGCACGCGCGGCGCTCACGGGCGTGCTCGCGCCCGGCCTGCGCGTGGCGGCGAAGCGCTGCATGAGGCTCGGCATCGTGCTGCTCGGGCTGAAGCTCAGCCTGATCGACATCGCCGAGCTCGGCTGGGTCTCGGTGGTCGCCGTCGTCGGCGTGCTGGTGGTGACCTTCGTGCTGACGCTCGGGCTCGGGCGACTGCTGCGGCTTCCGGGCCAGCAGCCGCTGCTGATCGCGGCCGGCTTCTCGATCTGCGGCGCATCGGCCATCGGCGCCATGAGCCACGCCACCGGCTCCGACGACGAGGAGGCGGCGACACCGGTCGCGCTCGTCACGCTGTGCGGCACGCTGGCGATCGCGGTGCTGCCGCTGCTCTGGCACCCGCTTGGGCTGACCGCCGAGCAGTTCGGGCACTGGGTGGGGGCGGGCGTGCACGACGTCGGCCAGGTCGTCGCGACGGCGCAGATCGCGGGCTCTGCCGCGCTCGCGATCGCGATCGTCGTGAAGCTCACGCGCGTGCTGATGCTCGCACCCATGGTCGCGATCACCTCGCTCGTGATCCGCCGGCGGGCGAGCGTCGCGGTGGCGGGAGGCTCGCAGCCGCCGATCGTGCCGCTGTTCGTCGCGGGCTTCATCGCCGCGATGCTCCTGCGGACGTTCGTCGACGTGCCCGACGCCGTGCTCGAGACCGCGGATGTCGCGCAGACCGCGCTGCTCGCGATGGCGCTGTTCGGCCTCGGTGCCGCCGTGCGGTTGGGCTCGCTGCTGCGCACGGGCTGGCGCGCCCTTGTCGTCGCGCTGCTGTCGTGGGCGATCATCGCCGCGCTGGCCTATGGAGCGGTGCAGCTGGGCTGAGCGGGGAACTGCCCGCGGCTGCGCGCTGCGCGCGAGCCGGCCTGCTCGCTCGGGCTAGGTTTGACGGATGCTCGAGCGAGGCCTGATCAGTGTCGGAATCGACCTCGCGTGGGGTCTCGCGAGCGGCAGGACCGGCGTCGCCGCGCTCGATGCGAACGGTGCGTACGTCGCCTCAGCGACCCTGCGGACCGACGACGAGATCGTCGCGTGGGTCGAGGCGGCTGGAGCGGGCGACGGCCTCGGCGTGGTCGCCATCGATGCGCCGATCGTCGTGCCGAACCTGACGGGGCGGCGGGACTGCGAACAGGAGATCCACACGCACTTCGGTCGCTTCGATGCGGGTGCGCACTCGACCAATCGATCGAAGCCCACCATGGACCCGCCACGCGCGGAGACGCTGGTGCGTCGCCTGGGTCTCACGTTCGATCCGTCCTCGCACGAACGGAGCGGGCTGGCGATCGAGGTCTACCCCCACCCGGCGATGGTGGGGCTCTGGGATCTCGATCTGATCCTGAAGTACAAGCACAAGGCGAAGTACGCGTTCGAGTTCAGGCGAGAACAGTTCCTGCTGCTGCTCGACCACCTCAACGGCATCGAATCGCTGCAGCTCGCTGACGCGCCACGGTGGTCGCAGATCGAGGAGGTCGTCTCGGTCGCGCTCACGCACGGCGAGCTGAATAAGGTCGAGGACGAGGTGGACGGGATCGTCTGCGCCTACCTCGCCTGGCTCTGGGCGGAGCGGGATGCGCGGCTGAGGGTCTTCGGCGATGTGCATCGCGGCTACATCGTCGCGCCGCATCCGCCCACCCATTCGGCTCGTCCCCGCTCCGAGCGCGTTGCACCGAGGCGGACGGTGAGGTTCGAGGAGTCAGCGGACCCAAACCCAACGCCGATCACCGAGCCGCCCGGCTTCGCCCTCCATGGGCCCTCCGCTCAGTGGTCGCTCACCCCGGCGGAGGCGACCGCGCTGGAGTGCGACCTGAGACGGCTGAGAGAACGCAGCTGAGCTCGCTGGCCCGCACGGATGCCCCGGTGTAGCGTGCGAGAGACCAGTCAGAACGTCAGGAGTACCCAGTGACCGAGCCCATCGGACCCGTCGACGCCAGCCGCGTGCCCCGCTTCGCGGGCATCGCCACCTTCGCGCGCCTGCCCCGCATCGACGAGGTCGAGCACGCCGACATCGCCGTCGTGGGCGTGCCGTTCGACAGCGGTGTGAGCTTCCGGCCGGGAGCCCGCTTCGGGCCATCGCACGTGCGCGAGATCAGCCGCTTGCTGCGGCCCTGGAACCCGGCGCAGCAGGTCGCGCCGTTCGGCAGCCAGCAGGTCGTCGACGCCGGCGACATGGCGGTCAACCCGTTCTCCATCGACGAGGCGGTCGCCGACATCGAGGCGCACGCGCGTGAGCTGACGGCGAACGGCACGCGCCTCGTCACGATCGGCGGCGACCACACGATCGCGCTGCCGCTGCTGCGCGCGACGCACGCCATCCACGGCCCGGTCGCGGTCGTGCACTTCGACGCGCACCTCGACACCTGGGACACCTACTTCGGCGCTCCCGTCACGCACGGCACGCCGTTCCGCCGCGCGAGCGAGGAGGGCCTCATCGACCTCACCGCGAGCGTCCACGTCGGCACCCGCGGCCCGCTCTACGCGCAGCAGGACCTCGACGACGACGAGCGCCTCGGCTTCGTACCGATCACCTCGGTCGAGATCGAGGAGACGGGCGTCGAGCGAGCCATCGAGCGGCTGCTCGAGCGGATCGGCGATGCGAAGGTCTACATCTCGATCGACATCGACGTGCTCGACCCCGCGCACGCGCCCGGCACGGGCACGCCCGAGGCCGGCGGCCTCACGAGCCGCGAGCTGCTGCGCATCCTGCGGGCGATGTCGCACCTCGAGATCGTCGGCGCAGACGTGGTGGAGGTCGCGCCTGCCTACGACCACGCGCAGATGACGGCCGTTGCGGCCAGCCACGCGATCTACGAGCTGATCTCGGCGATGGCGCCGCGCGACTGACGCGACCCCACCCCGCCGGGGGAGGAGCCGGCCGCGCCACCCAGACGGTCGAGGAGCCCGCCACCGCAGGCGTCGGGCGTCACGAGACCAAGACCCGCACCCAGGCAAAGGAGCCGACCGTGCAGCATCCCTTCCTCACCGACCGCTCCCGCGGCTTCCTGCCCTCGCCGGTGCGCGACGTGTGGGAGGCCTCGATGCAGCCCGGCGTCATCTCGCTCGCCGGCGGCAACCCCGACCTGGCGCTCGCCTCGCTCGACTGGATGGCGGATGCTTCGGCGCGGCTCGTGCGCGACCGGCCGCACGAAGTGCTGCAGTACGGCTCCGGCTACGGCATGACGGAGCTGCGCGAGGCGATCGTCGAGCTGATGGCCGCCGAGCACATCGCGGCCGACGTCGACAGCATCCAAGTCACCGCTGGTTCGCAGATGGCGCTCGACCTGGTCACGAAGGTGCTGTGCGAGCAGGGCGACACGGTGCTGGTCGAAGATCCGACCTACGTGGGCGCGCTCGGCACGTTCGGCGGTGCGGGCCTCAGGGTCGAGCATGTCGCTATGGATGCCAACGGCCTCGTGCCCGACGCACTGCGCGAGCGCATCCGCCGCCTCGCCGCTGAAGGCCGTCAGCCGCGCATGCTCTACGCGGTACCGAACTTCCAGAACCCGAAGGGGGTCACGCTCGCGCCCGAGCGGCGACCAGAGATCGTCGACATCTGCCGACAGGCGGGCATTCCGATCATCGAGGACAACCCCTACGGCATGCTCGCGTTCGAGCCCCGCACGGTGCCGTCGCTGCACGAGCTCGACCCCGAGCACGTGGTCTACCTCGGCACGTTCTCCAAGGTGCTCGCGCCCGGACTGCGGGTCGGCTGGGCCGCGGCGCCGACGTGGATGCGGCGCTCGCTGCAGCTCGCCTCGGAGTCGACGGTGATCTGCGCCTCGCCCTACAGCCAGGCGATCGCGGCGGAGTTCGTGACCGAGCAGGATTTCCGTGCGGCGATCGCAAGCGCCGCCGCGGTCTACGGAGAGCGCGCGCATGCGCTGTGCACCGCGCTCGACGAGCATTTGCCCGCGGGGTCGACGCTCACCAAGCCCGAGGGCGGCTTCTTCACCTGGCTGACCCTGCCCGAGGGCTGGACGACGGATGCGCTGCTCGACGCCGCGATCGACGAGCAGGTCGTCTTCGTGCCGGGTGCGGCGTTCTGTGCGCCGGGCGAGGGAGAGAGCGAGCTGCGACTTGCCTACTCGTTCGAGTCGCCGGAGCGGCTGGCGGAGGGTGCTCAGCGGATGGGGCGTGCGTTCGCGCGGGTGGCGGCTTCGCGACCCAACTGACTCGGCTGCGATCGACCCGTCGTTGACACGTCGTTACCGCGCAGAGAGCCTGGAGCCGACGGCAACGCCGGGCCGCCGCCGCGCTTCGTTGTCGCACCAAGGGAGGAATCGACGTGAGCACCCACACCATGGTCGTTGCGACCTACACCGCCAAGCCCGAGACCGCCGACCAGGTGGCCGAGCTGCTGCCGACGCTGGCCGCGGCGAGCCGCCAGGAGTCGGGCAACATCTCGTACTCCGTCGCCCGCGACCTCGAGCATCCGCAAGTGTTCACGATCGTCGAGGTCTACGAGGATGCGGAGGCGTTCACCGCGCACCGCGAGAGCGCCCACTTCGCCTCGATCGGCAAGATGCAGATCATCCCGCTGCTGGAGTCGCGCGAGGTCGTCGGCTACGAGGGCGACGGCGCGATCGGCTGAGCTCTGGACGCAATCGGAGCCTCGCGCGGTGCGCTGCATCTTGCGGCTCCCGGCCCCTGCGTGATGCTCCACCCATGCAGACGACGCCTGCCGCAGCATCCGGGCCCTCAATGGCGTTGACCGCGCGGGTGACGATGATCGCCCCGGTCGTCGCCGTGATGATCAAGCTGCCGACCGCTGGCTTCCTCATGTGGTACGCGGTCATGTTCACGGGCTTGCTTTGGGTCGCGGGCTACGCGCTGGTGGTGATCGCAGTGGCGCGAGAGATGCTGTGGTCGCAGGGCTCGATGCGCTTCGGCTCGCGGCGCATTCGCGCGACGCTGTGGGCATGGCTGACATCCATCGGAGTCCTGGTCTTCGGATTGACGTGGGTCGACAGCGGTGGCGGGCCCGAATACACGAACTCGACGCTGACGCTGCTGCTTGGCCGGCCACTCCCTCCTTCTGCCGTTCACGACGTCTCGACGGTCATCGCGTGCGTCGCGGCTTTCGCGTGGATCTTCGGCTGGGTCGCGCTGCTGGTCGAGTGGGTGTTCGGGAGTGCGGATCGGGCGGACGCAATGGCTCGTTCAGAGCCGCCGACGGCGTAGGCGTCGCACGCGCTGCGCACATGCGCTGGCAGTCCTCCTTCGAAGCGGCCGATAGCGTTGTCGTACGAGCGGTCGGAGGGGGGATCACGCGATGCCGGATCTGGCGAACGGGAACTACGTCTCGCAGGCCGACGCCGACCGGCAATGGGTGCCGGCGGCTCGCGACGTGTTAATCGAGACGGCGCGCGAGTACGGCGCGTGGATCACCGAGGACGAACTGAGTCGGCGGATCCGGGCCAGCACCGGCATCACGACCCGGCAGCCGACGGCTGACTGGATCGGGCGCGTGCTGGGCAAGGTCGTTGATGATGCGCGCAAGCGGGGCGAACCGCAGCTGGCCTCGTTGTGCGTGCGAGCCGATCTGACGATCGCGGTCGGCTACTCCGGCGTTGCGGCGGGTACGGATGCGCGCACGCGAGAGCGGATCGCCGCCGAGGATCGCCTCGCCTGCTATCGGTGGCACGGAGCGACGATGCCAGAGGACGGCGGGGCGCCGGTGGTGCTCGCGCGGGTGCCCGAGCGGACCGAGCGCACGCGTCCGGCGCCACGCACGCGCACGGCACCGCGCGCAACCGCGTCGCCACGGCCGCAGCTGCGCGAAGTGACGTGCCTGAACTGCTTCATGGTCGTCCCGGCAGCGCCGACCTGCAGGGATTGTGGCGAACCGCTGCCGGACGCGACGGCGAGCTCTTAGGAGCACAGTCGCTCCCCGCACGAGCCCGCGGCTCGCGGGCGGTGGGAGTGCTTCGCCGGAGCCTCGCAGGGCTTCGCCGTTCGGGCGGGCGCCCCGCAGGAGCGCCCGCTCGAACCAGCGCAACTACCGAACCTCGAAGGTCCATCCGCCGTCAGCCATCACGGTCACGACCGACGGGCCGGCGCCCATGGGCACAGTGCCGGAATACGCCCCGATGTCGTTGACGAGCAGGCCCATCGAGAACATGTCGTCGGAGTGCTGCTGCACGATGAAGTTCGCGGACCCGTCGAGTGTGAGCGCGGCAGCACCGGCCGCTCCGTCGTGGAGGAAGACGCCGTCGCCGCTGCCCGACTCGGCAAGCTCGGGCGCGTTCGCGATCGGAGCGATCGTCAGCTCCCACGCGCCATCCGCGGCCACCTGCAGGCGCACGCCTTCGGAGAACGCATTGAGGCCGAAGGCCGTCTGGCCGCTGTAGCTGCCGATCGTGTTGACGAGCAGGTCGCCGGTCGACTCGTTGTCGGCGTCGAGCGCCTGCACGATGAAGTTCGCGGAGCCGTTGTGCGAGGCGGTGACGAGGCCGCCGGATGCGGGCAGCTCGATGATCGTGTCGCCGGAGCCCTGCTGCGTGACTGGCTCGAAGGTGCCGAAAGTCTCGGCCGCCCATGCGGCTGCGTCGTCCGCGGTGTCTTCGACGACAGGTTCTGCCGCCGGCTCCTCCTCCGCCTCTTCGGGCGCCTCGTCAGCAGGTTCGTCAGCGGGCTCTGCCGGGGCGGCGGCCGGATCCTCAGCTGCGGGTGCGGAGACGGGAGCGCTTCCGGCGGTGGCGCCATTCACACCGCCGAAGATGATCCCGAGCAGCAGCCACGCACCCGAGACGACCCATGCCACCTTCTTGTGCTGCTGGTAGCCGGCGAGCGGGCGCCGCAGTTTGTCGGTCTGGTTGCCCGTGAGCGTGAGGATCAGGTCGACGAGCCACCAGAGACCCAGGCCACCGAAGGTCACGATCTTGAGGATGCCCGTGCCGATCTTGCCGAGGTAGAAGCGGTCGACGCCGAGCCCGCCGACCAGCAGCGCGAGCAGCCAGGTCGTGAGGAAGCTCTTCTGCTGCGCCTGCGGAGCATTGGCGGGCGCACCGTAGGGAGCGGTAGGCGCGGGGCCGTAGCCCTGCGGGGCGTGCTGCTGCACGGGCGCGGAGGGCGGCGGCACTGCGCCGTAGCCCTGCGGAGGGATGGAGTGAGATGCGGGGACCTCCGTGGGTCAATGAAGCTCGAACAGCACTACTCAACTTGCGGGAGTCCTCCTCACGCCACCGCCGCACGGCCAGGTGCAACTTGTGCATCCCTCAGCGTGGATGACGCCGTTCGAGACGGTCCGCGAACTCAATGAACTCCGCAGCGATGCCTGCATCTGTCGTTCGCCAGTCCGCCTCGAGCTGCACATGGTCAAAGTCGTCGTACATTGCGCCCGGGTCGCGCCTGCTCGGGTAGGCCTTGACGGCGAATCCCGTCCAGGTTCGGCCCGGGTACTGACCGAGCATCAGTTCGATGCAGTTTCCGCTACTGAGTTCATAGGCGACGTATACGACTGCCACACGCCCGTCGCTACGGCCCCATGCCCGGTCGTTGCCGGAGACGAGCCACGATTGCTGAACCGCATGCCTGGGGGAAAGTTCATCGAAAATCGTCGAGGCAAGTTTCTCAGCGCGCCGACGGAGAACTCTATTGACGCGGTTCAGGGCCTTGAAAAATTCACCGAGGGCATTTTGCTCGAGCGCGGTTGCAGCCCAAAATGCTTCTAGCATCTCTGCTTCTGAACCTGCGCTCACACGCCGCTCCTTCTCGCTGATGTTCTCGACGAACTGCTCGAGAAGCTCGAAGCTCCGACGGTCGATATCGGGCAGCTCATCCAAAGCGGCGAGAAGGTGTTCGAAGTACTCATCGTAAGTGATCGACTCGGAAATCCATCGGCCATCGCGCGCGGACAACACGCGCTTAGTTGGCGAAAGGACGAGCGCAACGACTCGGGATTGGGATATTGCCGCGTGACGCACGTATGATTCGAACGGGTTATTGATGCTTGCATCGATTTTGTTCTCCAGGACGATCGCAAGGTCATGTTCTTCGTTGCACATAAGGATATCGATCCGACTGCGATCGCCCGCTGTGGCTTCAACTTGAACTATCCACGCGTCTGACCCCAGAAGAGAAGCCGTGTCCAAAGGCGTCCCGGGTTCGCCGGAGAGCGAGATTGTATGCGCGCCGTCGACTAGGCGCAATAGCGCGTCAATCCCGGCGCTGCCCATGCGGTGCCGCCGATCACGCGGATTGAGAAAGTATGCAAGTACCCGTGACGCCACAGTTTCCCACCTTGGGAATCCTGACAGTTCGAAAACATTGATGGGCCGCGACGGTGTGCGGATGACATCGAAGTCGTGCAGAAGGAAGGAAAAGGCAGAGGCCTTCGCCGAGCCGCCGTCTACCGATTCGTCAGGCATGGTCGTAGCGTAATAGTCGCCCACCCTTTGCGCTCAACTTGATCGTTACAGCAATGACTCCCGCCCGTTGTGTTGCGGGGAGCGTGCCGGTCGAGGACCAGGGTCGAGGATCGTGACTGTATCGCCATCCGCGACGACCATGCCGCCGCTAGCGACCTGACGCAGCTCCTGGATGAGCGCTGGGTCGAGCCGATAGCCGAGCGGCATGAGCGTCGTCACGATCTCGAACTGGCCGTAGGTGAACCACGGTGCAACGCTCGTGCCGAGCTGCAACGGATAGACGGCAGCGACGCGCGGATGCTTGCGAACGAGCTGATTGAGCATCGCGCCGCTTGCGTCGATGCCTGCGTAGCGTTCGGGGCGCACAAGACCGAGGTCAAGAATCCGTCCGGTGCCGCAGCCGAAGTCGAGCACCGAGGATAGGTAGGTCGAGCGAAGTCGCGCAAACGCCTGCTCCAAGTCGGCCGCGAGTGCGTCGGATGTCGGGTGGGTGACATCCCAGCCCGAAGCCAGCTCGTCGAAAGGCGAGACGAACAAGGATTTCGTCATCGGTGCGTTCTGCACGCCGTAGAGGCGGTCGCTCGACGCCTGATTGATGAGTGCGGTGTCGCGCACGTCGCGATCCATCGTCCACCACTTCACGCCGCGCGCTTCGAGGTAGATGTCGGTGCGATCGTAGAACTTCGCTGGCTGCCCGAACGTGTGGATCACGCGGCCCGCGCGCACGTAATCGTCGTCGGTCATTCCGCTTGTGCGACCGCGCACCACGTAGCTGTGCGGCGCCGTCTTCGCGTAGGTCTTCGCGGACGTCCACTCGAGGTCGGCGGATTTCGCTAGCCACCATTCGAGATCTGCTGCGGTAATGCGGTCCTGCATCATCTGTCGTCCCTGGTTCCGTGTGTCCGTTTCGTACCGCTGACGATCGCTCATGGCACTGACATGTCAGCGTTGCGTGGTTTCATCAGGTCGAACCAGAGGGAGGCCGCGATGGAGCGCGAGGTGTACGAATCGTTGAAGGATGCGTTCCGCGATCAGCGCACCCACGAGGACAACCAGGCGTTCATCCGTCGCTTCGTTGAAAAAACCGACACGCATTCACTCGTGCGCTTCAGCAACCACTTTCGCGTCGAGCGGCTGAGCGGCGGGGTTGCGCTTCGCGTGCATTCCGGCTCGACGATCGGATTCCGCTCGGAGCAGGAGCTGCTCGACTTGGTCGGCGACGTCGACCGTTTCGAGAGTCGTCACCTGCCGGGCACCTGGGGCGTGCGCCATCCGCAGCACGGCCCTTGGCGTGGCCCCACGATCCGCAATGGCAATCGCCTTGATGGTGGTGTGTGTCCCAACTGTGGCAACCGGCTCCCGGTCTCGCGCCGCTGCGACTTCTGCTGAGCGGCGGGGCCGCTGGCCAGCATTCGACAAACATCAGAGGACGCTCTTACCCGAGAGCTCAGAGGAACTCGCGCAGGTTGAACCGGTCGATCGCGACGACGAGCACTCTCTGGAACGGGCAAAGAGTTGCCCTGCGCGCCCGTTCAGTTGATGCCCGCACCATGCACTAGACCTGTGCCATGACCCTCGAGGACGACATCCGCTCCGCCGCACAGGAGATCGTGCGCGCATTCCGCAGCAACGACGAGGAGACGTACTTCGCCGGCTTCGCCGACGACTGCTCCTTCGCGTTCCACACCGATCCCGCTCCGCTGATCGGGGCAGACGCCTGGCGCGAAGGCTGGCGCGAGCTGCAGGCGAGCGGTTGGCAAGTGAAGGACTGCCGCACGCTGTGGGATCACGTGCAGGTGATCGGCGGCGGCGGCGTGTATCTGCATGAACTCGAGACGACGGCCGGGGAGCCGGACGCGATCGAGACCTACCGAGAGCGCGAGTCGATCGTGTTCGAGCGCCGAGATGGGCGGCTGGTGGCCGTGCATGAGCATCTTTCGCCGATTTCAGCGCAGGGCGACGGCGAGGCGCAGGGCGACGCATCCGCTGGTGACTGAAAATGGTCTCGAGACGCGCCCTGCGGGCGCTCCTCGACCAACGGAGGGCGGACGTCCTCGACTGACGAGAGCGACTGAGGAGCATCCATGACCAACACCAAGCGCCGCCTGCTCGATCGGATCGAGGAGGGCTCTGGCGGGTTCGGCCCGATCCGCGGTAACCGCGGCACCGGCCGCGTGCTGCTCATCTGGTTGGCCGCCAACCTCGTCGTGACGACGCTCCTCACCGGCACGCTCTTCGTGCCTGGCGTGAGCATCGGCGAGGCGGTCATGTGGATCGTCCTCGGCACCGTCATGGGCGCCGTCGTGCTGACGCTCATCGGCATCATGGGCACGCGCACAGGCCTGCCGACCATGTCGCTCACGCGCGGCTCCTTCGGCCTCCGGGGCTCGATCGTGCCCGCGATCTCGAACTTCATCGTGCTGATGGGCTGGTCGTGGGTGCAGGCGATGCTCGCCGGCATCTCGATCGACTGGCTGGTCGCGCAGGCGACCGGCTTCTCCAACCCGGCCATGTGGGCGGCGATC
Organism: Agrococcus sp. Ld7; assembly: GCF_045064095.1. Lineage (NCBI taxonomy): Bacteria > Bacillati > Actinomycetota > Actinomycetes > Micrococcales > Microbacteriaceae > Agrococcus > Agrococcus sp. Ld7. Next base: position 135,647 of record NZ_JBISGY010000033.1, on the reverse strand, counting down.
TGCCAGGCGATCGTCGTGGCGCTCGCGATCTTCGGCCACGAGGGCATCGCCCGCATCGAGCCCTACTTCGCGTTCGTGATCCTCGGCATCATGGCCTACATCTTCGTCGTCGCGCTCACCACCTACGCGCCCACGGAGTTCGCCGCCATCGAGCCCGACCCCGAGTTCGGCATGACGAGCTCGCTGGTGTTCGACATTGTCTTCGCCACCGCCATCTCCTGGACGGTGCTCTCGGCCGACCTCACCCGCGTCGCCCGCACGCAGCGCGCCGGCGGCGTCGGCGCCTTCGTCGGCTACACACTCTCGACCACGCTCACCATGACGCTCGGTGCGGTCGCGATCGCCTTCGTGCTGCTCTCCGGCGGCGAGGTCATCGCCTTCGACCCCGTGACCATCATCGAGGCCTTCGGCGCCCCGCTCGCCATCGCGATCTTCCTGTCGGTCATGGCGACGAACACGATGGTCATGTACGGGATGACGCTGTCGCTCACGAACGCGCTGCCCACGCGCAAGCCGCTGCGCTTCCTGCCGACCGCCCTCGTCGTCGGCGCGATCGCGATCGTCGGCTCGACCTGGCTCGCGCTGCTCGAGCAGTTCACGACCTTCCTGTCGACCATCGGCGCGCTGTTCATCCCGGTCTTCGCGATCATGATCGTCGACTACTACCTGATCCGTGGCCGCGCCTACGGGCGCGACATCCTCGAGCGCTCGGGCGGACGCTACTGGTTCACCGGCGGCGTGCACTGGGCGGCGATCGTCACCTGGGCGATCGGCGCGCTCACCTACCTGGCGCTCACGTTCTGGTGGGGCTCGCCCATCGGCGCGGCACTGCCGACCTTCGCCGTGGCGTTCCTCCTCTACTGGGTGTGGGCGTGGGCGACGCGCGTCGGCGCCGACAACACGGTGGAGTCGCGCAACCTGGCGGAGGACGAGGCGCAGTAGTCAAGGCCACGGCACGACTCTCAACGCAATATTCGAAAGCGTGCTACGTTTATTGCGTTGAGAGGAACCGCCATGAGTACGGCACTAGTGCCCCACACCTACCTGCCGGCAACATCCGAGTCGTTGATCGATCTGGACGATGCGCTTCAGCGGGACGACGAGTTCGCGCTCGTCGGGCCATCCGGCCGTATTCCGCTGCCCCCGGAAGTGCACGATGTGCTGCTGCAGGTCGTGAGCGCGATGCGTGCTGGCAAGGCAGTGCACGTCACTCCTAGCGACCAGTTGCTGACGACCCAGCAAGCTGCCGACATGCTCGGCGTGAGTCGACCGACGGTCATTGCCATCATCGACCGCGGCGAACTTCCGCACGAGAAGGTCGGCACCCACCGCCGGATTCGGATGAGTGATCTGCTCGACTACAGAGAGCGGCGCCGCGCGCGACAGTTCGAGTTGCTGGCTGAGATGCAGTCGGACCTTGACGATGATGTCGAGGGTCTCGATGTGGAGCGGCAGCTGCGAGACGTGCGGAAGCGTGTCGCGGAGGCGAGAAAGGCGCGCGGCAGCGCCTGAGTGCATGCCAGCATGAGCGGATGTACGTGGCTGCGCTCGATACCTGCGTGCTCTGGCCGAGCCTTCAGCGCGACTTCTTGTTGAGCCTCGCTGTGACGAACGTGTTCCAGCCGGTCTGGAGCGACGTGGTGCTCGAGGAGCTCGAGCGCCACGAGGCGATCAAACTTCAGCGGCGTCACTCGGTCGGGGAAGAGGAGGCCGCGACCTGCGCTGCGCGCCTCATCGGTCAGATGCGCATCAGGTTCGAGGGTGCGACGGTCGACGCTTGGGATTGCGTGAAGCCTGTCGGGTTGCCAGATCCCGACGATGAGCATGTGCTCGGGGCCGCAATCGTCGCCGGAGCCGAAGTCATCGTGACCGAGAACCACAAGGACTTCCCAGCCGCACTCCTCCCTCGTTCGCTGCGCACCGAGAGCGCCGCGGACTTCATTGACGCAATGGTGATCGCGCAGCCTTCGAGTCCATTGACGCGCTTCGCGAGATGTCCGTACGGCGCATCAATCCCGCCCTCTCACCGAGCGACATTTTGGACCTGCTCGAGGCTCGGTACGGGATCCATCAGGGAGCCGACGTGCTGCGGCGGTGGATGTGATGGCCGAACTCGCAGGTTTGCGACCGGCAGCTCGTTGATTCGCGGATTGTCGGGCAGCTTGGTGATGTCCAGCTGGGAGCGGGCACAACAGGGAATGGACTAGACAGGAGCCATGACGCGCGCTGAGGTCGGTTCCAGGATCGTCGATTTGTCGCATCCCATCGTCACGGGTATGCCGGTCTACCCCGGCGACCCGGAGGTGGCGACCGAGCCGGCCACGACGCTCGCGGCCGACGGCTTCGCCGTGACGGCGCTGCAGCTTGGATCCCACTCGGGCACGCACGTGGATGCCCCATCGCACTCCATCGCGGGCGGCGCGGCGATCGACGAGATCGACCCTGCGCGGCTGATGGGCGCGGCGCGCATCCTGCGGGTGGCCGCTACCGACGGCGAGGCCATCGGCGTCGACGGGCTCGACGATCAACTGCGCGCCTGGGACGGCGAGCGCATCGCCCTCGTGCACACCGGGTGGGACGCGCACTGGGGTACCGACCGCATGCTGCGGCACCCGGCGGTGTCGGTCGAGCTCGCGGATGCACTGCTCGCCCTCGGCGTCGACGTGCTGGGCGTCGACACGCTGAGCCCTGACTCGTCGGAGCCTGGTGAGGACGACAGTGCTGACGGGCCCGCGTTCCTGCCGGTGCACGACCGCTGGCTGGGTGCGGGTGGCCTCATCATCGAGAACCTGCGGGGGCTGGATGAGGTGCCGGGGGAGACGTGCGAGCTGATCGCGCTGCCGCTCCGGCTGCAGCGCCTCGATGGGTCGCCGGTGAGGGCGATCGCGCGCTGCTGAGCCGGGCGGAGCCGACCGTACACCACAGCCTGAGTCGTCCATTGGGTGCTGTCGGGTCTTCGGTAGGGCGAGGGGGCTCCCTGAGCGAGCGACCGCCCGCAGCAGTCGAGGTCCCCGACGATCCAAAGCGTTAACTCCAGATCAGATCGAGGACCTCGACGCGCGCCGCTCCGCTGTGAGCGCTTGCTACGGACCCATCCGGTACGAGAGCGCTGACGACGTTGCTCCGATACCCAGCTGAAATGTCATCCGGTTCGCATGGCCGCGTCGCGACTCTGCGAAGCCTGTCAGCGGGCCGCTTCGGTGCTTCTCGCGACGGCAGCCCGGGGCCAATAACTGGGGATGAGCCGCATCAGGGCCAGGTAGACGACCCCTGCAACAAGCACGGCCGGGATGCTCGCAGTCATGAACTCGAATCCAGGGTTGGCGACATAGCTGATCGGATCGAGCAGCGCGATATATGCGACTATCCCGGCAATCAGCGCGACGATTCCCACAGGATTCACTCCCGCGACGTACCAGTAGCGGCCACCCGTGGACTGCGAATAGAGATCACGAATGCTCAGATTCTGCCGTCGAATGACGTAGTAGTCCGCAATCTGGATTCCGCAGACTGGGCCGAGCAGCACGCCGATGAACGCCAGGAAGTTGCCGTAGTAGTCGATGAACACGTCCGCGAAGAACACGGTCACCACAGCGACAGGGATCGCGACGAGCAAGGTCGTTGTCTTCCATCCGAGCCTGCGGTCGACGGCCGGAACCTGCTTGAGCGCCAGGGCGCACACATACACGCCCACCAGCGTCGTTCCGACATTGGCGAACACGATGAAGGCGAGCGCGACGATGCCGAAGACCGGCCCACCGATCTCGACGAGGAACAGGGTCGGATTGCCGCCTGATTCGGGCACTGCTAGGGCGGCGAGGAGACCGATGACGAGGACGAAGCTCATCAAGACGCCGAGTCCGAGCACGACGGGCGTGATCGTCGCGCCGGTGCTGCGGGAGTACCGCGTCAGGCTGCCGATGTACGGCCACCAGGCAAGGCCACCCGCGATGCCGAGTTCGAGCACGGTCGCAAAGTTCAGGGCCTGACTGTCGTATGCGCCGAGCGGCGGCAGAGCGAACAGGTCATCGATTCCGACCGTTGCGACCAGCATGACTCCGATAGCAACCGAGAGAATGATGATGCCAGTGGCGATGACCGGCGCTATATCGCGCACGGCATTCGGGCCGCGCCTCAGCAGCAGCAGCACGATTGCCAAGCCGACGATCGAGAAGGCGACAGACGCCACTCCTTGGACATCGGACGACAGCACGCCCATTGCCACGAGTGCTTCGCCGGCTGCATTCCCTAGGAAGATGATCAGGATCGAGTTCCAGCCCACCATGATCGCGAGCACAATGACCAGCGTGATCATCGAGCCGCGAGCGCCCAATGTGGGTCTGGTCGAGCGCACGGCCTCGATGCCGTACCGCGTGGAAGCGGGCACTGCGGCCAGGACCACGAAGAAGACGCCCAGCAAGGTGCCCGCGGTGATGGCGAGCGCGCCGGATGCCGCTGGCAGGTAGTACGCCGCGAACCCGCCGCCGATGAAGCACCATGTCGCAATGGCGGCAGAGGCCGTGCTTCCGAACAGCGCCATTCGACCCCAGGTGCGCGACGCGGGACGGACCGGCATCGCCCCATCCGTGATCGCGGTGCCCGCCGCATTCTCCGCGGAATTCGACGCGCTCATGGAAGCGCCATCCATCCGATGATGATCATCACGATCGGCAGGACGACGGTGAGAGCGGTCAGCTTCAGGAAGTCGCGGCTGCTGATCGCTGCTCCCTGAGCCTCCGGTTGCTCGAGTTCGTTGAGCCTGAGCTCCAAGTCGGCAATCGACATGATTGTCCCTTTCGGTTTAACCGGCCCAGTTCGTCCTGGGCGGGTCTCGATCGCAGCACCGTTGCTGCTTGCGGCGGAACATAGCACGCAGCCTTTGCGCGGCCGATGTCGGCGACGTTCGGACCGCAGGGGCCCATGCAGTGTCTACCGGAAGCGACAGGGTATCGGGAATGTTTTGCCAAGGTTGTGGCCATTCATTGGGTGTCACGCCCCGCTCGGCCCGCGAGAATAGGGTCGAACCTAAGCGGGCGGTAGGGGTGCCGCCTATTGAGGCGGCTCAACCTTCCTGCAATGCTCAGGCGAGAAATTTCCGCCCCTCCGCAGCGTTGCGGTCGCCTCGAGCGAGACAGGGGGCGCACCCACGACGAGGGAGACATGCGATGAAGCATTTCGTACGCGGAGGAGCGATCGCGGCAGCGGCGGCGCTGGCCCTGACCGGCTGTGCCGGGGGTGGCTCGGCTGAGCCGGTTCCCGCCATCACGGATCCGACGCTCGGCAGCGTGCCCGACGGTCTGCTCGACGGCCACACGCTCACGTTCGCGGGCGATGGCGGCACCACGCAGGACGGGATGATGTCTGCCTGGTTCGACCCGTTCGCGAGCGCCTCCGGCGTGGAGTTCAATCAGGACTCACCGCAGACGCTGGCCAAGATCGAGGCGCAGGTCTCGTCCGGCAACATCCAGTGGGACTTCGTCTCGAGCTACGCCGATCAGATCGAGCGCGAGTGCGGCACGCTCTTCGAGGAGCTCGACATGGCCCAGCTCGACACATCCGAGATCCCAGAGGGCATCCCGCTGCTCGATTGCGGCGTGCCTTCGATCATCTATGGCGTGGCCATCACCTACAACACCGACACGTTCGGCGAGGACGGACCCCGCACGTGGCAGGACTTCTTCGACACCGACAAGTTCCCGGGCAACCGCACGTTCTACAACGGCGGCGGCAGCATCGACGCTCCCGTCGTGCAGGGCGCCGCGATCGCCGCTGGTTGGGACCCGTCCACACCGTTCACCCAGGAGTGGGCGAACATGGGTCTCGACAAGATCGAGGAGATCGCTGACTCGATCGTGTTCTATGACACCGGTGCCTCTGCACAGCAGCTGCTGGAGTCGGGTGAGGCTGTCATGGGCGCCGCCTGGACCGGTCGCATCCTCGCAGCAGCGCAGAACGGCGCGACGCTGAGCACCCAGTGGGATCAGTGGATCGCAGTCGTCGACTACTTCGCGATCGTGAAGGGCACCGAGAACGCCGAAGCGGCCTACTACGCCATCAACTACGCGCTCGGCGCTGAGCAGCAGGCCGCGTTCACCGAGGCGACGGGTTACTCGCCGGCGAACGTGAACTCCGAACCCGACATCGATGGACTCACACAGGAGTACCTCGTGACCGCTCCGGACAAGTCCGGCTCCGGCGTGCCCGTCGCCACGGAGTTCTGGGCGGATGCCGACGTCGTGTCGGGTCTGCAGGATCGCTGGAGCTCGATCGTCGCCGGTGGCTGATCGACCCGTCGCGGCTCTCGCTCACTCCGCGTGAGCGAGGGCCGCGGCAGGGCTTGTTCCCAACCACTGGAGCAGAGGGGATCCTCATGGCAGACACCGACACCTCGAAGTTCTCTGCGCTGAGCACGCGGGCGATCGCGACGATGCGTCAACCCGAGGCTCAGCGAGCCAAGCGATCGTCGACGGGGATGAGCGGGCTGCTGCTCGCACTCGCGCCCGCGTTCCTCGTGCTCGCGGTCTTCTACTTCTACCCGATGCTCTCGGTGCTGGTGGCCGCGTTCACGGATCCGCAGCCCGGGACGCAGAACTTCGAGTGGTTCTTCGGCCAGCCTGTCAACGTCGATGTGCTCTGGCGCACGATCGCGATCAGCTTCTGGGTGATGGTCATCTGCGTGCTCGTGGCCTACCCGTTCGCCTACTTCATGACGTCGACGTCGCCCACCATCCGAAGCGTGCTCATGCTCGCCGTCCTCGTGCCCTTCCTCACGAGCGCCGTGGTGCGCACCTTCGCGTGGGTCCTGCTGCTGCAGGACAGCGGACCGATCGGCGACTTCGCGGCGCTGTTCGGCGTCGACCAGCTCGGTGTGCTGCGCACGCCGACAGCCGTGCTGATCGGCATGGCACAGGTGCTGCTGCCGTTCGTCGTGCTGCCGATGTACTCGACCATGGCGCAGGTCGATCGGCGGTTGCTCACCGCGGCCCAGAGCCTGGGTGCGACGCGCCGCAAGGCGTTCTTCGCCGTCTACCTGCCGCTGTCGCTCCCGGGGGTCGCTGCTGGCGCACTGCTGTGCTTCGTCATGGCGCTGGGCTTCTACATCACGCCCGCGATGCTCGGCAGCGCACGCGAGACATTCCTCTCGACGCTCATCCAGGGCCAGGTGCAGAACCTCGGCCAGTGGGGCCACGGGGCCGTCATCGGGCTGGTGCTGCTGCTGGTCACCCTGACCATCCTCAGCGTGGCGGCGCTGATCGGACGACGAGCCGGCGGGGATGCGGTTGCGAACATGGTGGGAGGGAGCAAGGCATGAACGACACGAAACCGCGCCGTTCCATCCTGCTGGGCAGCTTCGCCATCATCACCTCGATCTGGCTCGTGGCGCCGATGTTCATCGTGGTGCCCATCTCGTTCGCCGAGAACGCGAGCTTCCAGTTCCCGCCGCAGGGATTCTCCACGCGCTGGTACGAGGAGTTCTTCACCGACTCGAGCTGGCTGCGCGCTCTCGGCAACTCGGTGCTCATCGGGCTGCTGACCGTGGTCATCTCGGCGCCGCTCGGCACGATCGCCGCGCTGGCGATCAACCGCTCGACGAGTCGGCTCGCGGGCATGGCGCAGACGCTCATGCTCACCCCGATGATCGTGCCGCCGATCATCGCCGGCGCCGGCATCTACACCTTCTTCCTTGTCACCGATCTCGTGGGCACGCTGACGGGGTTCGTCCTGGTGCACGTGTGCCTCGCGCTCCCCTTCGTGATGATCGCCGTCAACGCCTCGCTGGCCGGCTACGACCGAACGCTCGAGCTCGCGGCAGCGAGCCTGGGCGCGAATCGCCTCACGACGTTCTGGCGCGTCACCGTGCCGCTCATCGCCCCGGGCATCGCAGCGGGCGCGGTCTTCGCGTTCGTCACGAGCTTCGACGAGATCATCGTGTCGCAGTTCATGGTGAGCCCGTCGCTGCAGACCCTGCCGATCACGATGTACGCGAGCGTGACACGTTCGACCGACCCGACGATTGCGGCGGCAGCGACCCTCATCCTGCTCTCGGTGGTCCTCGGCTTCATCCTCTATCGGTTTGTCGTCGTTCCGCTCTCGCGCCGCCGCACCAGCACGCCGGGGGACGACTGATGACCCCCGCTTTCGAATCCGAACGGAATACCGCGAAGGAACCTCTCATGGCGGACGACTCGACCATCCTCAGTCTTCAGGGCCTCACCAAGCGCTACGGCGACGCCACTGCGCTAGAGCACGTGGACCTCGACGTGCAGCGCGGGGAGTTCCTGACGTTCCTCGGTCCCTCGGGCTCGGGGAAGACGACCACTCTCAACCTCATCGCGGGCTTCATCGAGGCCTCCGAGGGCAGCATGCTGCTGGACGGCGCTCCGCTGGAGAAGCTGCAGGCGCACGAGCGCAATCTCGGTGTCGTCTTCCAGCACTACGCGCTCTTCCCGCACATGACGGTCAGAGCGAACGTCGAGTTTCCGCTCAAGCAGCGCAAGATGTCGAAGCCGGAGCGAGTATCGGCGACAGACGCGGCCATGGAGATGGTGCGGCTGGGCAGCTATGCGGAGCGCTTCCCTCGTCAGCTCTCGGGAGGTCAGCAGCAGCGCGTCGCTTTGGCGCGCGCGCTCGTCTACCGCCCTCCGATCCTGCTCATGGATGAGCCGCTCGGAGCGCTCGACAAGAAGCTGCGCGAATGGCTGCAGCTCGAGCTGCGCCGCATCCACCGAGAACTCGGGAGCACCTTCATCTACGTCACGCACGACCAGGAGGAGGCGCTCGTGCTCTCCGACCGGATCGCGGTCTTCAACGAGGGTCGGATCGAGCAGATCGGCACCGCGCACGAGCTCTACGACGCTCCAGAGACGCTATTCGTGGGTCGCTTCATCGGTGAGGCGACCGTGATCCAAGGCACCCTCGCGCAGGGTCGCTTCTCTGCCGGCGGGCGCGAACTGCAGGTCGCCGGGTCCATCGCCTCTCAGCGCGGAGCGGTCCTCATCCGGCCCGAGAACCTGCACATCTCCGACGCCGCAGGCACGAGCCTGCCGGAGCGTGCGGTGAACCGCATCGAGGGGACGATCGAGGACATGGTCTACCTCGGCCCGGAACGCAAGTACAACGTCACCACAGAGCTCGGCGTCGCCATCGTGCGCGTACCGGAGCGCGAGGCGGCCGCCGCACGCATCGGAGATCGCGTCCTCGTCGGCTGGGCGCCCGAGGACGCGGTGCTGCTCGACGACGCCGAAAGCCAGGACGAGCCCGTCCGGGCCATCTGAACCAGGAGCACAGCAGCATGATCAACGGGAATGTCTCGCACTGGTGGACCTCGCTCGGGATGCCGGAGGCTCGACCCTCGCTCGACGGAGACCTGGACGTCGATGTCGCGATCGTCGGCGGCGGCTACACCGGCCTGTGGACGGCCTACTACCTGAAGCTCGCCAGACCCCAGTGGCGCATCGCGATCCTCGAGGCGCGGTTCTGCGGGTTCGGCGCGTCCGGCCGCAACGGTGGGTGGCTCACCAACTCGGTCACAGGAGGCCTCAAGCAGTACGTGCGGACCCACGGCCGCGATGCGGCGCAGCGCTTCCAGCTGGAGATGAACGACACCATCGACGAGGTGATCCGGGTCGCCCACGCCGAAGGCATCGACGCCGACATCGTGAAGGGTGGCAACCTGCAGGTGGCCTACACGCCGGCACAGGTGCGGCGGCTGCAGGCATCGGTCACGGCCGAACGCAGCTGGCGAGGCACCGACCTGACGGTGCTGAGCGCCGCGGAGTCACGCGCGCGCATCAACGTCGCGGGCACCCTGGCCGGCGTGTGCCACCCGCACGCCGCACGCATCCATCCCGCCAAGCTCGCCGCAGGGCTGGCGAAGGCCGTGGCTGGCCTCGGAGTCGAGATCTATGAGTCGACACCGGTGCTGGAGATCAGGCCGCGCGAGGCGATCACCGCCACGGGCACGGTTCGGGCAGATGCGATCGTCCGCGCGACCGAGGGGTTCACTGCAGGCATCAAGGGGCTCCGGCGCGAGTGGTTGCCCATGAACTCCTCGATGATCGTCACGGAGCAGCTCACCCCGGCACAGTGGGAGAGCATCGGCTGGGAAGGGCGAGAGGTGCTCGGCGACTTCGCCCACGTCTACATGTATGCGCAACGCACCGCCGACGACCGGATCGCGTTCGGTGGGCGCGGCGTGCCGTACCGGTGGAACTCGCAGACCGACGACGACGGGCAGACGCAGCCGGTGACCGAGCGCACGCTCCGCACACTGCTGACGCGGTTCTTCCCGGCACTCGAAGACGTGGCGACGCAACATCTCTGGTCGGGCACGCTCGGGGTGCCTCGGGACTGGTCTGCCACCGTCGACTTCGATGCTGTCAGCGGGATCGGACACGCTGGCGGCTACGTCGGCACCGGAGTGACCGCGACGAACCTCGCGGGCCGGACACTGCGCGATCTGATCCTCGGCGAGCACACCGAGCTCGTCGAGCTGCCCTGGGTCGGTCACTCGGTGCGCAAGTGGGAGCCGGAGCCGCTGCGCTGGCTCGCGACGCGCGTCATCTACGGTGCGTACGGCACGGCGGACCGCATTGAGTACCGAGGCAAGCGCACGACCTCTGGGCTTGCGACGGTCGCGGACATCGTGTCGGGACGCATCCACCAGCACTGACGCAGCAGGATAAGGTCGCGTCGTGGCTGCTATGTCCATCGGGGATGCCGCGAGAGCCACGGGCGTGCCCGCCTGGAAGCTTCGCGCGTGGGAGGCGAAAGGGTACCTCGCGCCGCGACGCGCGGCCAACGGCTACCGGGTCTTCGATGATGCGGACCTGCTGGCGATCCGGGAACTGCATGCGCTCGATTCGCAGGGAAATCGACTGAGCGCATTCGCCCAACTCGCGGCGTTCGCCCCTCGATCTGCGCCGATGGCCGCTGCGGTTGCCGTCCGGGCCCCGGGGAGTGGCCGTCGGTCAGTCAGGGACACGAGCGGTGCGATGAGCGATCCGCGAACGGGTGGAAGTCGGACGGTCGCCTGGGGTCACCTCATGCATGCGTTGCGCAGTGCTGACAGCCCGCAGCAGGCATACGAGGCATGCCTGGACGCTGTGCTGATCGCGGCGGCGGCGTCGATCGGTGAGATTGTCATCGCGGACACGAGCAGGCATCACTTCTTCCCGCTGGTCAGCCGAGGGCTCGACGACACCTACCGGCGCGCGACCAGCGGTTGGCAGCTGCACGAGGGCCTGGCCGGCCGGGCGTACAGCTTGCGCGAGCCCGTGGTCGCTCGCGACCTGCAGCAGCACGCCGGAGCAGCGCGCGTGCCGACGTGGCGCCAGGAGCTGCGGGGGTACATGTGCGTGCCGATGCTGCTCGGCTCGCGCCGCGTGGGGGCAATCGAGGTGTTCTCGATGGCGCCAAGGGAGTTCGTCGCCGACGAGATCGATGCGGTCGAGGAGCTGGCGACGCTCATCGCGACTGTCGTGGATGCCCGACGCACTGCGGAGCAGCTGGAGCTGTTGCGCGCCCAACGGGGATCCTTCGCCCGACGGTGGACGGCGCAGTGGTCGATCGCGACGCAGGTTGAACGCGAGCGGATAGCCAAGTCGCTCGACGTCGCGATCGAGACGATCGAGCGGGGCGACCTCGCCGCCGCGCAGGTCGCGGCTCTCGTGCGCGATGTCGCCAGCGGCGTGCGCGCCGCCGAGAGGGCCGTCGTCGATGGCGAAGCGCTGCTGCGCAGTCAGATCCGGTCATCGATGACGGATGCGCAGTGGCGCACCATGCGCATCGAGTTCGACGCCTGGCCGGAGCTGCTGCCCTTGGAGTTCGCGACGCGGCACGCGCTGGCGATCGGGCAGCTCATCGGCCGAGCACGAGAGCGGATCGGCATGCCGATCACGGTGCATGCCCGCAGCGAGGGATCGGAACTCCTCGTCGAGCTCGTGACCCCGTCGAACTGCGAGACGACACTGGAAGAGATCATCGACGCGGAAGTGACGGCGCGTGCGCTGCTCGACGAACTCGGCGCGGGGTATGCGCTGCTGCTCCGCGACGCGACGAGGATCATCCGGATCGGGGTCGTGCCGCCCAGCGCGACTCCCGTCATGAAGGAGCTGAGCCCACGAGAGCGGAACGTGCTCGCTGAGCTCGGCACGGCGTCATCGAACGCCCAGCTCGCCGCCGACCTCGGCATCTCCGTCAAGACGCTGCAGAATCACGTTACCGCGATCTACCGCAAGCTCGGGGTCGCGGGCCGCGTCGAGGCCCTCGCCATGCTGCACGAGCCAGCGGTCGAATAGGCCTGTCGACACCGCGGCTGACGGCGCTCAGCGGTCGAGGAGCGACCGTCGCGCTCTCAGGCCCGTGAGCAGGGCCTCGATGCCGAGCTGAAACGCTCGGTCAGCGCTGTACGACGCCGCGTGTGCAGGATCGAGTGCGGTGCGGATGCTGGCGAGCTCGGTCGGCACCGCGTGCTGCGCCAGCATGTCATCCGGCGCCACCAAGTCGAGTGCGGAGCCGAGCACGTGCGCTTCCACCGTGCGCATCACTGCGACTGCTTCGTGCCTGGGCCAGCCGCTCGAGACCAGCGAGGAGACCACCGCGTCATACATCGCGAACGTGGACGCGTCGCGGATCGGTGTCGTTGCCAGCAGCCTGACCAGGTTCGGGTGCGCCGCGAACGCACTGAGATACGACGATGCCCAGGTCTCGAGCGCGATATCCCAGCGGTCGCGGCCGAATGCGCTCACGTCGATCTCGGCGACGATGCGTCCGCGCACCAGCTCGATGAGCTCACCCCGGCCGGAGATGTGATTGTAAAGAGACGAGACCTGACGATCGACGCGCCTCGCCACGGCCCGCAGCGAGAGCGCCTCGGCGCCGTCCTCGTCGACGAGATCGAGAGCTGCCGTCACAATGCGGTTCCGATTCATCGGCGTTGCCATGCCGGTTTGCTGCTTCCCATCCATCCTTCCGCGATGCTACATTACACTGCATCCGCGTACGAACAGTGTTCGTATGAGCTTCGACAAGGATGACGAACGTGACGACGACTCTCTTCACCGGTGGCACCATCTGGCTGGGCGCTGATCGACCCGCGAGTGACGCACTGCTTGTGCGCGAGGGCGTGATTGCGGCGGTGGGCGATGAGGCCCGACAGCTCGCCGAGCGCGCTCCGGTCGACCTCGTAGATCTCGACGGCGGATTCCTCATGCCCTCGTTCGGTGACGGGCACGCCCATCCGATGCTCGGCGGATTCGAGGAGCAGGGCCCAGCCGTGCGCGAGTGCGCCTCGGTCGCGGAGATCGTGGTGGAAGTGCGCCGCTACGCGGAGGCCAATCCTGATGCAGAGTGGATCTTCGGGGCGTCATACGACGGCAGCCTCATCGAGAACGGACTCTTCGACGCCCGGTGGCTCGACGAGGCAGTCTCCGATCGGCCGGTGGTGCTGCGGGCTTGGGACTACCACACGGTCTGGTGCAACTCCCGCGCGCTTGAGCTCGCGGGCATCGACGCGACGACCCCCGAGCCCGTGCTCGGCGAGATCCCGCGTCGTGACGACGGCGCACCGCTGGGCACGTTGCGTGAGTGGGGTGCGGTCGACCTGGTCATAGCGGCAGCACCGACGCGCGATCTCGAGGCTGGGCTTCGAGCGATCACGGCTGCTGGTGACTACTACCTGCCGCGCGGCGTCACCTGGGTGCAGGACGCGTGGGTGGAACCGGAAGATGTCGACGTCTACGTCGAGGCGGCAGCGCGCGACATCCTGCCGTTCCGCTGCAATCTCGCGCTCTACGCCGACCCCCGGCACTTCGAGCGACAGCTGCCGGCGATGATCGAAGCGCGCAACCGGGTGGCTGATGTCGCGTCGCCGATGCTCACGGCGCACACCGTGAAGTTCTTCGCCGACGGCGTCGTCGAGAACGAGACCGGTGCCCTGATCGAGCCGTACTGCTCGGCCCTGCACAAGCACGGCATGACCGTCTGGCACGGCGATGCTCTCGCCGAGGCCGTGCGAGCCGTCGACGCCGCAGGCTTCCAGATCCACGTGCACGCGATCGGCGACGCCGCGGTTCGGCAGGCCCTCGATGCGATCGAGGGCGCGATCGAGGCCAACGGGCCTCGCGAGCGTCGGCCGGTCATCGCTCACGCGCAGCTCATCGATGACGCTGACCTTCCGCGCTTTGCCGAGCTCGACGTCATCGCGACGATGCAGCCGCTCTGGGCGCAGCTCGACGCCCTGATGACGGTGCTCACCGTGCCCCGGCTTGGGCGGGAGCGCGCCGACCGGCAGTACCGCATGCAGTCGCTCGCGGCATCCGGTGCCCGGGTCGCATTCGGCTCCGACTGGCCATGCTCGTCAGGAGCTCCCCTCGATGGGATCGCGATCGCGACCTCGCGGCAGACGGAGGAGGGCGAGCCGGCCGGTGGCTGGATGCCCGAGGAGATCCTCGGTGTCGAAGCCGCACTCCACGGGTACTCGGCTGCCGTCGCGCACCAGGCGTTCGCCGATCTCTCGCCCACACCGTGGGGCGAGATCCGGCCCGGGATGAGCGCCGACCTCGTCTGGCTCGCGCGGGATCCGCGCGAGCAGCAGCCTCACGACCTGCCCGGTGTCTCCATCCGCGCGACGTTCATCGCCGGCGTCGCGCGGGAGTTCGACAAGACCGCCTGAGGGCGCGCGTCACGAAGCGCATCACGATGCGTCGTTGCAACGATATTCGTTGCGGTTCGATTGTTCGCACTCGTTTACTATCGCGACACACCGCTAAGCCACTGATTCAGTTGCAACGGAGCGGATTCAGTGGGAGACTCGGTGCATGTCGCCGACGATGAAGCCGCCCGTGCTCGATGAGACGAGCAAGGCGATCATCGAGCAGCTGCAGGAGGACGGGCGCCGGCCGTACGGCGAGATCGGCAAGGCCGTCGGTCTCAGCGAAGCCGCGACGAGGCAACGCGTGCAGCGGCTCATGGACGCCGGTGTGATGCAGATCGTGGCAGTCACCGATCCGATGCAGCTCGGATTCGCCCGTCAGGCGATGATCGGGGTGAAAGTCTCCGGCGATGCCAGGACAGTCGCGGATGCGCTGATCGACATGCCCGGCGTCTCGTACGTGGTCCTGACCGCAGGGTCGTTCGACCTGCTCGTCGAAGTCGTGTGCGAGAGCGACGACGAGCTCATCACGATGCTGAACGACCGCGTGCGGCGAATTCCGGAGGTGGACTCGACCGAGACCTTCGTCTACCTCAAACTCCGCAAGCAGCTCTACGACTGGGGAACCCGATGACACTGCAGAGCACGACCAAGAGCGATCGCGATGCCCGCACCGAGGCGGAGCTGCAGCAGATGGCGAAAGACCATCTGTGGATGCACTTCGCGCGACAGTCCGTGATGACGGAGGGACCGGGCGTCCCGATCATCGTCAAGGGCGAGGGCCACCACATCTGGGACTCGAAGGGCAAGCGGTACATCGACGGGCTCGCGGGCCTGTTCGTGGTCGCGGCCGGTCACGGCCGGAAGCGACTCGCTGCCGCCGCCGCGAAGCAGTCGGAGGAGCTGGCCTTCTTCCCGATCTGGTCCTACGCGCATCCCGCCGCAATCGAGCTGGCCGATCGCATCGCCGACTACGCACCGGGTGACCTGAACAAGGTGTTCTTCTCGACCGGCGGCGGCGAAGCTGTCGAGACGGCGTTCAAGCTCGCGAAGCAGTACTGGAAGCTGCAGGGCAAGCCCACCAAGCACAAGGTCATCTCGCGCTCCGTCGCCTACCACGGCACGCCGCAGGGCGCGCTCGCGATCACCGGCATCCCGGCGATGAAGGAGATGTTCGAGCCGATCACGCCCGGCGGCTTCCGCGTGCCGAACACGAACTTCTACCGGGCCGCTGACATGGGCGCGCCGTCCGAGAACCTCGAGCAGTTCGGGGTGTGGGCCGCGGACCGCATCGAGGAGATGATCCAGTTCGAGGGCCCCGACACCGTCGCCGCCGTCTTCCTCGAGCCGGTGCAGAACTCGGGCGGCTGCTTCCCGCCCCCTCCCGGCTACTTCCAGCGCGTGCGCGAGATCTGCGATCGCTACGACGTGCTGCTCGTGTCGGATGAGGTCATCTGTGCGTTCGGGCGCATCGGCCACATGTTCGCGTGCGACGCCTACGGCTACCAGCCCGACATGATCACGTTCGCGAAGGCTGCCACGAGCGGCTACGCACCGCTCGGCGGCACCATCGTGTCTGACCGCATCTACGAGCCGTTCGCCCATGGAGACACGACGTTCTACCACGGCTACACGTTCGGCGGGCACCCGGTCTCGGCGGCCGTCGCGCTCGAGAACCTCGACATCTTCGAGGAGGAGGGGCTGCTGGAGCACGTCCGCGAGAACTCGCCCGTGTTCCGCTCCACGCTCGAGCAGCTCACCGACCTGCCGATCGTCGGCGACGTGCGCGGCGACGGGTACTTCTTCGGCATCGAGCTCGTGAAGGACAAGGCGACCAAGGAGACATTCGACGACGACGAGTCCGAGCGCTTGCTGCGCGGCTTCCTCTCGAAGGCACTGTTCGATGCCGGCCTGTACTGCCGCGCGGACGACCGCGGCGACCCCGTCATCCAGCTCGCACCGCCGCTGACCATCGGGGCGCCCGAGTTCACCGAGATCGAGCAGATTCTGCGTAGTGTGCTCACCGAAGCCTGGAGCCGCCTCTGACCCCGTCCGCGGCATCCGCCGACGGGAACGGGGCGGCTATCGCGAGGGATGCGCGCGCGGCACCGGCACGCAGGAGAGCTCGCTCGGCCGGAGGTCGGCGAGGGTGCGCAGTGCGTCGATCACCTCGCTCGCGATGATCCAGACGGAGCACGCCGGTCGCGCGTTCAGCATCCAGGTCACGACCGGATGGCCGCCCGCGCACCGCTCCCAGCCGAATGCGTCGATCTTGTCGGCCGGCAGGGACTTCGACCACAGATGCAATTGCCAGCCGCCATCGGTGACCATCGCCACGGAGATCGACACCGTGGGTTCCACCGCGATCCGGTTGACCGTCTCACCCGCGTGTCGCCAGCCGCAGCCGCACGCAGAGAGACCCCGGGCAACGATCTCGTCGGCAGGCAGGAACGCGGCCGGGATGATGGATGCCGAGTCGTCGGGTTCCAGCCGCACGTGATCGAGCACCTGCACGATCGTGGCGACGTCGTCGCGCCACGGGGGAGCCAGTAGGCCCTCGGACGACACCAGCTGTCGTGCCTGCGCGTCGCCCTCATCTGGCCCTAGCTGCTGAGCACGCGTCAGCCGCACCGGCGCCCGAGCATGGAGCGCAACCCGCTGTGCCTCCGCTCGCGTGCGAGCGAGGCAGACGAAGGGCGGTCGGCTGCCGCCGCTGACCTCGAACTCGAACCGGTGGGTCGCATCCGCTCTCATGCAGGTGAGGATGCGGCAGACGGTCTCCGGTGTGGGATCGGGGAGGACCAGCTTGTGGAGAATCGCATCGATACGATGCGTGGCACTGCGGTGACGAGGGAATCGACCCCGCCGCCGGTACGAGCAAGCACGGAGAGGACACCCCATCATGGGCATGAACATCGCCGACCTCGCGATCTCCAGCGACGACATCGTCGCGGGCGACCGCATCCCTGACCGCTTCACCGCTGATTTCGAGAACGCGCTGCCGAGCCTGACCGTGACGGGGGTGCCGGCAGCTGCCGTCGAACTCGCGATCATCATGCACGACCCCGACGCACCGCTGCCGCAGGGCTTTACGCACTGGACCGCCTATGGCATCGCGCCGCGCGACGGCGTGATCGACACGGATGCGCTCCGCACGGGACCCAACACCCCTGGCGACAAGGCGTGGTCGGGACCGCAGCCGCCCGTCGGACACGGCCAGCACCACTACTACTTCTGGGTCTACGCGCTCTCGCGAGCAGTCTCGGGAGAGCCGAGCAGGGAGGATTTCCTGGCCGACTACGCAGACGCCATCATCGAGCAGAACCGCTTCGTCGGCACATACTCCAGGTAGCGGCAGCGGGCCGCAGGCAGGCGGCAGCCAGGGTCACTGCTCCGGCGTGAACCGCAGCGGGAACCGCACGGGCCCCGTGTTGCCCGAGACGGGCAGCCACTCGCCCGGGCCGTCGGCCGCGACATCCGGCATCCGCTGCGCGAGCAGCGGCAGCGCCACGCTCATGTCGGTGCGGGCGACGAAGTGGCCGAGGCAGTGGTGCACGCCTCCGCCGAAGCCCGAGTGCAGCGGCCGGTCGTCGTAGGTGATGTCGAAGCGTGCGTGCTCGGCCATCGCTCGCGGGTCGGTGCCGGTCGCGTGCGAGAGCACCTGCACGATGCCGCCGGCGGGGATCTGCAGCCCGTTGAGGTCGACATCCTCGATCGCCTCGCGGGTCACCCAGGTGACCGTCGGTGCCACGCGCATGACCTCCTCGACCGCACGGCTGCCGAGCTCGGGCCGCTCGGCCATCAGCTTCCACTGGTCCGGGTGCTTGAGGAACGTCTGCACCGCCAGCCCCAGCTGGTTGCGGGTGGTCTCCATGCCGGCGAAGGCGAGGAAGACCAGGGCGACCGACAGCTCACGGCGGTTCAGCGCATCCGAGCCCTCGTGCGCGGCGATGAGGGTCGAGACCAGGTCGTCGCGGGGCTGCGCCTGGCGGTCGGCGATGACCTCCTCGATGTAGCCGGTGAGGCCCTCGAGCGCCGCCTCGATGCGCGGCAGATCTTGGCGCACGTTGATGCCGAACGACTTGCCGAGGTCATCGGCCCAGTGCGCGACCTGCGGCCACTCCTCGTCCGGCAGGCCCAGCAGGAAGCAGAGGATGCGGGAGGAGTAGGGCTCGGCGAACTCACTCACGAACTCCACTGTGCCGCGCCCCGCGAAACCGTCGATCAGCTCGTTCGCGAGCGACTGGAAGCGCGGCCGCATCGCCTCGATCGTCTTCATGCGGAACGCCGGGCCGAGCAGCTTGCGCAGCCGCAGGTGGTCGTCGCCCTCGATGCTGAGCAGCGTCTGCTGCCACCACTCGCGCCACGGCCCATCGTGGATGCCGTTCTGGTCGGGCCACTGCGCGTTGCCCTGCCGGAAGCGGCGGTCCTTCAGCAGCGCCGTGCCCTCCTCGTAGCGCAGCACGGCCCAGCCGTACGGCGTCTCGGCGAACCAGCTGTCGTCGCGCGCGTCATGGACGACGTCGGAGGTGACGTTGAAGCTCGGGTCGGCGAGGTCGAGGAAGCGCGTCGTTGCGGTCATGGTCGTAGCCTAAGGTGTCGAGGGCATTGGTGGACGAGCACTCGGATCGCGCCTGGCCGGTGGCGGGCAGGCGCGATCCGAGCGGGGCCGCGTCTACTTCTGCAGACGCAGCACGCCGGTGCGCAACTCCTCGCGACGCACGTCTCGCATCGAGTCGAAGTGCGGGTCGCGGCGCAGCTGGTGCACCAGAGAGTAGCCCAGCATCGCGACGATTACGGTGAAGGGCAGCGCAGACAGCATCGCGGCCTGCTGGAGCGCCGCCAGGCCGCCCATCAGCAGCAGCAGCGCGGCACACACACCCGTCAGCGCACCCCACACGACGAGCACCGGCTTCGAGGGGTTCAGCGCCCCTCGCGACGACATCATGCTCAGCACGAACGTGTTCGCGTCCGCGCCGGAGATGAAGAACAGCACGACCAGGATCATCGCGATGACCGACGTGATCTGCACCAGCGGGAGGCTCGCGAGCATCTCGAAGAACGCCGAGTTGATGTCCTCGGTCGCCGCTGCCCCGATGACACCGCCGCTCTCCATGTCGGAGTGGATAGCCGCGCCGCCGAAGATCGTGAACCAGCCGAAGAAGACGAGGCTGGGCACGATCAGCACGCCGGTCACGAACTGCCGCACAGTGCGACCGCGAGAGATCTTCGCGAGGAAGACGCCGACGAAGGCGCCCCAGCTCAGCCACCACGCCATGATGAAGTACGTCCACCACTGCATCCACTGCGAGTCAGAGCTCGACAGTGGGGTGATGAAGCTCATCTCCAGGAAGTTGCCAAGGTAGGCGCCCGTCGATCGCACGAACAGGTTGGCGATGAAGCCGCTCGGTCCGACGAAGAAGACGTAGATCCCCAACGCCACCGAGGCGAGCATCGTGAACTGGCTGATGTACTTGATGCCGCGGTTGACGCCCGACAGTGCAGAGAGCGTGAAGATGACCGTGATCACTGCGATGACGAGCACCTGGACGAAGGTCTCGGTGGGCAACCCGAACACCCGATTCATGCCCTCCGTGATCTGCGAGGCGCCGAGGCCGAGCGACGTCGTGGTGCCGAAGAGCGTGGCAATGACGGCGAACATGTCGATGACGTTGCCGAGTGGTCCGTCGACCCGCTTCCCGAGGATCGGCCGCAGCATGGGGGAGACCAGCCCGGTGTTGCCCTTGCGGTGCGTCGAATAGGCGATCGCGAGGCCGAAGACGCCGAACACGGCCCACGCGTGGGGACCCCAGTCGAAGTATGAGAACTGCATCGCGACGACTGCTGCCTCCCGGGTTCCCGCCTCCGCCAGCCCGTGCGGCGGTGTCACGAAGTGCGAGATTGGCTCGGCCACGCCATAGCTGATGAGACCGACGCCCATGACAGCGGAGAGGATCATCGCCAGCCACGCCCAGGTGCTGAACTCGGGCCGGTCGGTGTCTGCTCCCAAGCGGATGTTGCCGAACCTGCTGAACGCGAGGTACACCAGCAAGCCAATGCAACCGGTGGTCACCAGGAGGTAGGTCCAGCCGACCGCTTCGGTGCTCCAGTTGATGGCACCGGTCATCGTGGCGTTGAGCGACTCGGGCGAAATGGCTGCCCAGGACACGAACGCAAGGATGAGCGCGAGCGAGCCCCAGAACACCACGCCGGGGCGGTGGCGCTTGGCGTCCGCCTCCACCTGCGCGGCACTGGGCTCGCCGACGGGCGCGAGGCCGGATCCTGCGAAGTCGGGATCATCGGGGTGGGCGCCCTCGTTGTAGCCGGGCCCTCGTCCCGACAGTCGCCAGCGCTGCGACGTGCTTCGCTCGTTCATGTGTGCCTCACTTCGTTGTGTTGCTGATCGCGGTGCGAGCAGATGCGCACGGCAATGGGATGCGCTCTACTGCTGGAACGCGGGAACGACCTCGTCGATGAAGAGCCGGAGGGATGCCGCCTTCTCGTCGTGCGACATGCTGTTGTCGATCCAGAAGCTGTACTCGTCGACGCCGAGCGCCTCGTAGTGCCGGAGGCGCTCGACGACCTCGTTGGGCGTGCCGATCATCGCTGTGCGGTGCAGGTTCTCGGGCTGGAACTCGGGGCGCTCCGCGAACTTCGACTCCGGGCTCGGCTCGTGGAAGCCGTTCACCGCCTGCACCTTGTTGCCGAACACCGCATCGAACGTGCGGTAGAAGCGGTTGATCGCCTCGGCCGGCGCGCGCCAGCCCTCCGGGTCGCTCTCGGCATGCACGTGCGTGTGGCGCAGCACCATGATCTCTGGGCGGCGCTCGATCTCGGGGTGGGCGGCGATCGCGGTCTCGAACTTGTCGACGAGAGCCTGCACCTCTTCGTCGCCCTTCGCCAGCGGCGTCACCATGACGTTGCAGCCGTTCGCGACGGCGAAGTCATGCGAGGAGGGGTCGCGCGCCGCGATCCACATCGGCGGGCCCACGGGCTGCACCGGCTTCGGCACGCTCGTCGAGGTCGGGAACTGCCAGATCTTGCCGTCGTGCGCGTAGTCCCCCTCCCACAGCTTGCGGATCGCCGGCACGATCTCGCGCAGGTGCTCGCCTCCGTCGGTCGCGGCGACGCCCGGCACGAGCCGGTCGAACTCGTACTGGTAGGCGCCGCGCGCCAAGCCGACCTCGGCGCGGCCGCCACTGATGACGTCGAGCAGGGCTGCCTCGCCGGCCGCTCGGATGGGGTTCCAGAACGGGGCGATGATCGTGCCGGCACCCAGGCGGATGCGCGAGGTGAGGGCTGCGAGGTTCGCCAACTGCACCATCGGGTTCGGCGAGACCGTGTACTCCATGGCGTGGTGCTCACCGATCCATACCTTGTCGAAGCCGCCGGCCTCGGCGGCCAGCACCAGCTCGGTCAGGTCTTTCCATGACTGCTGGTGCGGAACGGCGTCGTCCCAGCGCTCCATGTGGACGAACAGCGAAAAGCGCATGATGTTCCTCTTCCTTCTCTACGTGCTGACGGCGTCGCGCTCGGCGACGGTGGTGTCGGTGCGCGACCAGTGCTCTCGCTCGACCTCGCGCACGATGACGGTGATGTTGTCGGATGCGGCGCCGACGGTGGTCTCGGCAGCCGCGTGGAGTGCGTGCATGAGTGCGCGCAGCTGAGCGGGGGTGCGCCCGCGGGCGATGGAGACGTCGATGAGCGGCATGGTCAGCCCCGCATCACGAAGGGGTCGGCGACCGGCCCCTCATCGGTGTTGATCCAGACGCTCTTCAACCGCGTGTACTCATGCATCGACTCGAGGCCGTGCTCGATGCCGACACCCGAGCTCTTGAAGCCCTGCCGCGGCGACATCGGCGACATCGCGCGGTAGGTGTTGACCCAGACGGTGCCAGCGTCGAGGCGCCGTGCCATGCGGTGCGCGCGTGCGAGGTTCTGCGTCCACACGCCGGCTGCCAAGCCGTACTCGGTGTCATTGGCGAGCGCGACAAGCTCGTCCTCATGCTCGAACGGCATGATGGCCGCGACCGGCCCGAAGATCTCCTCCCGCACCACGCGCATCGAGTTGTCGACGCCCGTGAGCACGGTCGGCTGGTAGAAGTAGCCGGGTAGGTCGAGGCCCTCGGGGCGGCCGCCGCCGACGTGCACGGCTGCGCCCTCTGCGACGCCAAGGTCGACGTAGGAGGCGACCTTCTCGAGCTGGCCGGCGAATGCCAGCGGGCCGAGCTCGGTCTCATCGGCGAGCGGGTCGCCGATGCGGATCGAACGCGCGCGCTCGGCGACGCGCTCCAGCAGCTCGTCGTAGACCGCCTTGTGGGCGAACACGCGGCTGCCGGCGATGCAGGTCTGGCCCCCGGCGGCGTAGATGCCGGCGATCACGCCCATCGCGGCGTTCGCGATGTTCGCGTCGTCGAAGACGATGTTCGGGCTCTTGCCGCCCAGCTCGAGCGTGCAGCCGATGAAGCGACGTGCTGCCTGCGCGGCGATGTGCGCTCCCGTGGCAGTCGAGCCGGTGAACGAGATCTTGGCGAGATCCGGATGCGCGACGAGGGCCGCGCCGGCCTCGGCACCCATGCCGGTCACGACGTTCACGACGCCGTCGGGGAAGCCCGCCTCGCTCGCGAGCTCCGCGACCTTGAGGATCGTGCGCGAGGTGTACTCGCTGGGCTTGATGACGACCGTGTTGCCAGCCGCGAGCGCGGGCGCGATCTTGGAGGTCGTGAGCGTCAGCGGCGAGTTCCAGGGCGTGATGGCTCCGACGACGCCGAGCGGCTCGCGCTGCGTGTAGTTGAGGATCTCGTAGGTCGTGGTGGGGATCTGGCTGCCCTGCACCTTGTCGGCGAGGCCCGCGTAGTAGTAGTAGTACTCCGGCAGCGTGGCGAGCTGCCCGCGCATCTCGCGCAGCAGCTTGCCGTTGTCGAGGCTCTCCGAACGGGCGAGCTCTTCGGCGTTCGCCGCGATCAGGTCGCCGAGGTTGCGCAGCAGCCGACCGCGCTTGGTGGGGCTGAGCCTGCTCCAGCTGGGGTTCTCGAACGCGGCCTTGGCGGCGGCGACGGCCCGCCGCACATCCTCCTCATTGCCGCGCGCAGCCTCGTAGAGCGGCTCGAGCGTGGCGGGGTTCGTGCTGCTGAAGTGCTCGCCGCTGCTGCCGGCGACACGCTCGCCGCCGATCCAGTGCTGCAGTCGTTCGGTCATGAGTGCGATACCTCCACGTTCTGGGGAAGAAGAGCGGATGCGATGAAGTCGGTGAGCGCGTCGGCGAGCGCGGGTGCGTCCTCGACCGGCAGCATGTGGCGGGCGCCGGGCACGATGTGGGCTTGGGCGCCGGGGATCGCGGCGGTGAGCCGCCGCGACATGTCGGGGGTGGATCCGGGATCGAGCTCGCCCGTGATCGCGAGCGTCGGCGCGATGATGCGATCGAGCTCTGGTGCGATCTCGCGATCGCCTCGTGCGAAGACCGCGTAGGCGTGCAGATAGGAGGCGACGTCGTTGGCGAGCAGCACTCGCTCGGTCGCAGCGATCGTGGCGGCCGGCACTGCGCTTCCTGCAGGGAACCAGCGCTCGATCGAGGCTGCGGCGCTCGCGGCGAAGTCGTCGCGTGCGCTCTCGAGCCGCGCCTCGACCGCTGCCGCCTCCGCGGGCGTGCGCTGGCACACCGAGCTGACGCACGTGAGGGCGACGACCCGTTCCGGGTGGAAGCATGCGATGTGCTGTGCGATGAGCGCGCCCAGCGAGAATCCGACCAAATGCACGGCGCCATCCGGCAGCCGAGCGAGCACGTCGTCGGCGAGGTCGGCAAGCGACTGCGGTGCCGGCAGCGGCGGCTGCGCGCCGTGGCCGGGCAGATCGAGCGCGACCACGTTCGCACCCACCGGGCCGCGCGCGAGCAGCGTGCGAACCGCATCCCACATGCTGCGGTCGAGCCCGACGCCGTGCAGCAGCACAATGGGGGCGACGCCGCCCGGCTGACCAGCGCCCGGCTGCGGTGCGATCGGCTGCTCGGGGCGCGAGTGCCCCGGCTCGACGTCAGTCATCGTTCGCTCCGGCTACTGCTCGGTCGACAGCGCCGCGAGGCGCTGCTGGGGCCGCCCCTGCGCGGCGCCGGCGAGTGCGATGAGGATCTCGCCCGCGTGCGGGGCGTCGGCCACCTGCACCTCGATGCTCTGGTGGTGCGAGCGGATCGTGGCGTCGGTGATGTGCTTGAGCGGGATGTCGAACGTCGTCCCGGCCAGCGCACGCTTCTCGACTGCGGGCAGCAGTGTGGTTGCGCTCGCGGCGGAGCGGAAGTGGTCGCCGAACTTCAGCGTGTGGATGAGCGCCGAGCCGTGCTCGACCTCGCCCTCGAGGCCGATGATCGCGGCCTTGCCGTACGCCTCGATCGGGGCGCCGAGTGCCTCGATGACACGCGGCGCGAGCAGCGCGCCGAGGTCGGAGGCGACGGCGTCGATGCCGCCGCTGAGGTCGTCGACGAACCCCTGTCCGTGCCACGGGTTGTCGATCACCGCGGCCACGACGGCGATGCGCGCGACCGGTTCGACCGGGCGGCCGCCCTCGACGGCGATCTCCTCGACCAGGGTGGTGATCTTGCGCACCTTCAGTGCGGCGGTGGTCTCAGTCACAGTGGGAGCTCCTTCAGGATGTCGGATGTGATGACGCGATCGGTCGTGCGATCGCCGATGCGGGCATGCGGGCGCGGTCCGGTGGAGGCCGCGGCGATGATGGCGATCTCGCCCGGGTGCGGCGCATCGGCCAGGTGCACCTCGAGCGACTGGTAGAAGTCGCGCGTGGCGGGCGCCGTCTTGTGCCAGAGGGGGATGCGGTGGCTGGCGCCAGCCGCGGAGCGCGCATCCGAGAAGCACAGGATCGAGGTGCCGCCCAGCGCCTCGCGCATGAGGTTGCCGAAATAGGGGGTGTGGATGAGCGCGCCTGCGTGCTCGATCTCGCCGTCGAGTCCGACGACTGCGGCCTTGCCGAACGCCTGCACGGCATCCGGCCCGCCGAGAGCGTCGTTCAGCCGATCGGTGAGCAGCTTCGCGAGCGCCGGCGCGATGCGCTGGGTCTCGGGCTCGAGGTCGTGCGTGACGGCGGTGCCCGCCCACGGGTTGGCGATGACGGCGATCGCGGCCGCACGAAGGATCGGTGCGGTGCCGGGCCGTGCGTCGGCCGGGGGCAGCTCTTCTGTCACCGTGCGGATGCTGCGCAGGCCAATGGCCGCAGCGACCGACCCGTAGCCGCGCAGCGTCGAGGCGGTGGAGAGGTCGTAGAGACGGGGTGCGGTCTCGGTGGTCGTCATGCTCGCGCTCCTCGTGCGTCGTCGATGTCGGAGGTGTCAGCCTCAGCGGCCATGCCGCCGTCGGCTGCTTCGGTGGCGAGCGCTCGCATGGTCGCCTCGCTCGAGGCATCCACATGACGGCGGGTCGCAAGCTCAGCGCCGATGTGGTCGCGCGCCTCGATGGCGATGACGATGCTCTCGTGCTCGTGCTGCGAGTCGCGGAGCCTTCCGGGCTGGTCGACGGCCTTGCGCACCAGTCGGTGGTACGCGAGCTGGTTCATGAGCCGTCCGTAGTGCTCGATCAGCTTGCTGTTGTCAGCGCCGGCGACGAGCGCATGGTGGAACTCGTGCACGAGTGCGGCGTAGCGCGAGCCGTCGCCGCGGCGAACGGCCTCGGCAGAGGCGACAAGGTTGCGCCGCAGCGCCTCGAGCTCGGCCACCGCGCCGCGGCGGGCGAACAGCCCGGCGGCGAGCGCTTCGAGTCCGCTCTTGAGCTCGAACAGCTCAACGATCTCGCGACGGGTGGGCTCACGCACGAAGGTGCCGACGCGCGGGCGGATCTCGACGAGCCCCTCGTTCTCGAGCTGCTTGAGCGCTTCGCGGATAGGCGTGCGGCTCACCTGAAACTCCTGCGCGAGGAAGAGCTCGGGCAGCGGTGCGCCGGGCGGGTAGTCGCCGCCGAGCACGAAGGTGCGCAGGCGGTCGAGCAGCGGTGTCTCTGCCGCGCCCACGCTAATGTCGGATCGCTCGAACGTCTCTTGCATGCAAGCAACGTACCTTGCATACAACAATGCTGCAAGCGAAGTGCCTGATTTTCGCTATTTTAGCCCGATACTTGACGAATCACTGCTGGACACTTACGATCACTGGCATGCAAGACATCAAGGGAGCTGTCATGACGGAACTGAGAAGCGCGGTGCTCGCCGCCTGGGAGGCCGCGTGGGATCGCGGTGAGGTGGACCGGCTCGACGAGCTGATGAGCGCTGACTTCGTGCGCGAGAGTGCTGCCTCCGGCAGCCGCACCGATCTGGCCGGGCTCAAGCGCGAGATCCTCGAGGTGCGCGCGGCATTCCCCGACATGACCACCACGGTCGAGAAGCTCATCATCGATGGCGACGACTTCGCGATCTTCTGGAGCACCACCGGCACCTTCACGAACGACCTCGGTGAGGTGCCCGCCACCGGCACCCGCGTGCAGACCCGCGGCTCGAACCAGGGTGTGTTCCGCGACGGCCGCATCGCGTTCGAGCGGGTCACGTGGGATCAGAGCGAGCTGCTCGCCGATCTCGGCGTGCCCTCGCTGCGCGCCGCGTTCGAGCCGGACGCTCAGACCGTGGTCGACGACCTCTCCGGCGACTTCGCCCGCGAGGCGCTCAAGGGCTTCAATCGCCAGTTCATCACTGGCGTCACCGTGGTGACCACGACCGATGCCGAGGGCCGGCCGCGCGGGCTCGCCGCAAACTCCTACGCCTCGGTCTCGCTCGACCCGCCGCTGGTGCTCATCTGCGTGCAGAAGACCTCGTCGACCTACCCGGCGCTGTTCCACTCGCAGCACCTGGGCATCAATATCCTCGGCACCGATCAGCGCGACACCCTTGCGACGTTCGCATCGCGTGACCCCGACAAGTTCGCGCAGGTCACCTGGCATGCAGGCCCCAAGGGCAGCCCGCTCATCGACGGCTCCTCGGCGTCGATCGAGGCCGAGATCAAGGAGCGCTTCCAGGCCCGCACCCACACGGTCTTCATCGCCCGGGTCGTCCATGCGGAGACCGCCGAGACCACCCCCATCGTCTACAAGGCCGGCAAGTTCTTCGACGGCGGCTCGCTCACCGAGCTGTGACCGCCGGTCGATCCGACCGATCCCTCTGCACCATCCATCACCCAGCGAGAAGGCAACGACGCCATGACCGACAGCGCTCCGCACATTGACCCGACGCCGACCTACGGCACGTCCCTGACGCGAACCGAACCGTTCGCGACCGAGGAGATCCCCATCGCTGAGCGCCACGGGCGCCCGCGCAATCAGTTCACCCTGTGGTTCGCGGCGAACATGGTGCTTGCCGTGCTTGTCTCGGGATTCTTCTCATCGCTCTTCGGCCTCTCTGTCTGGCAGGGCCTGAGCGCGGTCGCCGTCGGCACCCTGCTCGGCGCGATCGTGATGGGCGTGCTCGCCGGCATCGGCACCAAGCTCGGCGTGCCGCAGCAGGTGCAGGGGCGTGGACCGATGGGCTTCTTCGGCAACTTCCTGCCCATCGCGCTGCTGACCGTGGTCTCGGCGATCGGCTGGACCGCCGTCAACACCGTCTTCGCCGTGCTCGCGCTGCAGCAGCTCGTCGATGTGCCGTTCTGGACGGCTGCGATCGCCATCTTCGCGGTGCAGGCGGTGTTCGCCATCTGGGGTCACAACGTCATCCACCTGATCAACAAGATCGCGACCGTCGTGCTCGCGATCCTGTTCGCCGTGATCACGGTCCTCTCGCTCCAGCGAGCCGAGTTCACGCAGGTGGTCAACACTGACGCCCCCTATTACATGGGCGAGTTCGCGGGTTGGCTGACGTTCGCCGGCTTCTTCTTCGCCTACGTGATGACGTGGACGCCCTTCGCCTCAGACTTCTCGCGCTACCTGCCGCGCAGCACGTCCCACATGAAGGTCACGCTCTACACGGCGGGCGGCTCGTTCGTGGCGATGATGTGGCTCGGCGGCATCGGCGTGCTGGTCTCCAGCTTCGCAGGTGAGCTCGACGCGATCCCGGCACTTGCTGAGCTGGCTGGTGCCTGGGCTCCGGTCGCGATGATCACCGTAGTGCTCTCGACCCTGCCGGTGAGCGCGATGAACCTCTACGGCGGCTCGCTGTCGCTGCTGACGATCCGCATCCCCGTGAACCGCATCATCGCTGTCGTCGTCATGGCCGTGATCAGCCTGGGCGTGACGCTGCTCATGCAGACCAACCCCTACGGCAGCTTCTACGACTTCCTGCTGGTGCTCGCTTACCTCGTGGTGCCGTTCAGCACCATCCTGCTGCTCGACTACTTCCTGCGAATGCGCCAGCTCGGCGTGCAGGGCGTGCGGGAGCTGTTCGACGCGAAGCGCGTGCTCGAGTGGGGCTTCGTGGCTTGGATCATCGGCTGCGTCTTCTCGTCGCTCTTCTGGCAGTCGACACTCTGGACCGGGCCGCTGGCTGCGACGTTCGCCGACTTCGGCGACGTGTCGTACCTCGCGGGCGCGACCGCCGCCACCGTCGCGTACCTCGCGCTCCGCAAGCTGCCGCCGCTGTGGCGCCGTCGGCACGCGCCCGCACGCACGATGGATACGGTGTCCGCGTGACACGGCCCTCGAGTGGCGGTCGGGCTCAGGCCCGGCCGCCCGCCCTCCTCGTGATCGATATGCAGCAGATCTTCAGCGACCCCGCGAGCCAGTGGGCGACCGCGGGCTACGCGGAAGCGGCCGACCGGGTCGCGCAGCTCGTCGATGCTGCGACCGGACCGGTGATCTGGACGAGGTTCGTGCGCGACCCGAGCGAACCCGGAAGCTGGCGGGCGTACTACGACCGATGGTCGGAGTGTCGAGAGGCACCGGAGTCGGTCGCCTGGGATCTGACGATGACCGTGCGCGACGGAGACGCCGTGCTGACGCTTCCGACGTTCTCGAAGTGGGGCGAGCAACTGGCCGAGTTCACCGCAGCGCACCCCGAGCTGATCGTCTGCGGCGTCGCGACCGACTGCTGCGTGCTGTCGACGGTGCTCGGAGCGGTCGACGCGGGCAAGGCGATCACGGTGGTGACGGATGCCTGCGCCGGGGCGACCGAGGAGGCACACGACCAGGCGCTGGCACTCATGGGGATGCTCGCGCCGATGGTGCGGCTGGCAACGGTCGATGAGGTGCTGCAGCTACCCGCCTCCTGAGCGATTCGCAGGAGCCAGGGATACGCTCCGAGAGCGCTCCTGCATGGCCCCGTGCGCGGCATGGAGCGTCTGAACTCGACCATCGACGCGAAAGCAGCCGACCGCCATGAGCACTGACGCATCCGCCAGCACGATCGACCGCGAGACCTGCATCGAGCTCGATGCCGCCGACCCGCTCGCGCCGATCCGGGAGCGCTTCTCGCTGCCGGAGGGCGTGATCTACCTCGACGGCAACTCGCTCGGCGCGCTGCCGCGCGGCGTCGCGGAGCGCGTGCAGCACGTGATCACCGAGGAGTGGGGCACCGGCCTCATCCGCAGCTGGAACGAGGCCGGCTGGTTCACGAAGCCCGCCACAGTCGGCGACCGCATCGCGCCGCTCATCGGCGCCGCGCCCGGCGAGGTGATGATGGGCGACTCCACGTCGGCGAGCCTGTTCCAGGTGGCGGTCGCGGGCATGCGGATGCGCCCCGGGCGCCGCGTCATCATCTCGGAGCGCGGCAACTTCCCGACCGACCTCTACGTGCTGGAGGCCGTGCAGGAGCTGCTCGGCGGCGATGAGCCGCTCGAGCGCCGGCTGATCGCCGACAACGGCCCGACCCTGGCGGACGTGCTCGATGACGACGTCGCGCTGGTCGTGCTGACCCACGTCGACTACCGCACGGGCCGCATGCACGACATGGCAGAGGTCACCCGGCAGGTGCACGAGGCGGGCGCCATCATGCTCTGGGACCTCGCGCACAGCGTCGCCGCGGTGCCGGTCGACCTCAACGGCGCCAACGCCGACTTCGCGATCGGCTGCACCTACAAGTACGTCAACGGCGGCCCCGGCTCGCCGTCGTTCATGTGGGTTGCCGAGCGGCACCAGGGCGAGGCTCGACCGGCGCTCACCGGCTGGCAGGGTCACGCCCGGCCGTTTGACTTCGAGGTCGACTACGAGCCCGCGCCCGGCATCACGCGGTTCCGGGTCGGCACACCCCAGCTGTTGTCGATGTCGGCGCTGGAAGCGAGCCTCGACATCTGGGACGACGTCGACGTCGCCCTCGTGCGCGAGAAGAGCCTGCGCCTGACCGAGCTGTTCATGACGCTGGTCGATGAGCGGTTGGGGCAGTGGGGCGTCGAGGTTGTGACCCCGCGGGATCCTGCGCGACGCGGAAGCCAGGTGGCGCTGCGCATTGACGACGGCTACGCCGTGATGCAGGCGCTCATCGAACGCGGCGTCATCGGCGACTTCCGCGCGCCCGACCTCATGCGCTTCGGCTTCGCGCCCCTCTACGTCTCGCACGCAGACGTGTGGGATGCGGTGGCGATCCTGGAAGACATCCTCACGACCGAATCGTGGCGCGAGCCGCGCTTCGCGAAGCGCGGAGCCGTCACGTGACGTGATCGGATGCTGCGCCGCGGCGCACATCCACACCCGCGCACACCGCCACCGGAGCGCACCGCCACCCACACCCACCGAGGCTGACCGCGATCGCGGCCCAGCCCATCCGACACCGAATGCGACGCATGGATCAGCACATCAAGCAGTGGCCAGCCCTCTGGGCGCTCGTGATCGGCTTCTTCATGATCCTCGTGGACACGACGATCGTCTCGATCGCGTACCCGGTGCTGCTGCGCGAGCTCGACACCGACCTCACGACCGTGATCTGGGTGACGAGCGCCTACCTGCTCGCCTACGCCGTGCCGCTGCTCATCACCGGTCGCCTCGGCGACCGATTCGGCCCGAAGCGCATCTACCTCGTCGGGCTGGTGGTCTTCACGCTCGCGTCGCTCTGGTGCGGGCTCTCGGGCAGCATCGGCATGCTCATCGCGGCGCGAGCGGTGCAGGGCCTGGGCGCCGCGCTCATGACGCCGCAGACGATGGCCGTCATCACCCGCATCTTCCCGCCCGACAAGCGCGGCGCCGCTATGGGGCTCTGGGGTGCGGTCGCCGGCATCGCGACGCTCGTCGGGCCGGTGCTGGGCGGCGTGCTCGTCGACTCGGCCGGCTGGCAGTGGATCTTCTTCGTCAACGTGCCCATCGGCGTCATCGCGTTCGTCGTCGCCTGGCGACTGGTGCCGAACCTCGAGACGCGGGTGCACCGCTTCGACTGGCTCGGCGTCGCGCTGTCGGGCGTCGGCCTGTTCCTGCTCGTGTTCGGCATCCAGGAGGGCGAGACCTTCGAGTGGGGCACGATCGCCGGCCCCATCACGGTCTGGGGGCTCATCATCGCCGGGCTCGTCGTACTCACCGCGTTCGTCGTCTGGCAGCGGTTCAACCGTGCGGAGCCGCTGCTGCCGCTCGGGCTCTTCCTCGACCGCAACTTCTCACTGTCGAACGCGGCGATCTCGCTCGTGGGCATCGCGGTGACGTCGACGCCGCTGCCGCTCGCGTTCTTCTTCCAGATCGCACGCGGGCTCGAGCCGACGCAGGCCGCGCTCATGCTCGTGCCGACGGCGGTCGTCTCCGGCATCCTGGCGCCGCTGGTCGGCCGACTCAGCGACCGGGTCAACCCGAAGTGGATCGCGTTGAGCAGCCTGATCACCGCGGCGCTCGCGATCGCCTGGTACGCCTCGCTCCTCTCGCTGGAGACGCCGCTGTGGCTGCTGCTGCTGCCCTCTGCGGTGCTCGGCGTCGGCATGGCGGGCATCTGGGCACCGCTCGCCTCGACCGTGACCCGCAACCTGCCGACCAGCCAGGCCGGCGCGGGCTCGGGGGTCTACAACACGACCCGGCAGATCGGGTCGGTGCTCGGTTCTGCCGCGATCGCGGCGCTCATGAACGCTCGCCTGGCCCTCGAACTGCCCGGATTCGACACCGAATCGGCCCAGCAGGCGGGGGCGGATGTCGCGGGCCCGCTGCCGCCCGAGGTCGGCGATGGCTTCGCGGCGGCGATGTCGCAGTCGCTGTGGCTCGCGCTCGGCGCCTACGTGATCTGCGCCGTCGTGGTGCTGTGCTTCGCCAAGCCGAAGGTCACGGTGGCCTGGGGAGAGACGGGCGCCGGCGAGCGGACGTCGCCGCTGCCCGCCTCGAGCAAATAGTCGCCGAAGCCGCGCGGATCCTCAGGCGGCGACGCCGCGACCCGTTCGCTACCGCAGTGGCACCCAAGCTCCGGTGCCCACTGGCTCAGCGGGCTCTGCAGTTGCGAAGCGCTCGATGCTGAACGGCGCCAGCACCGGCGACGAGGTGCCGGTGACGATCTCCTCGGCGAGCAACTCACCAAGCACCAGCCCGAGCGTTGCGCCCGAGTGCGTGAAGAGCGTGTAGAGCCCGTCGATCGACGGCACGCGCCCAGCGACCGGGTCGCCGTCGCCGGGGATCGGCTTGAGGCCAGCGCCGACGCGCTGCGCCGTCAACGTCGGGTTGCCGGCGAGCACCTTGGAGGCCTCGTCAAGCAGGCCCTGCACTGACGCATCCGGCACCGTGATGGTGCCGTCGTCGGCGACGCGAATCGACTGCTCGGCCCAGTCGGCGTCGAGCACGAGGCGCCCGTCGGGCGTAGGGCGCACGGCCACACGTGGAGTGTTGAGCACCGTCGTCACAGGCACGTCGACCGGATCGGTGAACAGCACGAATGCCGTCGGCGTCGCATCGGGCACGTCGACACCGAGTGCCAGCAGCTGAGCTGGCACCGCGCCGCCGGTTGCGAGCACGACGCGGTCGGCGTCGATGCGCGAGCCGTCCCCGAGGATCACGCCCGTGACCGAGCCTTCCTGCACGTCCACGCGCGCGTCGCCAGCCTGCTCAACGATGCGCGCACCGAGCTCGGTGGCCTGGTCGATGAGCGCCGCGATGAGGTCGGGCAGGCTGACCCAACCCTCACCCGGGTTGAAGATCGCGCCCTCGTCGGCCACCGCATCCGCATCCACGTCCGGCGCGACGCGGCCGATGTCGGCACGGTCGACCCAGACGGAGTCATAGCCGCCAGCACGCTCGAAGGCGTAGGTGTCTGCAAAGCTCTCGCCTGGTGCGGCCCACTTCAGGGCACCGTCGAATCGCAGATACGAGGTGCTTTCCGGGTGGCGAGCCGCCCATGTGCGGTAACGATCGAGCGCGATGAGCCGCAGGTAGTGGTAGGCGCCCGATCGGGCACCGGAGGAGTTCAGCCACGCGATGGAGCGGCTGGATGCTCCGTCGGCGATGGCCCCGGCGGTGACGAGCGTGGTCTGCACGCCGGAGCGCGCGAGGTGCGCGGCGGTCGATGCGCCGAGGATGCCGCCGCCGAGCACGACGACGTGGGAGAGCTGGCTGAGGGCCATAGTGGTGTTCGCTTTCTAGTCAGAGGTCAGCGCGCTGCCGAGGCGTGCGCCTGCTCGATGATCTGGAGTGCCGCGACAGCGTCGCGGGGGTCGACGGGCAGTGGCCCGTCGGTGCGCAGCGCCACAGCGAGCTGGCGGTAGAACGCGCCGTAGTCGCCGCGCTGCGTCGGCAGCGGATGTTGCTCGGCATCGGTGCCCACCGTTCCCCAGCGTGCTTCCGGCGTCTCACCGAAGCCAGGATCCCTGGGGCGCGCGCCGGCGATGAGCGCCGGCTCCTGCCCGTCGAGCCCCCAGGAGGTGTAGGCGGCGCGCGATCCGAGCACGCGGAATCGTGGGCCAAACATCGGCGCGACCGCGCTCATCCACAGGTGGGAGATCGCACCCGATTCGTGCTGCAGGGCGACGAAGGAGTCGTCGTCGGCGCCGGCGCCGGCGCGACGGGTGAAGACCTCGGCATGCACGTGCGAGACCGGCCCGAACAATTGCAGCGCTTGGTCGATGAGGTGCGCGCCCAGGTCGTAGAGGATGCCGCCGGCCTCAGCTGCAGTGGCTTCCGCCTTCCATCCCGCACGCAGTTCCGGCTGCCACCACTCGAATCGCGACTCGAAGCGTCGGATGTCGCCCAGCGCACCGTCGTCGACGAGCGCCCGCACGGTGCGGAAGTCGCCGTCCCACCGACGGTTCTGGAACACGGTGATGCGGCGACCGAGATGCTCCGCCTGCGCGATGAGCGCCTCCGCCTCTCGTGCCGTGGCGACGAAGGGCTTGTCGACGACCACGTCGAGCCCGGCCTCGAGCGCCGCGCTCGCGAGCGCCGCGTGCGTGCCGCTGGGGGAGCCGATCACGACCAGGTCGATCGACTCACTATCGGCCCAGAGCTCTTCGGGCGTGGAGAGGACGCGAGCGTTCGGGTACTCCTCCGACGCTGCAACCAGCCGTGTCTCGTCCGCCGTCACGATGATGTCGAGCGAGAAGTCGCTGTCTGCCGCCAGGAAGGGGGCGTGGAAGATGCGACCGGAGGTGCCGAAGCCGATGATCGCGGTGCGGATCGGCGAGTTGGAGCCCGCCATCACAGCACCTCCGACAGGAAGCGTTGCAACCGGGCGCTCTTCGGGTTCTCGAACAGCTCGCTCGGCGGGCCTGCCTCGACAACCTTGCCCTCATCCATGAAGACGACCTGGTCGGCGACCTTGTGGGCGAATCCCATCTCGTGGGTGACGACGAGCATCGTCATGCCTCGCTGCGCCAGCTGTGCCATCAGGTTCAGCACGCCCTTGACGAGCTCGGGGTCGAGTGCGCTCGTGACCTCATCGAAGAGCATGACCTCGGGGTTCATCGCCAGTGCACGGGCGATCGCGACGCGCTGCTGCTGGCCACCGGAGAGGTCGCGGGGCCGGTGGTCAGCGCGCTCGCCGAGCCCGACTTCCTCAAGGCGCTCGCGCGCGATGCGCTGCGACTCTGCCTTCGACATCCGCTTCACGTTGCGCAGCGCGAGCGCCACGTTCTCGAGGGCGGTGTGGTCGGGGAAGAGGTTGAAGTGCTGGAAGACGAGCCCGATCCGCCGTCGGATCTCATCGGGCTTCTGGTCGAGCACGCTCTTGTCGGCGAGCAGCACATCACCGGACTTCGGCTCGTGCAGGCGGTTCACGCCGCGCAGCAGTGTGGACTTGCCCGATCCTGACGGTCCGATCACGCAGGTGGTGGTTCCGGGAGCGACCTTCACACTCACGCCGCGCAGCACCTCGATGTCGCCGTACGCCATAGTCAGGTCGCGCAGCTCAAGGCTTGAGCCGGTGTAGAGGTGGCCATCGGCGATGGGCACGGGGGTGGTGTAGGTCATGTGTTGCTCCCGTGGGTCAGTGCCGGGCTCGGCGAGAAGTCTTCGACTTCAGCGAGACCGCTCTTCGGCGGGGTAGCCTTGCGGCGCCCGGTGCGGAAGCGGTCGTCGAAATAGTTGACGAGGTGTGTCAGCGGAACGGTGATCACCAGGTAGAAGATGCCCGCGAGCACGAGCGGCGACAGGTTGCCGGTCAGCACCGCGGCGTCCTGACCCACCCGGAACAGCTCGCGCTCCGAGGCGAGCAGGCCGAGGAAGTAGACCAGGCTGGAATCCTTCACGATCGCGATGAACTGATTGACGAGTGCGGGGAGCACACGTCGGATGCCCTGCGGCACGACCACGAGGCGCATCGCCGAGCCATAGCTCATGCCGAGCGCACGGCAGGCTTCGAGCTGCCCGCGGTCGACGCTCTGAATGCCAGCGCGGAAGATCTCGCCGATGTAGGCGCTCGCGATCAGGCTGAGGGCGAGGATGCCGAGCGGGTACGGCGAGGGGCCGAAGAACTCCTGGCTGACGCGCGCGAAGCCCTGCCCGATCAGGAGGATGGTGAGGATCGCCGGCAGACCCCGGAAGATGTCGGTGTAGACGCGCGCCGGAGCGCGCAGCCATCGCGAGGGCGAGATGCCCATGATCGCCACGATCATGCCGAGCACGACACCGATGACGGTCGCGGCGATCGAGATGATGACGGTGTTGACGAGCCCGGTGCCGAGCATCTGCGGCAGCACCTGCCACATAGCGCCGAAGTCGAGGAACGTTCTGACGAGGTTGTCGAGCCAATTCATGGTGTGCTCCATCCGGTTGGCGGCGACCGGTGCGAGGTGGATGCCCCGCACCGGGCGCCGATGGCGGAATTACTCGGACTGCTCGCCGGAGGGCAGGTACTGCTCGGGCATCGGGGAGCCGGGGAACCACTCCTCGTAGAGCTCCTTCCAGGTGCCGTCCTCCATCGCGGCGGCCAGCGCCTCATTGAGGGCGTCCTGGAACGCGGGGTTGTCCTTCGCGATCGCGAAGCCAGCGGGAGCGTCGAAGGACGGAATGTCGATCGAGTTCACGAGGCCGTACTGCTCTGCGTAGACCTTCGCCGCCTCGTAGTCGAGGAACGTCGCATTGATGGAGCCCGAGTTGACGCCCGAGATAGCGGTGTTGTTGTCGGGAAAGCGGACGAGCTCGGTGTCGGTGAAGTGCTCGACCGCGTACGCCTCCTGCAGGGTGCCCTGTACGACGCCGAGGCGCATGCCGGCCAGGTCCTCGACGTCGCTGATGCCCGCGTCGGGGCTCGCCATCACGGTGAGGTAGCCAGCGAGGTAGCCATCGGAGAAGTCGACGGTCTGCTGGCGCTCCTCGGTGATGCCGATCGCGGCGACGCCCACGTCGAACTGACCGTTCGCGACCGCGGCGAGCAGACCGGAGAAGTCCTGACCGGTGAAGACGACATCGTCGATGCCGATGCGCTCAGCGACGTCGGTGAACAGCTCGACGTCGAAGCCGGTGAACTCGCCCGACTCGTCGGTGAAGGTGTACGGGCGAGCGTCGCCGAGGCTCGCGACGCGGATCTGGCCCGGGGTGATGAGGCCGTAGGGGTTGTCGTCGGCAGCGGCCTCGGTCTCGGGGGCGGCGCCGCCGCCGGAGCAGGCGGCCAGCGCGAGCGCCGCGGTCGCGGCGACGGTGACGACCGCCGTGCGGCGGAAGGTGGTGCGGAACTTCATGGTGGTCCTCTCGATGGTGCTGCAGTCGTTGAAGCGTGATCGGATTACGGGGGAGGCTTGCTGAGACCGGTCTCAGTCTCGTAGATTGAGACCGGTCTCAGTTGCTGTGAGCGACAGTACGCGACGATGTGTCGAGACGTCAACACGATTTCTGGAGGACGGGTGTCGGAAGAAGCAGCTGCGACCAACGGTCGACGCGAGTCGACCGTCGCCGACGTCGCCTCGGAGGCAGGCGTCTCGAAGGCCACCGCAGCCCGCGCGCTCGGCGACTACGGCGCCGTGAGCGATGCGGTGCGCGACCGCGTGGTCGCCGCCGCGGATCGGCTCGGCTACCGCCCCAACGCGCTCGCCCGCACCATGAGCACGGGGCGCTCGAACACGATCGGCATCGTCGTCGGCGACATCGAGAACATGTTCTTCGCGAAGGCGACGCGTGGCGCCGCCGACGTTGCCAACGATGCCGGCTTCGACCTCATCCTCTCGAACTCCGATGAGGACGGCGCGGTCGAGGCGAAGGCGATCGGCGTGCAGCTGGCGAAGCGTGTCGATGGGCTCCTCGTCGCCGCCGCCTCTTCAATCGAGAGCGCGAACCTGCGCCCGGTGATCGATTCGGGCAGGCCCCTGGTGCTGTTCGATCGAGCGGTTCCTGAGCTCGGCGTCGACACGGTCATCGCTGCGAACCGCAGCGGGGCGCGAGACCTCACTCGACTGCTGGTCGAGGCTGGTCATCGACGCATCGCCTTCGTGTCTACCCTCGCTCATCCGACCGCGTTCCAGCGCTCGGAACTGCTCTACTCCTCGCCCGTCGCCGAGCGAGTCGAGGGCTTCACCGATGCGCTTGCGGCAGCGGGAGTGTCGCGGCCCGAGGCCTTCGTGCATCTCAATGCGCGAGCGGAAGGCGTCGAGGTGCTCGCGCGT
Source organism: Agrococcus sp. Ld7 (assembly GCF_045064095.1). Taxonomy (NCBI): domain Bacteria; kingdom Bacillati; phylum Actinomycetota; class Actinomycetes; order Micrococcales; family Microbacteriaceae; genus Agrococcus; species Agrococcus sp. Ld7. The sequence continues at coordinate 97,110 of NZ_JBISGY010000033.1, read as the reverse complement.
CGACTGCTGACAGGCTCTGATGCCGTCACTGCCGTCGTCGCATCCGACAGCTTGGTCGCGCTGGGTGTCTTCCGCGCGGCGCGAGAGCTCGGGCTGCAGATTCCGAGGGAGCTCTCGCTCGTCGCCTTCGACAACGCCGATTGGACGCAGGTCGCGACGCCCGGCATCACCGTGATGGCGCAGCCGATCCACGAGATCGGCGCAGAGGCGGCGCGACTGCTGATCCGGCGCATCCGTGGCTCCAAGGAACCCGCGACCACGCTGGTGCTGGATCAGCACCTGATCGTGAGGGAGTCGGTCGCTGCGCCCTCGCGTGACCGCTAGAGGAACTCGAGCGGGTCGAACTCGTCGATCGGGATGACGCGCACGCGCGGCAGGCGGCTGGTGAACGCCGCGACGTCGTACTCGAGGTCGAAGAATTCAGCGCCCGGCACCTCGCGGAGGCTCGCCGCCATGAACTCGCCGAAGCCGATGATGCCGACGCGACGGCTCTCATCCTCAGCGAGTCGCTCCATCTGCGACGCGAAGTCGCGGTCGTGGCTCAGCAGCATCACGTCGGCGTCGCGCTCGACGAGCGCCTCCGCCGTGCGCTGGATGGCGATGTCGACGATCTTGCCGTCACCGCTCAGCGGCACCGGCCGGTAGCCCATCGCGATGAGTGCCTGCACGAACGACGCCGGCAGCTCGTTCGTCACCGCGAGGAAGAACAGCCCCTTGACCGGCTGCTGCCACGCCTCCTCGGCGAAGGTGAGCACCTTGTTCCAACGCGGCCGCTCCTGCGGCTCCGGCCGGCGGTCGAGGATGGAGACGCCGAGCGTCGCATCGATGTTCTCGCCATCGACGAGGAGGTAGGTGCTGCGCTCGGCCATGGCCTGAGCCTATTGGCCGAGCGGCAGCACCGGCATGCAGCCCTAGTTGGCGGCCTGCAGCTCGTCGATCTGCGCCTGCAGCTCCTCGACCTGCAGCTCGAGGCGGTCGCGGTTCTCGCGCATCAGGTCGAGGCTGCTCTGCGCGATGCCGGCACGCGTCTCGAGGTCGCCGTGCTCCTCCTGCAGGGTGGCGAGCTGCGCCTGCGCGTCGGCGGCCGACGCGGCCGCGATGCCCGTGCCGGCGGCACCGAGGCCGGCCACCACGACAAGCGCGGCGATCCAGGGCCAGCGGCGGGCGGTGCGCGCGGGGGCCTGCTTCGGCGACTCGGGCGTCGCTGCGCGCTCGGCTGCGGGGGTGACCTGGTCGATGGTTCCGGTGTTGCTCATGCTGCTGCTCTCGTCGTGTCAGACGGATGCGCGCGCGGCGGAGCGCGAGGCATCCGCCGTTGGAGTGATGGGTGTCGGAGCGCACCTGCAACCAGGCCGCTCTCGTCCCCCATTGTTCCACTCCTCGCTGTGTTCGCACGACGCGGCGGTATTCGCCATGAGCGGAGACGCCGGTGACACCTGCATCTGTCGAACTGGAGCAACCGGAGCATGTCAGTCCCTCCGCCTACACTCGAGACCAAGCTCACGAGCTGCAGCCATCGGTACCTGGCCGGCTGCACGGCAACCCCCTCCGCTGAGCGGGGTGCCCCAGGGGAAGAGCCGGCCCAGCGCGTCCGCGCCGGGCAAGTCAGCGGGATCGGCACGCCGTTCCCGTAGAGGACGGAGCCATCCATGTTCATGCAGCCTCCGCTCGCCGCAGGCGAGCCCCACCGCCGGCCGCGCCCACCCGCCTGGCCCGATGCGTCACGCGGCACGGGCATCTCGATGATCAAGGCGATCGCACGAGCGCAGCGCGACTGCCCGCACGACGGCGAGCTGCGCGCGGCCGACCCCTACTCGGATCGTGAGCAGTGCGTGCTGTGCGACCTCGTGCTGCCGCAGCCGCCGCTGCCCGACGTCGACCTGCACGCCGCCGGGAGTGATCTCGCGTGGGCGGTCGCCTTCGTGCGCCGCCCGCCGACACAGCCGGGCGTGCTCGCGCTGGTCGAGCTCTCGCGCCGCGCGCGGAGGGCGGATGCGTCGTGGGCGCTGCGCGTCTTCGGTGACGAGCTGCGAGCGCTCCGCGCGATCGGCATGACGCCGGCGAGCTACCTCGACGAGCGGTAGCGCCGACGGCTCGTGCCCGCCGGACGGCGTCGACGGCCGTTGTCGTCGCCCGGTGGGCATCCCGCAGCGTCGGCCGGCACGCCGCGTCGTGCGTCGGCACTCGGGAAGCATCCAACTCCGTCATAGGCGCACTCGTTACGCTATTCGACGGACCGTTTCCAGATGCGGCCCATGACGGAGGCTCAGTGACAGGCAACGCGACCACGCGGTTCGAGAACGTCTCGCTGCTGTCGGTCGCGAGCACACTGCCGAGTCGGGTGACGACCTCGCTCGACATCGAGGAGCGGCTGAGCGGTGCGCTCTCCCGCCTGCGCCTGAAGGGCGGGCTGCTGCGCCGGGTCGCGGGCGTGGATGAGCGCCGCAACTGGGCCGAGGGCGAATCCGCCGACGACGCCACCGTGCAGGCAGGCAGTCGCGCGCTCGCAGAGGCCGGAGTGGAAGCGTCGCAGGTCGGCCTGCTCATCAACACCTCGGTGACGCGCAAGCACCTCGAGCCCTCGGTCGCCGTGCGGCTGCACCACGAGCTGGGCCTGCCGACCAGCGCCATCAACTTCGACGTGGCCAACGCCTGCCTCGGCTTCGTCAACGGCATGAGCCTCGCGGGCGGCATGATCGAGTCGGGTCAGATCGACTACGCCATCGTCGTCAACGGCGAGGACGCCGACGACATCCAGGTCAACACCATCGATCGTCTGCTCGGCAGCGACATCGACCGCTCCGACTTCCTGAGCGAGTTCGCCACCCTCACGCTCGGCTCCGGCTCTGCCGCCGCCGTGCTCGGGCGCACGGACCGGCACCCTGAGGGCCACCGCATCCTCGGAGGCGTCACGCGCGCTGCCACGCAGTGGCACGACCTGTGCGTCGGCAGCGCCGAGGGCATGTACACGAACGCGAAGGCACTGCTGAAGGGCGGGCTCGACCTCGTCGTCTCGGCGTGGAAGGAATCCGCGCCCGAGTGGAACTGGTCGCAGATGGATCGCTACATCACCCACCAGGTCTCCTCCGTGCACACGAACGCCATCGTCAAGGCGGCCGGCCTCGACCCCGCCCGCGTGCCCACGACCTTCCCGCGCTTCGGCAACGTCGGCCCCGCGTCGATCCCGATCACCCTCGTCGAGGAGCAGGAGCGCCTGAAGAAGGGCGACCGCGTGCTGCTCATGGGCGTCGGCTCGGGCCTCAACACCGCCATGATGGAGCTCGCCTGGTGACACCCCCGGCTTCGCCCCTCGCTGCGGTGGCCGGTGGCGCTCGCGCCGCGCTGCCGCCGCACGACCTGCCCGGCCTCGACCCGGCATGGAGCCGCATCGTAGCCGTGCCTGGGCGCGGGCTCGATGCGGGGATCACGCGCGAGTGGCACTGCCTCGACACCGCGGATGCGCTGGCGCAGCTGGGCGTGGAGCCGGCCGGCACGATCCTGGCCGTGCACGGCAACCCCACCTGGTCGTATCTCTGGCGACGCATCGCCGCAGCGTCGCTGCGCCGCGCGGCCGCGGGGGAGACCGCATGGCGCGTCGTCGCCGTCGACCAACTCGAGATGGGCTACTCGGAGCGCACGGAGCTCGCCGACGGCGCGCGCCGGCACCGCACGCTCGCGCAGCGAGTCGCCGACCTGTCTGCGTTCACGGATGCGCTGGGTGCGGATGGCGCGGCGTCGACTGGGCGCGCCCCCGACGACGCGAAGTCTGCCGGGCGCGCGCTCAATGGCCTGGTCGTCACCCTCGGGCACGACTGGGGTGGCGTCGTCTCGCTCGGCTGGGCGATCGACCACCCGGGCCAGCTCGCTGGGGTCGCCCTGCTCAACACCGCGGTGCACCATCCGGCGGGGACGCCCATCCCGGCGCCGCTGCGGCTCGCGGGCGCTCGCGGCGTGCTGGGCGCGGCGACCGTCGCGACATCCGGCTTCCTCGACACGACGCTCGCGCTCGCCTCGCCGTCGCTCGATGCCGAGGTGCAGGCTGCGTTCCGCGCGCCCTACGGCTCGGCGTCGCGCCGCCACGGGATCGGCGGCTTCGTCGCCGACATTCCCGTCGATGCGGGGCACGAGAGCTTCGTCGAGCTCGAGCGCATCAGCGCGGGCGTCGCCTCGTTGAGGGTGCCCGCGCTGCTGCTGTGGGGACCGAGCGATCCGGTGTTCGGCGACCGCTACCTCGACGACCTCGTCGACCGCATGCCGCATGCCGACGTGCACCGCTTCGAGGGCGCCAGCCACCTCGTCGCCGAGGACCGCCCCTACGCCCCCGCCGTCCTCGACTGGCTCGCCCACTCGCCGGTCGCCCGCCCCATCCCGCCGGTCGAGGAGCCGCCGCAGGCGGCGTCACGAGACCAAGCCGCGCCGTCCGCCCCACACTCGCCGGTCGAGGAGCGCATCGGCGAAGCCGACGCGCGTCACGAGACCCGCCCCTCCCACCCGTGAAACTCGCCGAAGGACACTCCAAACGAGACGCCATCAGAGCCCTCAAGCGCTACCTCTGCCGCGAGATCCTCGCCGCCCTCAAACACGACCTCAACCCCACTTGACATCCATAGGACTGTCCTACGGGGGCGGGAGCGGCGCTGGCTGCGCGGGCTACGCGGAGAGCGGGAGCTCGGAGGCGGCCTCCACGCCGTCCATGGTCTCGGGCTCGTCGGCGATCGCCTCGACCGCGTCGGTGAGCTCCGGCGCCTGCGACGGCCGCGGGTCGAGGTGCACGCCGGCGATCATGCAGCGCACCGAGCCGCCCGCGAGTTCGACCGTCGGGATGTCGACCGCGACGATCTCGCACGACTGCTCGATGATCGCGACCTGGGCATCCGACAGCGACGCCCGCGCCCGCGCCGACATCGCCATCATCGTGCGGCGCCGCCCATCCGGCCAGCGCCCGGCCAGCTCCACCGCATTGCCGGCGAACTCGCGCACCTGGCGCTCGCTGAGCTCGACGACGGTCCGCCCGCTCACGGTCAGGCGGTCGCGCACCTCGGCGCGGCGACGCTCGTCCGGGATCATGTCGAGTGCGAAGAGCGCGACGTCGGTGCCGATGGTCGCGATGACGTTGGTGTGGTAGACCGGCACGCCGTCGGCGTCGACCGCGTCGAAGACCATCGGCTCGTAGTTGAAGTCGGTGCAGAAGCGCTCGAGCACGTTCGTGTCGGCACGGTGGCTGCGCGCCGTGTAGGCGACGCGTGAGATCGGATCGAGCACCATGGCGCCGGTGCCCTCGAGGAAGATGCCATCGGGCTCGAGGCCCGAGTAGTCGACGATCGCCTGCACGCGGTAGTTCGCCTTCAGCATCTCGAGCACGTCGGCCCGGCGCTCGTGCCGGCGGTTGGATGCGTACATGGGGTAGACGGCGACCGTGCCGCCCGCGTGCGTGGAGAGCCAGTTGTTCGGGAAGACGCTGTCCGGGCGGGTGTGATCCTCGTCCTCGAACACGTGCACGCTCACGCCGGCCTCGCGGAGCGCGTCGGCCAGCGCGTCCATCTCGGCGAGCGCCTTGCTCGCGGTGGTCTCCGGGCTCTCGCCCGCGCGCGGCTCAGCCTGGAACGCGTTGTCGGCCGCGGTGGCCGGGTTCGGGCGGAACCGCAGCGCGCGGATGAGGATGACGGATTGGGGTGCAACGGCGCTCACACCTGCCGAATCTAGTGGCGATGTCGCGCGGATTCTCGGCATTCGCGCAACAGGCGCGCGCGTCTGCGCACCTGAGCGCGCGTTCCTTGCGGCACGCATCGGCGCACCCGCGCGCGGCTCGCCTCAGTCGGGCCGCGGGCCGATCTGCAGGCCGCTCTTGCGGCGGTGCACCGACAGGTACCGCAGGCCCTCGGGGCCGGCGGTGACCGAGCGGTGCGAGCGCCGCGGCAGCCAGACGACCGCGCCCGGCGCGAGCTCCACGTCGCCGTCGTCGGTCGCCAGCATGCCGCCGCCGGCGACCACGTGCCACAGCACATCCTCGTCCGGGCCCACATGGGGGTCGATGGATGCGTGCGGCGGCACCGCGACCACGTTCGCGTCCAGGTGCCGGGTCGGCTCGGCCAGCCGCCAGACGGCGCCGCGCTGCTCAGGGTCGGCGACGCCCGCCGCGAGCGCACTCGTATCCGCCAGGATCCGGGGGCCACCTCCCGCGCTGGCCCCCGATCCGTCTGGTCCCTCTGTCGCCGTCGTCATCTCCGCCTCCTGGCTCGAGGCTAGAGCCTGGCGCGCACGACGGGCATGCTGGAGTCATGGAACTCGATCACCTGCCAGAGCTCGCCGATCAGCTGCTCGCGAAGGCGCGCGACGCCAACAGCGGTCGAGCGGCCCATTCCCTGCGCTCCGGTCGCGACGTCAAGCTGCGCCAGACGATCATCGCCCTCGCGAAGGGTCGCGCGCTCGCCGACCACGTCGCACCGGGGGAGGCGACCCTGCACGTGCTGCAGGGCAGCACCCGGCTGCGCTGGGAGGAGCAGGCCGTCGAGCTGCGCACGGGCGACTGGATGGACATCCCCGACGCCGTGCATTCGCTCGAGGCGGAGACGGACGCCGTGGTGCTGCTGACGGTCGCCGTGCGGTGATCGGGCCGAATATGCGCGGAATGCAACCTTTCGGCATCTGATCCTGCGATGCTGGGCACTCACTCGCCCTAGGAGCCGCCCGTGCTTGACCTCTTCGTCCTCCCGCTCGTCCTGCCCATCATCATCGGGCTGGTCATCATCGTGCTGCTCGTGGTCGGCTCGATCCGCCGCTATCGGATCGCCGAGCCCGACGAGGCGATCATCGTCACCGGCCGCAAGGGCAAGAAGACCATCGACGCGGAGGGGCACACGACCCAGGACCTCTCCGGGCAGAAGGTCGTCACCGGCGGGGGCGTGTTCGTCATGCCCTTCGTGCAGAAGTCGTTCAAGATGTCGCTGCGCTCGCGACGGCTGCTGTTCAACACCACGGCCCAGGCGAAGGACGGCATCACGATCCACGCGCAGGCCGTCGCGGTCATCAAGGTCGGCGGCACGGAGGAGTCGATCCGCAACGCGGCCCAGCGATTCCTCTCGCAGCAGGAGGAGATCGAGTCATCGACGCAGGAGGTGCTCTCGGGCTCGCTCCGCGGCATCATCGGACAGCTGACGGTGCTCGAGATCATCCACGACCGGCAGGCGCTCGCGGCGGCCGTGCTGCAGGCGGCCGAGGACGCGCTGTCGAAGCAGGGCCTGGTGGTCGACACGCTGCAGATCCAGGAGATCAACGACACCTCGAACTACCTCGTCAACCTCGGTGTGCCGGAGTCGGCCGCCGTGCAGCGTGCGGCCGCGATCGCCAACACCGAGGCGCAGAAAGCCGCGGAGCAGGCGTCGATCGAGGCGAAGAAGCAGATCCTGGAGGCCAACCGCGTGCTGCAGCTGCAGCAGGCGGCGGTCACCGCCGAGACCGACAAGGCGGCAGCGCAGGCCTCCGCGGCGAAGCCGCTCGAGGATGCCGTGCAGCGGCAGGCGATCGTCGCGCAGGAGGAGATCACGGCGCAGCGGCAGGCAGAGCTGCGCGAGCAGGAGCTGAACGCCGAGGTGCGCAAGGTCGCCGATGCCGAGGCCTATCGCATCCAGGTCACCGCAGAGGCGCAGGCCAAGGCGAGGGAGATCGAGGCGAGCGCCGAGCGCAGGGCCCGCGAGGCGCGCGCCGAGGCGGCGAAGGCGGAGGGCAACGCGGATGCGGCGGTCACCGAGGCCCGCGGCGCGGCACAGCGCACGGCCCGCATCGCCGCTGCGGAGGCGGCCAAGGCCGAGGGTGAGGCCGAGGCGGTCGCGACCGCCGCGAAGGGTCGCGCCGAGGCGGAGTCGATCGGGGCGCGCGGACTGGCCGAGGGCCAGGCGATCGAGGCGCGCGCGAAGGCGCTCACCGAGAACGCGCAGGTCGTGCTGGCGCAGGAGCTGCTGAAGGTGCTGCCGCAGGTCGCCGAGGCGTTCGGCAAGGCCTATGCCTCGTCGCAGATCACCGTCGTCTCGGCCGACGGCACCGGCAAGCTCACGAGCGACATGGTCGGCAACATGGCGTCGATGACGACGATGATGAAGGACGCCACCGGCATCGACCTGCAGGCGATCATCAACTCCACCGCGCAGGGCAGCGCAGCAGGCAGCGCGATGGCCGCGCAGGGCGCCCCCGCGCGGTCGGCCGCGCTCGCCGACCCGGTGGCGAGCGACGCCTCCGGCGAGTAGCGGGCGTCGCGGGGCGCTCAGCCCTGGTCGCCCGGGCCCGACTGGCCGGTGTAGAAGCCGAAGGTCGCGTCCGCCTGCGCCTGCGCCGTGGTGGCGTCGGCACCGTTGCCGATCGCCGCGCGCGCCCACGCTTCGGCGGCACCGCGGTAGAACGACCGGCCCTCCTCCGACGCGGCCCAGGCGTTCAGCGCGTCCGGGTCCATGCCCGCCTCGCCGCTGCCCGACAGGTGGCGCGACAGTCCGAGCAGGCCGCCGTCCCACCCCACGCCCGTGGCACCGGGGCCGAACATCTCGGCCATCCCGGCAGGCACGTCGGCGTCGCGTGCCACGTGCTCGAGCTCGAGCCTGGTGCCCTGGCCCTCGGCCGTCAGCCGGATCGTCAGCCAGGTGACGCCGCCGCCGAACTCCCAGGTCACGCGGTAGCTCGCGCTGTCACCGGAGGGCGGGGTGCACTCGAGCACCCTGCCGCCGGCGTTGCCCTCGAGCTGGTAGCTGCCGCCCAGCTGCAGATCTCCCGTCACGGGCATGAACCAGCGCGCGATCCGCTCGGCGCTCGTCACCGCATCCCACACATCGGTCACGGGCGAGGGGTAGACCTGCTCGAGCGTCTGCACGGTCGAGGCCTCCCCGTCGATCTGCTCGGTGCGCACGCCGCGCGACACCGCTCCCAGCTGTCCCAGTACATCCATCGCTTCACTCCTGCTCTGCGGTTGTGTCATCGGGCTTGTCGCCCGCGGGCTCGTCGTTCCCTGCGGCGGCCGCCCGCTCGGCGGCCCGCCTGCGCTTGGCGGCCTCGATCGCGGCGCCAGCCTCGGCCTCGCGGCGGCGCTGGCGTCGGCCGCGCGCGAGCTCGGTGTCGAGCGCGGCCAGCTTCGGCATCCAGAACCCGTCGAAGGCGCTCAGCCACTCACGCGCCTCGCGCGGGCCGCTCGGGTCGACGGCGTAGAGCCGCCGCTGCCCCTCGGGTCGCACGGTGGCAAAGCCCTGCTCGCGCAGCACGCGCAGCTGCTGACTGACCGCGGGCTGGCTGATGCCGAACTCCTGGCCGATGACCGCCGCGATGGCGCCGGCGCTCGCCTCGCCATCGCTGAGCAGCTCGAGGATGCGACGCCGCACCGGGTCGCCGAGGACGTCAAGCGCGTGCATAGGGCGATGTTTGCACGCAGGCTTATATAAGTCAACCCTGAATCAGCGGGCGGGACGACGACGCGCAGGCGTCAGGGTCACTAGCGTGGAGCCATGAGCATCGATCAGGTTGACAACGCCCGGCTGCGGCACGCGATCGCGGCGTTCGTGGCCGACCCGGTCGAGCAGCGGATGGTGGACGTGCTGCGGGCAACGCTGGTCGGCGAGCTGCTGCTCGATGCCACGCGCTCGGAGTTCGACCTGCGCGAGGGCAAGCCGCAGACCGGTTCCACCATCAGGCTCAGCAGCGGCGTGGGCCCCGACGGCAGGCGGGCGCTGCTCGCGTTCACGAGCAACGACGAGATCGCCCGCATGCATCCCGACGGCACGCAGCACCAGTCGCTCGCGCAGCCCGCGGCAGTGGTGCTGGAGATGGCGAAGAAGCAGGGCGCCGGGTGGCTGTTCATCGACCCCGCCGTCACGAAGGTCGCGCTCTCGTCGAAGGACATCGACCTCGCGCTGCGCCATCACCGCAACGACCGCATCAGCGCTGCCATCGCCGCGACCGAGACGGGGGCCTCGCGGCGGGCGGTCGTCGATGCGCTGCGCGCCGACGGCCCGATCCTGCTCGCGAGCGAGATGCGCCCGGGCGACGAGCACGGTGGGCAGCCTCGTCTGCGGATGCTCGCCCGGCCGGACGGCTCTCGCGCACTGCTCGTGTTCACCTCGGCGCCCGAGATCGCCGCGCGGCATCCGCAGGACGGCGTCATCTCGACCACCACGGCCAAGCTGCGGGCGCAGCTGCGCACGAGCACGCTGTTCAGCGCGCTCGTGATCAACGCCGCCGGCCCCTCGGCGGAGGTCAGCTGCGAGGAGTTCCTCGGCGACTGAGTGGAGAGCCGCACACCTCGGACACCCGTCGTTCAGGCTCGCTCGCTACCGTGGCGGATCGATTGCGAAGGGAAGGTGCCCCGATGAAGGCAGCACGGTTCTACGGCAAGGAAGACATCCGCATCGAGGAGGTCGACGAGCCTCGCACGCGGCCCGGCACGGTCAAGATCGCGCCGGCATTCAACGGCATCTGCGGCAGCGATCTGCACCTGTTCCACGACGGACCCATCCCTCCGGCGCCATCGACCGACGCCCCGCACCCGCTGTCGGGTGAGACGCTGCCGGTCGTGATGGGTCACGAGTTCTCCGGCACGGTCGAGGAAGTCGGTGAGGGTGTCGAGGGCATCGCCGTCGGCGACTCGGTCGTGGTCGAGCCCCTGATGGTCGACGACACCTGCCCGGCGTGCAAGGCCGGCAAGTACAACCTGTGCGAGCAGATGGGCTTCATCGGCATCTCCGGCGGCGGGGGAGGCCTGAGCGAGCACATCGTGGTCGAGGAGCGCTGGGTGCACCCGGTCGGCGACCTGCCGCTCGACCAGGCTGCGCTCATCGAGCCGCTCGCCGTTGCGGTGCACTCCGTCAAGCACGCCGGCGTCGAGGCGGGGCAGACGGCTGTGGTGGGAGGCGCAGGCCCGATCGGTCTGCTGATCGCCGCCGTGCTCAAGGCGCAGGGACTCACGGTCATCGTCAGCGAGATGTCGGCAGCGCGCCGCGAGAAGGCGACCGAGACCGGGGTTGCCGATGTCGTCGTCGACCCGGCGAACGAGGATCTCCTCGACGTCGTCAAGCAGCACACGGATGGCGCGGGTGCTTCAGTCGCGTTCGACGCCGCCGGCGTGGGCGTCGTCGTGCACCAGCTGCTCGAGGCGCTGGCCGCTGGCGGTCGCCTCGAGATCGTGGCGCTGCACGGCAAGCCGGTTGAGCTCGACATCACCGCTGAGCTCACGATGCAGGATCGGGTGCTCGGCTCGTCGATCGGCTACGCGCATGACCATGCCGATGCGATCGAGCTCGCCCGCAGCGGGCAGGTCGACCTCGCGCCGTTCATCACCGGCCGTATCCTCGTCGACGACCTCATCGAGCAGGGCTTCGAGCGCCTCACGACGAGCAAGGACGAGGTGAAGATCCTGGTGTCGATGCGGTAGCCGTGCCTGCCGCGCGTGCCGGTCGCGGCGAACGCGGCCGATTCGATGCCTGGACGCGGCCCGCGAGGCGTCGGAGAATGTCGGTATGCGCCAGCGTCAGGGCACGGGTGCCCGCGCGCTCGAACGGATCGCGCGGCGCTGCACCCGTGCGCAGGATCCGCTCGAGCTGCTCGAGCACGTGGCTGAGATCGTGCGCGAACAGGTCCCGTACGTCGCAGCCGGCTGGATCCTCATCGATCCCGACACCATGCTCATCACTGGCGTCTACGGCGAGGACGTCGATCGTGACGATCACCTGCAGCTCATCTCGCCCGAGCTCACGGAGCCCGACGTCAACACGTTCTGGGATCTCGCCGCGCGAGGGATCGCGGCGGCATCGCTGAGCAGCGCCACCCACGGCGATCTCGCGCGCAGCACGCGCTGGTCGCGGCTGTACGGCCCGAAGGGCTATGGCGACGAGCTGCGCGCGGTGTTCTCCAGCGGCGCGGTGGCGTGGGGCCACGCCTGCCTCACCCGCGCTGCCGGTGAGCCCTTCTTCAGCGCAGCGGAGGTGGCGTTCGTCGCCAGCATCGCGCCATACGTGGCCAACGGCATCCGCGCGTGCCACCTCCTGGCCGAGGCGGCTGAGGCGACGGCGTCGCCCGAGGAGGCGTCGGAGCCCGCACTGGTGATGCTGGCGGACGACGGCGCGGTCGTGTCGATGACACCGCGGGCGCGTGCGTGGCTGGGAGACCCCGAGGATCCGCAGCTCGCCACCACGGTCGTGCTGCACGAGGTCGCCAGGCAGGCGCGCGCGCTCGCCGACGGCAGCGGCGCTGGCCCGCCGGCGCTTGCGCGAACGCGCGCCCGCACCGGGGAGTGGATCGTGGTGCGCGGCATCCGGGTGCCAGCGCCGAACGGCGACGCGCAGGCCGCCGACGAGGGGGGAGCCGGCGGCACCACCGCGCTGGTGCTCGAGCAGGCTCGGCGCGCGGACCTCGCGCCGATGCTGCTCGCGCTGCATCGACTCACCGACCGGGAGCGCGAGGTCACGCAGCGATTGCTGCACGGCACCCCGACGGCGGAGATCGCGCGGGAGCTGTGGATCAGCACGGAGACGCTGCGCGGGCACGTCAAAGCGGTGTACGCGAAGCTCGGGGTCTCGAGCCGGCCGGAGCTCGCCGCCCTGCTCTCGCACGAGCCGCGACTGCGGGAGCGATCCGCCGAGCCTGCCGCCCGACGTAGCCGGTGATGCCCGGGCGATAGACGTACCCGATGAAGCGCAGGCCGGGCAGCGCCTCCCCGCCGTCGCGTCGACGCGGCATGCCGTGTGCGCCCAGCACGCCGAGATGCCCGACGAGCGGCTCAAGACCCGTGCTGAACCCGGTGGCGACGAGCACCACATCGGCGGGCAGCTGCCGGCCGTCCGACAGCACCACACCCTTCGCTGTGAGCGCGGTCACCTCCGGCACGATGTCGAAGGCACCGGCGCGGATCGACGCGATGACCTCGGCGTCGACGACCGCGGTGCCGGCACCACGCTGCTGCAGCGCCGTGAACGCCCCTTCGGTCGGTGCTGGCATGCCGTACGGCGAGAGGTCGCCGACCATCGATCGGGAGATGCTCGCGATCAGTCGGTCGATGATCGGCGTGGGCAGGTGCAGGAAGAGCGGGACCGGGAGATCGCCCGGGACTCCGTGATGCTCGCGCAGCAGGATCGTCGGGGGTGTGCGGACGGCGAGGCTCACGCGTGCAGCACCGCCGCGGGCGAGCTCGTTGGCGAGTTCCAGCCCGGTCGAGCCCGGGCCGACGATGACGACACGAGCATCCGCGAACGGTGTTGGATTCCGATACTCGCTGGTGTGGAGCACCGTGCCGCGGAACTCGTGGGAGCGGGCCCACGCGGGCAGCTGCGGCTCGTTGAAGATGCCGGTCGCGACGACCACTTGGTGAGCGAGCATCGGCTCGTCATCGGTGGTCATGCGCCATCCGGCATCGGCCGGGTCGATGCGTCGCACCGCAACGCCCGTACGCACGTGCACGCCGTGTCGGTCGGCGTAGTCGCGCAGATACCCGACGTACTGCGCGCGCGTCGGGAACTGCCCCCAGGCTCGGGGGAAGGGCGCGCCGCGCAGCGCGGAATGCATGCGGCTGGTGTTCAGGCGCAGCGAGTCGTAGCGCGACGCCCACGCGGCAGCCGGCTCGCTGCCCTGCTCGAGCACGGTCACGGGCGTGCCGCGCGCGATCACCGCGGCAGCGGTCGCCAGCCCAGCCGGTCCGCTGCCGATCACCAGCACCTCGTCCATGATCCGCTCCCATCCCCGAGATCGGTATCTCGGGCTGCAACCAGCCTGCGCAGGAGCCGTCCCGAGAGCCATCCCCCAACTGGGGGGAATCGGTGACACCACCATCATGCGAACAAAACACCTCTTGCGAAAGAGACGCTTCGAAAGTATGCTTGCTAACGTCGGCAGCCGCTGACCGAAGCAGGAGGAGGCATCCCATGGGACGCAGGAGCAGGATCGCCGCAACGGCGACCGCCGCGTTCGAGCTGGCCAGCGAGGAGCGACGCACTCGTGCGCGCCTCGACAGAGACGACTCGCAGCGCTACTACGACCGCCTGAGGGCGGAGATCCGCATGCAGCGTGGTTTGATCTGAGCGTGACTGAGGAGCGCGACGTGCACGGCACCGAGGTGTTCGAGGACGAGCGCGGCCGCGGCCTCCGCACGGGCGATCCGGCGCTGCTGCGCGCGCTCGCGCACCCGCTCCGCGTGGAGATCCTCGCTGTGCTCGACGAGCTCGGCGAGGCCACCGCGACGCAGATCGCCGAGAAGGTGGGCGAGAGCCCATCCAACTGCTCCTTCCACCTGCGCACGCTCGCCAAGGCGGGGTTCATCGAGCGCGGCGAGGCCAAGGGCACGTCGAAGCCGTGGAAGTCGGTGCATCAGAGCCGCGAGCTGCGCCCGGAGGCGGGCAATCCCGATTCGATGCGCACTTCGGCCATGATCGCCGCTCTCTACGTGCAGCACGAGGCGCACCGCGTGGTCGACTTCCTCACCCGGCACGGGCTCAGCGATGAGGAGTGGTTGCCCGGCGTGACGGTGAACTCCGCCGCCTTCTGGGCCACCAAGGAGGAGCTTGCCGCGCTCGCGGCCGAGATCGAGCACCTCGTCGATGCCTTCCGCGGCCGGAAGGATCCCGCCAAGCGTCCGGCGGGGAGCCGCAAGGCGCACCTGTTCGCGACGCTGAACCCCGACTTCGATCTGCCTGCGACGGGCGAGGAGCCGACGGAGGGGTGATCGCTGGCGGGGGCGCCCTCTGGTCTCGTGACGCCGGGCGCCCTGCGGGCGACCGGCTCCTCGACCGACGGGCTTTACCGACGGGCTTGACCGACGGGCTTGACCGACGGGGTTGACCGGCGGGCCTGACCGGCGGGCCTGACCGACGGGCCTGACCGACGGGCCTGGCCGACGGGCCTGACCGACGGGCTTGACCGACGAGCCTGACCGACGGGCTTGACCGGCGGGCTTGACCGGCGGGCTTGACCGACGGGGTCAGGCTCGAGCGGCGGGCTCGACCGATGAGCACCGCTCCAGGACACAGGAGTCCTCTCATGACTGATACGGCGCCCGCACCGATGGCCACGCCGCCGTCGCCCATGCGCAGGCCCGCCTACCGTCGCCTGATGGTGGGATGGTTCGCCACCAACCTCGGCGACAGCGCCCTCTACCTGGTGCTCGCCATCTGGGTGCGCGAGCTGACGGGCTCCAACTCGGCAGGCGCGCTGGTCTTCCTGTTCCTCGCGCTGCCGGCGCTGCTGGCGCCCTGGGCGGGCCAGCTCGCCGACCGCGTGCGGCGCCGACCGCTCATGATCCTCACGAACCTCGGCACGGCAGCCGTCATCCTCACCCTGCTGCTCGTACGGGGGCCCGCGCAGGTCTGGCTCATCTACGCGGTCGCGTTCGGCTACGGCTTCTCGGCCTACCTGACGAGCGCCGCCCAGGCCGGGTTGCTGCGCGACCTGCTGCCCGATGAGGAGCTCGGCAGCGCCAACGGCATCTTCACCTCGATCGACAACGGCATGCGCATCGTCAGTCCGCCCCTCGGCGCGGGGCTCTACGTGCTGGCCGGGCCGTGGGTCGTCGTCGCCGTCAGTGTCACCGGCTACCTCGTGATGGCGCTCATGCTGCTCAGCGTGCGCATCGTCGAGTCGCTGCCGGAGCCGCGCACCGGCGACGAGACGCCGTGGGGCGAGATCTCTGCGGGCTTCCGCGAGCTGCACCGCGATCCGCTGCTGCGCCTGCTCACGCTCGCGGCCGCGGCGGGCTTCGGCCTCACGGGCATCCTCAACGCCACGGTCTTCCCGCTCATCGAGCACGGGCTGCAGGCCGGACCAGCAGCGCTGGGGCCCGCGCAGGCGATCCAGGGCGTCGCGGCGCTCGCGGGCGGCCTCGTCTCGGCGGCGCTGCTGCGCCGCATCGGCGAGCGGCGACTGTTCGCCTGGGGGATGACGCTCGTCGCGATCGGTTCGTTCGCGGCATTCGCGATCGTGCAGTGGCCGTTGCCGGAGGCGTGGATGCGCTGGGTGGGCATCGCACTCGTCCAGTGGCCGGTCGGCTTCGGTGTGCCGTGGGTGATCGTGGGGCTGTCGACGCTGCGGATGCGGCTGGTGCCGCGCCGTCTGCAGGGCCGCGCGTCGGCTGCGATGAACGTCTCCATCAGCGTGCCGCAGATGCTGCTGCTCGCGATCGGCACCGCCGCGATGGTGGTGGTCGACTTCCGCTGGCTGCTGCTCGCCTCTGCCGTCGGCATCGGCGGCGCCGCTGTCGCGGTGTGGCGCTCGCGGGTGCCCGACGACGGGGAGCGGACGGACGCCGCGGTCACTGCGGAGCGATAGCAATGCCTGCGAGCATCGCAGCATGACGACACTCGGCGACTTCCAAGCGGCAGCCCTGACCGGTGAGCCGGTCGACCTTGCGGACTACGAGGGGAAGGTGGTGCTGGTCGTGAACACCGCGAGCCAGTGCGGGCTCACCCCGCAGTTCGAGGGCCTCGAGTCGCTCTACCGCGACCTGCAGGAGGAGGGCCTGGTGGTGCTGGGATTCCCCTCCAACCAGTTCAAGCAGGAGCTGGGCTCGGCCGACGAGATCGCGGAGGCGTGCCAGCGGAACTACGGCGTGACCTTCCCGATGTTCGAGATGGTCGACGTCAACGGCGCAGCGGCGCATCCGATCTTCCAGTGGCTCAAGGGCGAGAAGAAGGGGATGCTCGGCAGTGCGATCAAGTGGAACTTCACGAAGTTCCTCATCGGTCGCGACGGCGCCGTGATCGAGCGCTTCGCGCCGACGGCCACGGCGGAGGATCTGCGCGAAGACGTCGAGCGCGCTCTGGCGGCCTGACCCACCGCGATCCGGCGGATAACCCCCGCGCGCTCGGACGCGCTTCGTCCTAGCGTGAAGCCATGACGATCCCGAACCCCGGTGGCTCCCCGGCAGCGCCTCATGGTCACATGCCGCCCGCCCTGCCTGCCGCGGAGCCCAAGCCGCCGCGCCCGAAGCTCACCGGGCCCGCAGCGCATCGCGCCCGGCTCGCGGGCGGTGTCGGCGGCGGCATCGCCTGGCTCGGCCTCGCCATCACGCAGGTGAGCGCGATCCTCCTGCTGCTGCCGGTCATCGTCGGCGCGGTCGTCTACGGCGTCGGCTTCGCCGTGCTGCAGGACGGGTCGAGCGTCACGGCGGATGCCTGGGCCCAGACGCTCGCGTGGCTCGGGAGTCCCGGGGGCATCGCGCTCGCGATCGGCATCCCGGCGGGCATCCTCATCGCCCTGCTCGGCCTCTGGATCAGCACGCGCATCCTGCACCACCCCGGCCTGCGTCGGCCCGCAGGCGTGACCTGGGCGGGCTTCGGCATCTCGCTCGTCGCGGCCACGGTGCTCTCGGGCTTCGGCTCGATCACGCTGCCGTTCTTCGGTGGCGTGCCCTTCGCCGGCGACCTCGACGTCGACGGTGGCGGCTTCGGCTCCGGCCCCGTGGACGAGACCCGCGTGCAGGAATGGTTCGCGCAGGGCGGCAGCGATCTGCTCGAGCGCATCGCCGACCCCGGCACGCTGCTCGGGCTGCTCGGCCCCTGGATCGCGCTCGCGCACCTGCTCGGGATCATCGTGCCCATCATCGTCAGCGTCTTCACCTGGTGGTGGATGGCGCACGCGATGCGACCCGCGGCCGCCGACGCGCCGAAGGCCGCCTCGGACGACGTGCTGCTCGCCTGAGGGCGGCCGCGGGCCCTACGCCTTGGCGCGCTTCGCGATGTCGCGCGCGATGATCTCCTTCATGATCTCGGTGGTGCCGCCGTAGATCGACTGCACGCGCGAGTCGCGGAATGCGCGCGCGATCGGGTACTCCTCCATGAAGCCGTAGCCGCCATGCAGCTGCAGGCTGCGGGTGATGACCCGCTGCTCGAGCTCTGTGGCCCACCACTTCGCCTTGGACGCATCCGCCGTCGTGAGGTGGCCCTCGTTGAGCGCGATGATGCAGCGCTCGATGTAGGCGCGGGTCACATCGAGCTCGGTCTCGAGCTCGGCGAGCGTGAAGCGCACGGTGGGCAGGTCGCCGACCAGTCCGCCGAATGCCTTGCGCTGGAAGACGTAGTCGCGGCCCCAGCCGTAGGCTGCCTCGGCCGACGAGAGCGCACCGGCCGCGATCGAGAGCCGCTCGCGCGGCAGCCGCTCCATCATCGCGATGAGGCCCATGCCGGGTTGCCCGACGACGTTCTGCGCCGGGATGCGCACGTCGGTGAAGAACAGCTCTGCGGTGTCCTGCGAGTGCAGGCCGAGCTTCTCGAGCTTGCGGCCGCGCGTGAAGCCCTCCATCCCGTTCTCCACCAGGAAGAGCGTGAACCCGCGTGAGCCAGCCTCCGGATCGGTGCGCGCGAACACCAGCACCTTGTCGGCGTGGAAGCCGTTCGTGATGAACGTCTTCGAGCCGTTGAGCACCCATCCGTCGCCGTCTCGCACCGCATTCGTGCGGATGCCCTGCAGGTCGCTGCCCGCGTCGGGCTCGGTCATGCCGATCGCCGCGATGGAGGTGCCGGCGGCCATCGGCGGCAGCCAGCGCTCCAGCTGCTCGGGCGTGCCGAGGTCGAGCAGGTAGGCCAGCACGATGTCGTCGTGCACGCCGAAGGTGGCGTTGACGGATGCGGCACCGACCCGTGAGAGCTCCTCGCTGATCACCATGCGGAAGCGGTAGTCGTCGACCTCCATGCCGCCGAAGCGCTCGGGGATCGCGAGCCCGACGAGCCCCGCGTCGCCCATCTTGCGATACAGATCGGGGTCGATGAGGCCGTCGGCTTCCCACTGCGCGTAGTGCGGGGCGACCTGGCGAGCGACGAACTCCCTCACCGTCTCGCGGAAGGCATCGTGGTCGTCGTCGTAGAACGTGGAACGCATCGGAACTCCTATCGGGCTTGCATGCGGATGGCGCCGTCGAGCCGGATGGTCTCGCCGTTGAGCATGGGGTTGGCGACGATCTGCGTCACCAGCAGGGCGAACTCGGATGGGCGGCCGAGCCTGGCGGGGTGGGGCACCTGGGCGCCGAGCGAGGCCCGCGCCTCATCCGGCAGCGCCGCCAGGATCGGGGTGTCGAACAGACCGGGCGCGATCGCGTTAACGCGGATCTGCGAGCCTGCCAGCTCTCGCGCGATCGGGAGCGTCATGCCCACGATCGCGGCCTTCGAGGCGGCATAGGCCGCCTGGCCGATCTGGCCGTCGTAGGCGGCGACCGAGGCGGTGGAGACGATGACGCCGCGCTCCTCGCCGATCGGCTCGAGCCGTGCCATGCGCTCGGATGCCAGCCGGATCACGTTGAACGTGCCCACCAGGTTGATGTCGATCACGCGCTGGAAGCGGTCGAGCGGGAACGGGCCCGACTTGCCGACCACCTTTGCCGCGTCGTTCACGCCGGCGCAGTTGACGACCACGCGCAGCTCGCCCAGCTGCTCGGCG
Organism: Agrococcus sp. Ld7; assembly: GCF_045064095.1. Taxonomy (NCBI): domain Bacteria; kingdom Bacillati; phylum Actinomycetota; class Actinomycetes; order Micrococcales; family Microbacteriaceae; genus Agrococcus; species Agrococcus sp. Ld7. The sequence continues at coordinate 77,730 of NZ_JBISGY010000033.1, read as the reverse complement.
GCGTCCAGTGCCGCAGTGACCTGCGCCTCGTCGCGCACGTCGGCCTCGATGAAGGTGACGCCGTCGCGCGCCCCCACCGCCTCGGCGGCAGGCGTGCCGCCCAGATCGATGACGACCACCTTCGCGCCCTGCGCCAGCAGCGCCTCGGTCGTCGCGAGCCCCAGCCCCGACGCGCCGCCGGTGACCAGTGCCACCTGCCCTCTGATGTCCATGGAGACCCCTCTGCTGCCCTCGTCGGCATGCCGCCGAGCGCGTCGCGCGCACGGAGCACAGTGCTCCGGACGCTAACCGGTGCGCGACGCGACGGGCAAGCGGCTTGGCAGAAGCCGCAACGCCGCTGGCGCGTCGCGTGTCCAGAATGGTAGATATGTGGACGTCCATGCAACTGCGAGGACGACAATCATGAGCGGGCGATCCCTGCTTGCGACGAGGAGGTCGTGTCGACGTGACGCTGACGATGAGCCAGACCACCGATGAGGATCGCGCCGCGCTGATCGAGGCGGTCCGCGACTTCGCCGACGCGCGCCTCGCCCCCTTCGCCAACCAGCGCGACGCCGACCACGAGTTCCCCGTCGCCACGCTGCGCGAGGCCGGCCAGCTCGGTCTGGCAGCGATCTGCGTGCGCGAGGACGTGGGCGGAGCGGGTCTCAGCCGCATGGACGCGATCGCCATCTACGAGGAGCTCGCGCGCGGCGACGTTGCGGTCGCCACCTACATCTCCATCCACAACATGGTCGCCGGCATGATCGACGCCGAGGGCACCGAGGAGCAGCGGCAGCGTTGGCTGCCGCGGCTGTGCACGATGGACGACCTCGCGAGCTACTGCCTCACCGAGCCCGGCGCCGGCTCCGACGCCGCCGCGGTCGCGACGACGGCCGTGCGCGACGGCGACGACTACGTGCTCACCGGCACCAAGCAGTTCATCTCCGGCGCCGGCACCTCGGCGGTCTACGTCGTGATGGCCCGCACGGGTGGCAGCGACCCGGATCTGCGCGGCTCCCGCGGCATGACCGCGTTCATCGTCCCCGCGGGCACGCCCGGCCTGTCGTTCGGCAGCCAGGAGGCGAAGATGGGCTGGCACGCGCAGCCCACCCGCGCCGTCATCCTCGACGGCGTGCGCGTGCCCGCCGCACACCGCCTCGGTGCGGAGGGCGAGGGCTTCGGCATCGCCATGCGCGGCCTCAACGGCGGCCGCCTCGGCATCGCCGCCGCCTCCATCGGCGGCGCGCAGTTCGCGCTCGAGCGCACCGTCGACTACGTCAAGCAGCGCGCCACCTTCGGCCAGCCGCTCTCGACCCGCCAGCACGTGCAGTTCCAGCTCGCCGACATGGAGACCGAGCTGCAGGCCGCGCGCGCACTGCTGGAGCGCGCGGCGATGAAGCTCGACGCCAAGGCGCCCGACGCCCCGACCGCCTGCGCGATGGCCAAGCGCTTCGCGACCGACGTCGGCTTCACCGTCGCCGACCAGGCGCTGCAGTTGCATGGCGGCTACGGCTACCTGCACGAGTACGGCATCGAGCGCGTCGTGCGCGATCTGCGCGTGCATCGCATCCTCGAGGGGACCAACGAGATGATGCGCATGATCGTCGGCCGCGCCGTGCTCGGCGAGCGCTGAGGCAGGAGCAGCATGGGCAACATCCGCACCGAGATCCGCGGCGCGCTGGGCGTCATCACGCTCGACCGCCAGGAGGCGCTGAACGCGCTCACGCACGAGATGGTGCGCGAGATGGCGGATGCGCTGCGCGCCTTCGCGGGCGACGACGCGGTCGAGCGCGTGCTCATCACGGGCGCGGGGGAGCGGGCGCTGTGCGCCGGTGGCGACGTCGTGACGCTGCGCGACGATGTGGACCGCACGCGCGGGCAGGCCGCTGCCCGCTTCTGGCGCGACGAGTACGCGCTGAACGCGCGGATCGCGCGCTTCCCGAAGCCCACCGTCGCGCTGCAGCACGGCATCGTGCTGGGCGGCGGCGTCGGCATCTCGGGCCACGCGAGCCACCGCGTCGTCACCGACTCCACGCGCATCGGCTTCCCCGAGGTGACGATCGGTTTCGTGCCCGACGTCGGTGCCACCTGGCTGCTCACGCGGCACCGCGGCGAGCTCGGCACCCGTGCTGCGCTCACGGGCGATCACTTCGGCGCCGCGGACGCGATCGCGCTCGGCCTCGCCGACAGCTACGTGCCCACGGACCGCCTGGCTGAGCTCGTGCGGCTGCTCGAGTCGACGCATCCGGATGCCGCCATCGAGCAGCTCGCCGCCGAGCCGCCCGCCGCCGAGCCGCCCGCGGGCACGCTGGAGGATGCTCAAGCGCAGATCGACCATGCCTTCGCCGGTGACGACGCCGAGCAGATCGTCGCCCGCCTGGAGGCGGCCGGTGGTGAGGGGCGGGCGCTCGCGGCGACGATCTCGAAGCGCTCGCCGTTCGCCGTGGCTGTCACGCTCGCCGCGCTGCGTCGCGCGCGTCGGCTCGGCTCGCTGGAGGAGGCGCTGGCGCAGGAGTATCGCGTCTCGCGGCACACTTCGCTCGCGCCCGACTTCAGCGAGGGCATCCGTGCGCAGCTGATCGACAAGGACCGCAACCCCACGTGGACCCCGCCGACGCTGGCCGGCGTCACGCATGCCATGGTGGAAGGATGCTTCGCACCGGTGCCCGAGGGTGACCTCGAACTGCCGGCCCCACTCGCTGAGGAGATCGCATGACCGACTACGAGACCATCAAGGTCGAGCGCTTTGGCCGCGTCGCCTGGATCACGCTCGACCGCCCGGAAGCGCTGAACGCCCTCAACGTGCAGCTGATGCACGAACTGGTGGATGCGGCGACGTCGCTCGACGCGGACGATGCGATCGGCGCGATCGTCGTCACCGGCTCCGAGAAGGCCTTCGCCGCCGGCGCCGACATCAAGGAGATGGCGTCGAAGTCGACCGCCGAGATGCGCGAGGCGAACCACTTCGGGCCGTGGATGGAGTTCGCGCGGGTGAAGAAGCCCGTGATCGCCGTGGTGTCGGGCTATGCGCTCGGCGGCGGTTTCGAGCTGGCGCTCATGTGCGACGTGATCCTCGCCTCCGACACGGCCACGTTCGGCTTCCCCGAGATCGGCCTGGGCGTCATCCCCGGCATCGGCGGCACGCAGCGCATCATGCGGATCGTCGGCTACCCGAAGGCCGCAGAGCTGGTGCTCACTGGGCGCCGCATCGACGCGGCGGAGGCCGAGCGGATCGGCATCGTGTCGCGCGTCGTGCCTGCGGCCGAGCTGCAGGCGGAGGCCGAGCAGCTGGCGGCCTCGATCGCCTCGAAGTCGCTGCCGGCGCTCGTCGCTGCGAAGGCCGCGCTCGACGGTGCGCTCGAGACGGGCCTCGAGGAGGGCATCGCGCTCGAGGCCGAGCGCTTCACGGCGCTGTTCGACACCGCCGACCAGAAAGAGGGGATGGCGGCCTTCCGTGAGAAGCGCGAGCCCAACTTCCGCCATGCCTGACCCGCACGTCGCCGCCCGCCCGCCGGTCGAGGAGCGCACGGCCGCAGGCCGCGCGCGTCACGAGACCAAGGCCGCGCGTCCGCCGCTGGTCGAGGAGGCTGGCTCTGCCGACCGTCGCCCGCTGGTCGAGGAGCACACGGCCGCAGGCCGCGTGCGTCACGAGACCAAGGGCCCCGCCTACAGCGGCTCCGCCGCCGGCCGCGGATCCTCGAAGTCCCCCGACCGCTTCCGCAGCAGCGCGATGATGCGCACGAGCTCCGCGAGCTCCGCATCCTCCAGCCCCGTCGCGGTGAACGCCTCGTCGTTGAGCGCGGCCGTCGCCAGCTCGACCCGGTCGCGCCCCGCATCCGTGATGGCCAGCACCGTCGCGCGCCCATCCGTCGGGTGCCGCTCGCGCGTCACGAGCCCGTCGCGCACCAGCCGATCGACCGTGCTCGTCACGCTCGTCGGGTGCACCTGCAGCCGCCGTACCGCCGACTGCATCGGCATGCGCCCCTCGCGCGTGAACGCCAGCAGCCGCAGCACCTCGAAGCGTGCGAACGACAGCGAGAACGGCCGCAGCACGGCCTCCACCCGCGCCTCCAGCAGCTGCTGCGCGCGGTTCACAGAGGTCACGAGCGTCATGCCCGGCGCCGCATCCGCCCAGCCGTGGTCGAGCCACTGCCGCCGCGCTTCGGCGATGGGATCGAGGGTCTCTGGCCTGTCGCTCATGGGTACCTCCTCACTCCGAGTCACCGTAGCGTGGGCGATGACGTTCGCCCCACTCATCCAGAAGGGAGCCCGCCGATGAAGATCGTCGTGCTCGTCAAGCCCGTGCCCGACACCTACGGCGAGCGTGAGCTGAGTCTCGAGACGGGGCTCGCCGATCGCGCCGCGAGCGAGACCGTGCTCGACGAGATCACCGAGCGCGCGGTCGAGACGGCGATCCGGCACGCGGAGTCGGCGGGCGACGCCGAGGTCGTCGTGCTCTCGATGGCGCCGACGGACTCGCAGACGACCGTGCGGAAGGCGCTCGCGATGGGCGCATCCGCCGCCGTGCAGGTCGCCGATGAGCGGCTCGCGGGCGCCGACCTGGGGCGCACGGCCGAGGTCCTGGCGGCGGCGCTCCGGCATACGGGCTTCGACCTGATCATGACGGGCAACGGCTCCACCGACGGCAGCGGCAGCGTCATGCCGTCGATGCTGGCGGAGCTGCTCGAGCTGCCCGCGATCACCCGGCTCGAGACGATCGAGATCACGGCGGATGCGGTGCGGGGCACGCGCACGACCGACGGCGGCACGATGACGGTCGCGGCGTCGCTCCCGGCAGTCGTCTCCGTCACAGAGCGGATGCCCGACCCGCGCTTCCCCGCCCTCAAGGGCATCATGGGCGCGAAGAAGAAGCCCTTCGAGGTGCTCTCGCTCGACGATCTCGAGGTGGAGATCGACGAGACCGTCGCGCCCCGCTCGATCATGGTCGAGGCCAACCAGCGACCGCCGCGCCAAGCCGGCGAGATCATCACCGACGCCGGAGACGCCGGGGAGCGCATCGCCGCCTTCCTCGCCGACCGCCGGCTGGCTTGAGGAGCCCGATATGACGAACATCCTGACCCTGCTCCTCGCCGCTCCCGGTGGCGAGACCGCGCTCGCGGACGGCGCCCCCGAGGTCCTCGGGGCCGCCGCCCAGCTCGGCACGCCGGTCGCCGTCGTCGTCGGGCCAGAGGGCGCGCTGCCGCAGCTCGCCGAGGCTGCGGCCTCGCTCGGTGCCGCCCGCGTGCTCACCGCCGCCGTCGACCCGTCGCAGCTCGGCGCTCCCGTCGCCGATGCGCTCGCCGCCGCCATGGCGGAGGTCGCCCCAGAGGCGGTGCTCGTGCCGCACTCGATCGAGGGCACGGATGCCGCCGGTCGCGTCGCCGCCCGCACCCGCGCACCGCTCTTCGTCGATGTGGTGGGCGTGGAGCGCGACGACGAGGGCATCGTCGCGCGCCACTCCGTCTACGGCGGCGCGTACAAGGTCATGGCCGCGCCGACCTACGGTCCGATGATCGTGACGCTGCGGCTCGGCTCGGTCGACCACCGCGCCGAGGCGGCGGTGCCGGAGGTGAGCGCGCTCGAGGTGGCATCCTCCGGGCGCCCGACCGCAGTCGTGGAGGGCGTGGAGCTCGAGCAGCAGACCTCCACGCGGCCCGACCTGCGCGCCGCGAAGAAGGTGGTCTCCGGGGGGAGGGCACTGGGCTCGAAGGAGCAGTTCGCGCTCGTCGAGCAGCTCGCTGACACCCTCGGCGCGGCCCTCGGTGCCTCGCGCGCGGCAGTCGACGCCGGTTACGCGGATCAGTCGCTGCAGGTCGGCCAGACCGGCACGTCCGTCGCGCCCGACCTGTACATCGCGGTCGGCATCTCCGGCGCGATCCAGCACCGTGCGGGCATGCAGACGTCGAAGACGATCGTCGCGATCGACAAGGACCCGAGTGCACCCATCTTCGAGGTGGCCGATCTCGGCGTGGTCGGCGACCTGTTCACGATCGTGCCGCAGCTGATCTCGGCGCTCGAGGCGCGGAAGGGCTAGTGGTGACGGGCGTCGTGCAGGGGGAGTCGCGGGCGGTGCGGCGCGGGCTGCCGCGCGCACCCGGCGGCGAGCCGTGGCCGCCCGCAGGCGAGGTTCCTGCGGGTGCGGTTCCTGCAGGCGAGGCAGCGGAAATGCCCGTCGCCGAAGCAGTGCCGGTCGCGGATGCAGCGCCGGTCGCCGAGGCAGCGTCGGTCGCATCACCGGTCGTCGAAGCAACTTCCGTCGCATCACCGCCCGACGCGTCCGCGACCGCGCCGACAGCTGACGCGGCCGCGCCTGCGGCCCCGTCGGTCGACGAGGCGTCCTCCACCACGCCGACAGCTGACGCGGCCCCGCCTGCGGCCCCGTCGGTCGACGAGGCGGAACCGGCGCCTGCGGAGCCCGAAGCTCCTGCAGCACCGACGGCAGACACGGCAGCGCGCGAGAGCGAGCCCTCGCGGCCTTCGGCGGCCGTCGCCATCCGCCGCGGACTCCCGCGGACGCCCGGCGGAGAGCCCTGGCCGGCCGCCGCGACGGCAGCCGCGCCCCCTGAGCCTGCCCCAGCCGCCGTGCCGCCGGGCGGTGCCGCTGCGCCGTCGGGTGCCGCGCCGTCGGGTACGGAGCCCGCCTCCGGACCCGGGGCACCGCAGCCGGAGGCACCGCAGCAGACGGCACCGCAGCAGCAGGCACCGCAGCAGACGGCGCCGCCCGAGCCGACGGCAGCGACAGCACACGACGCTCCCGCGGCTGAGTCCGGCGAAACCGTCCCGGCCGCAGCGTTCCGGCGGGGTCTCCCCCGCGTGGCGGGCGGCGATCCGTGGCCGGCCACTGCGCCCGCTGCCGCGTCGGCCGCTGCGTCGGCCGCTGCGCCCGCTGCCGCGCCCGCTGCGCCCGCCGCTGCGCCCGCTGCCGCGCCCGCTGCGCCCGCCGCTGCGCCCGCTGCCGCGCCCGCTGCCGCGCCCGCCGCTGCGCCCGCCGCATCCGGTTCCGGTACCGAAGCGTCGCCTGATCCCACCTCCGAGCGACAAGTTGGTACCGGTCCCGAAGCGCGCGCCGCCGCAGAGTCGGATTCCGGTACCGAAATGTCGCCTGACCCCACCTCCGAGCGACAGGTTGGTACCGGTGCGGTGCGGGATGCCGCGCAGCCCGCACCGGCGCCCGCTGTTGCCGCTGCTGCCGCTGCCGCCGCTGCATACCCCGGTCCCGATTCCGGTACGCAACCGTCGCCTGACCCCACCTCCGAGCGACAGCTTGGTACCGCTCCCGCGCCGGCGGCGGCCGAGAAGCCCGCGGCCGCGCAAGCCGCAAAGCCCACGCCCGCAGCCGCGAAGCCCGCGGCAGCGGCCGCCGAGCCCGGCCTCCGCCCCGCCACGCGCAAGCAGTGGGCGTACGCGAGCGTCCTGGTCGCGCTCGCCGTCATCGGCGCAGCCACCATCGTCGTCGCCATCGCTCGCTGGATCGCAGGCCTCGAGCCGGTCGCGGCGTTCATCGCCCAGTACCCCGGCACCTACGCGCTGCCCGACGGGGCGCCGATCGGCCTGCCCGTGTGGCTCAACTGGTCGCACTTCTTCAACTTCCTGCTGCTCGCCCTCATCGTCCGCTCCGGCCTGCAGGTGCGCGGTGAGCGCAAGCCACCGGCCTACTTCACGTCGAAGCGCTCGGGCGCCAAGGTGTCGCTCACCGTCTGGCTGCACACGAGTGTCGACATCCTCTGGGTCGTCAACGGCGTGCTCTTCGTGGTGCTGCTGTTCGCGACCGGGCAGTGGATGCGGATCGTGCCCACCAGCTGGGAAGTGTTCCCGCACGCGATCTCCGCGGCGCTGCAGTACGCCACGCTCGACTGGCCGCTCGAGGACGGCTGGGTCAACTACAACTCGCTCCAGCAGCTCGCCTACTTCGCGACCGTCTTCATCGCCACACCCATCGCCATCGCCACGGGCGTGCGCATGAGCACGTGGTGGCCGAAGGACAACGATCGGCTCAACCGCGCCTACCCGATCGAATGGGCGCGCGCGATCCACTTCCCGACGATGCTCTACTTCGTCGCCTTCACCATCGTGCACGTGCTGCTGGTGTTCACGACCGGAGCCCTGCGGAACCTCAACCACATGTTCGCGGCACGGCCGGCGGATGACTGGCTCGGCTTCGCGTTCTTCGCGGGCTCGATGCTCGTGGTCGCATGCGCCCTGATCGCCGCTCGGCCGGCGCTGCTGACGCCGGTCGCGAGCCGGTTCGGCACCGTGTCCAGCCGGTAGCGCTCGCTCTCCACAGGAGGGTCGCGCGCCCGAGCTCGTGGTCGCGCGCCCTCGCTATCGTCGCGGCCATGTCCACCGACCCGAATCGGGTGATCTCGCACCCACAGGGACGGCCCCCGCTGACGGGGCTCCGCACGCGAGACGCAGCGCTCGCCGGGGCACTCGGAGGTGGCGCCATGGCGGTGAGCCTGTCTGCCGGCATCAGCGCGGTGCTTCTGCTCGCCTTCGGCGCCCTGCTCCTGAGCGCCTTCGGCGCCGTGGCTGCCGGATCGGTGCGGGACGCCTCAGCATCCGGTACGGTGATCGCCGTGGTGCGCGCGCTGCGCGACCCGCTCGGCGATGCATTCGCGCTGGCCATCGCGCTGCTGGGGATATCGCTGCTGGTCGGGTCGGTCGGCGCGTGTCTGAGTGCGTGGCTGCTGCGCGGCTTCGGCGCGGCACGAGCGTGGGCGATCACCGGGGTCGGCTGGCTCATCAGCGGCGCGGCCGATGCGGTGCTGGCGACGAGCGTGACCGGCATGCTCGCCGCGCCCATCACGACCGTGCTGCCGCTGCTGCCCGAAGCGGCCGCCGTCCGAGACCACGTGCTGCTGCTGACGACGGTGCTGTTCGTGGCGGCCGTGCGCATGGCGGTGGTGGTCGGCCTGGCCAGCGGCAGCTGGCTGCTTGCGGCGCACCTGCTGCGCCCGCACTCCGCGGTCGCCCGCGCGCCGTGAAACCGGCCATGTCGGGCGGACGCCCCAACATGTCGGTCGGATGCCGCGGGGCACGGCAGGATGGAGAGGTGACTGAGCACGCAGCGACCGAGCACCGCAGACCGATCTGGGCGCTCGTCGCGATCGGACTGCTCTCGGGCTTCCTCTCGGGCATGTTCGGCATCGGCGGAGGCATCGTGATCGTGCCGCTGCTGGTGATGCTCGCGAAGTTCCCGCGCAAGCTCGCCGCGGGCACATCGCTCGGCGCGATCGTGCCATCGGCGCTGGTCGGCGTCGCGAGCTACGCGGTCGCGGGCAATGTCGACTGGCTGGTCGCCCTCATCCTGGTCGTCGGCTCCGTCACCGGCGCGCAGATCGGCGCCCACCTGCTGCACCGGCTGCCCGTCATGGCGATCCGCTGGGCGTTCATCGCCTTCCTTGTGGTCGTCGCGATCAGCCTGTTCCTCGTCGTGCCCTCGAGGGAGGGCACGATCGCGCTCGAGGTGCTGCCGATCATCGGGCTCGTGGTGCTGGGCTTCATCACCGGGGTGCTCTCCGGGATCCTGGGCGTCGGCGGCGGCATCGTGATCGTGCCGATGCTCATCCTGCTGTTCGGGCAGAGCGATGTGGTCGCCAAGGGCACCTCACTGGCAATGATGATCCCGACCGCGATCTCTGGCACGATCGGCAACCTGCGACGCAAGAACGTCGACCTGCTGGGCGCCGCGATCGTCGGGGTCGCAGCCAGCGTCACCACCGCACTGGGCGCGGCGGCGGCGATCGCGCTCGACCCGCGCACGGCGTCCATCATCTTCGGCGTGTTCCTGGCGCTGCTCATCGTGCGCCTCGTCGTCGAGGCGATCAAGCTGGGCCACAAGGAGTAGCGCCGGCGCCTACCAGCCGCGCGTGCCGCGCGCGCCCTTGAAGGGACCGACGACGCGCGAGGTGATCCAGCCGCCGTAGAAGTCGCCCTCCTGCGGCTGGACGACCTCGCCGTCGACCTCGATGCGATCCATGCGCGCGGGGTAGAGCGCGACATGGTCGCGCAGCGCTTCGAACCCGGGCAGCGGCGTCGGGTAGTGCCAGCCGACTGCCCGCTCCACGCGGTCGCCGCCCGTCACCGTCAGGTAGCTGGCAGCGCCCTTCCACTCGCACATGCTCGCGCCGGAGGAAGCGGAGAGCGCACCCTCGGCGAAGTCGCCGCGCGGCAGGTAGTAGGTGGGGGGATGGCTCGTCTCGAGCACGCGCAGCGCGCTGCGGGTCTCGGCGACCACCACACCATCGAGGATCACGCGCACGTGCTCGTCGGTCGGCTCGACGCGGGGAGGCCGCGGGTAGTCCCAGACGGATTCTGTCGGTCGCATGCTGCTCCTGCTCTGCCCGACGGATGTCGCCGGTGCTACTTGACGATGTTGGAGGACTCCGTGGCCGGCGGGAGCGTCAGCGTGCCGGTGCGGCTCATCCGGTCGTCGCGGCGCACGCGCACCCAGTAGACGGCGCCGATGATGAACGCCACGAGGCACGTGACCGAGGCGACCATGATGCCCATCCGGGGCCCGAAGATGTCGGCGACCCAGCCGACGATGGGCGCCCCGACGGGCGTGCCACCCATGAAGACCGCGCCGTAGAGCGCCATCACCCGTCCCCGCACCTCGGGAGCGGAGGTGAGCTGCACCATTGAGTTGGCGTTCGTCATGAACAGCTGCGCCGTGAAGCCGGCGACCGCGAGCGCGACGGCGAACAGCACGATGTTCGGCGACAGGGCTGCGAGCGCGCAGGCGACGACGAACATGCCGAGGCCGCCCACGATCGCCGTCCAGCGGGGCCGGGATGACCGCGCAGAGAGCAGGGCTCCGGTGACGGAGCCGATGGCCATCGCGCTGGAGAGGATCCCGAAGGTGTCGGCCTTCGCGCCGAACTCGATCGACGTCATGGTCGAGATGTAGATGGCGAAGTTGAGTCCGAAGGTGCCGAGGATGAACGCCATCACGAAGATGATCAGCAGATCCTTGCGCTTCCGCACGTAGCGGAAGCCCTGCACGATGTCGCCGAGCCCCTTCGCGCCGCGCGGCGACGGCTGCAGCTCAGCGGTGCGGATGCGCACGAGCGCGATGAGCATGGCGATGAAGGTGAACGCGTTGATGAGGAAGACGGGCCCCGGCGCGACGAGCGCGATGAGCAGGCCCGCGACGGCCGGGCCCACCAGGCGGGCACCGTGGAACGAGGCGGAGTTCAGCGCCACGGCGTTGGCGATGTCGGCCTGACCGACGAGCTCGGAGACGAACGCCTGTCGAGCCGGCATGTCGAAGGCCTGCACCACGCCGAACATCAGCGCGAACACCTGCACGTGCCACAGCTCGACGATGCCGGTGGTGACGATGATGCCGAGCCCGAGCGCCAGCAGGCCCATGGAGGCCTGCGTGACGAGCAGCACCTTGCGCCGATCGTACTTGTCGGCGATCAGGCCGGAGATCGGCACGAGCAGCAGCTGCGGACCGAACTGCAGCGCCATGTTCAGACCCACGGCGGTCGCGTCGTTGGCGGTGAGCACCGTGAGCACCGTCCACGACAGGGCGGTGGACTGCATCCACGCGCCGATGTTGGAGACCATGGCGCCGACGAACCACGTGCGGTAGTTGAAGAGCCGCAAGGACCGGAACATCACTGCTCGGACAGCCTCTCCAGCAGGGGGATGGCGTTCGCGAGCGTGCGCTGCTCCTCGGTCGTCATGGTCGCGATCGTCTCGGCGAGGGCGCGGTTGCGACGCTCGCGCATGGCGCCGAGCTTCCGCTCGCCGTTCTCGCTGATGCGCAGCACCAGCATGCGGCCGTCGCTCGGGTGGGCGCTGCGCTCGATGTAGTCGAGCTCCTCGAGGTACTGCAGCGTCTTGACCATGCTCGGGGGCTTCACGCCCTCGCACGCGGCGATGCGTGCGAGCGTGGGCTCTTCGAGCTGCTGGATGGCGCCGAGGGCCGAGAGATGGTGCGGCGCGAGCGCCTGGTCGAGGCGCTCTCGGCGCATGCGGCGGCCGAGGCGCACGAGCGCGACGCGCAGGTCGTCGGCAAGTGCGATAGCAGGCATTTGGTTAGTCTATCTCACGACCTGCCGCTGCCGCTGCGCTCGCGACCACGGGATCAGCGCGAACGACGGATGCTCTGCAGGTCGAGCGCCTCGTCGAGCATCAGGTGCGCGGCCTCCCGATTGCTCTCTGCCGCACGGATCGCGTGGCCGATCAGGTGCAGGGTCGTGAGCGCCGCGGTGCGCGGCTGCGCGACCCAGCGATCGAGCGCTGTCTCCGCGAGGGTGTGGAGCAGTGCTGCGTCGCGAGCGCGGCCCGCGACCTCGTTGCGCACGGCGCTCGCGGTCGCGTGCCCGATGAATGCTGCGGTGTCGTCGCAGGGGTCGCCGAGGCCCGCGGTGTCGATGTCGATCACGGAGGAGACGGCGCCGTCCCTGCAGAAGATCTGGCCGATGTGCAGATCGCCGTGGATGACCGCCGCGGCGCCCTGGCGCCGCAGGTGCGGCACGAGTGCTGTGCGGAGCGTGCGCAGCTCACCCGCGCGGTCCGGCAGCACGGATGCCAGTCGGTCGACGTGCCAGTCGAGCCGGGAGCCGACCGAGGGCCGCGCGATGCGCCCGGTCCGCACGCGCGTGAACTGCTCGCGCAGCGTCTCGACGGCGTCGAGCACGGCATCGGCCGACATCTGCGTCGCGGCGACGGGCCCGGGCGTGCCCACCGCGTCGCGGACGACGACCACGCCCGCGGGCGTCCAGTGCACGACCTCGGGCGCGGGCACGCCCGCGGCCCTGCAGGCGTCGTGGATCGCCGCGAGATCCTCTGCCTCGCCCGGGCGCACGACCTTCACGAACAGGTGTACGCCGTGCTGCGTCAGCCGCACGACGGCACGGCGGCCCGGCCGATAGGCGAGCACACGCGCCTCGATGGGGCCCGTCGATCCGGCAGCGCTCGCGATGCGATGCAGCCGCTCGGGATCGGTGACGGTGCGCAGCGCCGGCAGGCGAGGGTCGAGCGGATGCTTCCAGATGCGGGCGACGACCGCACCGCCACCGTCGCGGATCACGAAGCCCGTTTCGGCGGGGACGGGCTGCCTCGAGGTGTCGACGAACCAGTCGCCGGCCTCGGTGCCGCGCTCGACGCGGAAGCGGGCGATCCGTCCGGCGCCGAACGGCTCGGCGGCGATCGGGCGACCGCTCTCGCCGATCGCCCGCTCCAGCAGCCGTTGCTCCACCACCGCCCCAGTCTTCCAGCCCTCGGTCGAGACTCGCCCGAGCATCCCGCAGATTTGCCGCTTACGGACCGATTCTGCTCTCGCAACGGCCACGAGCGCGGAGGCCGGTGCCGCACGACGGCAAGCACTGCCTCGCGCAGTGCCGCGAAGCCCTCGGGTCATCCGATCCTGCGCACCCCGATCTCGTAGGTGCCGGAGCCGGTTGCGCTGTAGTGCCGCACCCGTGCGTAGTAGCGGCCGGGCGCGAGCTGCGCGGTGATCGCGGCATTCGGACCCGCGCCCCCGTCGTCGTCCTCCGCGACGGCGGCGGTGAGGCTGTCGGGGCCCAGGAGCGTCATGACCACGTCGGTCGTCCCGAAGGTCTCGACGCGGTGCTGCCCGGCGTCGGCGACGACGAAGCTGAACAGATCCTGCTCCGCGGGCGCCCCGATCGCGGCCTGCGTGTAGGGCGGTGCGACCGTCAGCTCGACCGCGCTGGGTGCCGTGCGCGGATAGATGGTCGCCATGAACGCCCTGTCCGTGTCGGAGAGGCCGCGGTTCCACCCCACCTCGTAGTCGCCGATCGTCAGCTGGTTGGGGATCGCGTACAGCATGATCGAATCGCGGTCGAAGGCGGAATGGTTCGTCACCGTGGTCGAGTAGCGCTGGAAGATGTTGCGATCCACGACCTCCCGAGACCAGTTGTTGGGTGGCCCGGCGTAGTAGGCGTAGACGGCAGGCTTGTCCCAGGGGATGTCGGCCACCGGGTTCTGGTGCTCGTGGATCGCGGAGAGCGCGTGCCCGAACTCGTGCAGCACGACGCGGCCGATCTCGTCATCGGTGCTCGTATCGGTGAGCCATCCGTAGTTCATCGTCGCGTCCGCCTGCGGGATGCTCAGGGCATCGGTGCCCAGGTACGACCACGAGCCACCCGGTGCGAAGTCGATGCGGATGTCGCCGGTCGCGTCGCTGCCGAAGTCGAGCGTGAGGTTCGCGTGCTGCTCCCACTGCTTGGCGACCGCCTCGACCTTGGCTCGCAGCGACGCGGAGCCGCCGCGGAACCCGATCGAGATCGTGCGTCCGGTCGCCCACTTCTTGCCCGTGAGGATCGCGAGCTCCAGCGGGCCGTTCTCCTGCACTCCCGGCAGCGTCGACCGGGGCTGCTGCGCCGGGACGTTCTCGGGCGCCTCCTCGATCGCTCGGCTCGATGACTCGATGATGTCGGTCACCGGCAGCTGCTTGTCGATGCAGATCTCGAGCTGCTCATGCATGGTGGTCTCCTCACCCGAAGGTCAGAGGACCCGGGGTGACGACGAGGAATCCCGTGATCGGAATCGGGCCCGTGCGTTCATGGTAGAAGCGTTTCGCGCTTGCGGAAGAGGTGGATCTCCACCACCGCGCCGTGCGGATCCGCATGGCGCGCGCAGCACGTTCGGGGCGTGCGTCGTCAGGCCCCGCCCTCACCGCGGTGCTCCAGCAGGCGGGTGCGCAGCGGACCGAAGACGCGCGAGAGCACCTCGAGCGTCTCGTCATCCAGGTCGCCGAGGAAGAGCTCCTCGACATGCCGCGCGTGCACCGGGCGCGCCTTGCGCAGGCGCGTACGACCCGCCGCGGTGAGCACCGCGTCGGTGCCGCGCCCGTCGGCCGCGCTCGCCTCGCGGATCACCAGGCCGTCACGCTCGAGCGCACCGACGCGGTACGTCAGCCGGCCCGGCGCGAACGCGAGGGCGCGTGCGAGGTCGCCCATGCGCATCCGCAGGCCGGGTGCCTCGGAGAGCACCAGCAGCACGTTGAAGTCGCCGAGGTCGAGGCCGCTGGATGTCTTGAGGCGATGCTCCAGCTCGTTCTCCAGCAGGCGCGAGCCCTCGAAGTACTGCCGCCACGCGCGCGGGGCGAGCGCATCCGAGCCGGTCACGCGTGCCCCAGCATCTGCTCGAACGAGACGAAGGCGTCACTCGAGACATCGAACGGGTCGCCCTCGCGCGTGCGCGGCATCGCAACCATGAGGTCGGCCAGCTCACGACCCTCACGCGCGATGCGCCGGTCGAGACCGGATGCAGCGCCCCAGTCCTCCGCAGCGGCGAACACGCCCGTGGGCACGACCTGCGCCTTCAGGTAGGCGAACATGGGTCGCATCGCAGTGTCCATCACCATCGAGTGCCGCGCCGTGCCGCCCGTGGCGCCCAGCGCTGTCGGGATGGAGGCGAGCTGTCCCTCCTCGATCAGGTCGAAGAACGACTTGAACAGGCCCGAGTAGCTCATGTTGAACGTCGGCGTCACGGCGATGATCGCGTCCGCGTCGACGACCTCCTTCATGGCTGCGGCCAGCGCATCCGTGGGGTTGTGCGTGAGCATGTTGCCGGCGATGTCCTGCGCGAGCGGCCGAAGCGTGACGTCGACGACCTCCGCGTGCTGGCCGTGCGCGGTCAGCGCCGTGAGGGTCGCGTCGCGCAGCCGGTCGGCGAGCAGCTTCGTGCTCGACGGCTCCCCGAGCCCGGCCGAGACGATCGCGATGCGAGGGCTGCTCATGCCTCACCTGCCTGTCGTGCGATGGCGGCGCCGGTGTCGAGGTCGCTGCGTGCGCCCTGCGACTGCCAGGCCTTGCCCTGCTCGCCGAGCTGCGTGCCCGACTCGGCTGCGGCCAGAACACGTGCGGCGTGCGTGGGCGCATCCGGCACGCCGGCCTCGCGCACGAGGTCGAACTCGCGGCGCAGCACCGGCACGACCTCGGTGCCGAGGATCTCGATCTGCTCGAGAACCTCCTCGAGCGGCAGGCCCGCGTGGTCGACGAGGAACAGCTGGCGCTGGTAGTCGCCGGCGTAGTCGCGGAACGAGAGCGTGCGCTCGATGACCTGCTCGGGCGTGCCGACGGTCAGCGGCGTCATCTCGGTGAAGTCCTCCAGGCTCGGGCCGTGGCCGTAGACGGGCGCGACATCGAAGTAGGGGCGGAAGACCTCCTTCGCCTCGCGCTCGGTGGACTTCATGAACACCTGTCCGCCGAGACCGACGATCGCCTGCTCGGGCTCACCGTGGCCGTAGTGCGCGAAGCGCGAGCGGTACAGGTGCACCATGCGCTCGGTGTGCTCCTTGTTCCAGAAGATGTTGTTGTGGAAGAAGCCGTCGCCGTAGAAGGCGGCCTGCTCGGCGATCTGCGGCGAGCGGATCGAGCCGTGCCACACGAACGGCGCGACGCCATCCAGCGGTGCCGGGGTCGACGTGTAGCCGGTGAGGGGCGTGCGGTGCTTGCCGGTCCAGTTGACCACGGGCTCGTGCCACAGCTTGTGCAGCAGCGCGTAGTTCTCGATCGCGAGCTCGAGCCCATCGCGGATGTCTTTGCCGAACCACGGATAGACCGGGCCGGTGTTGCCACGGCCGAGCGTGAGGTCGGAGCGGCCGTCGCTGAGGTGCTGCAGCATCGCGAAGTCCTCGGCGATCTTCACCGGGTCGTTCGTGGTGATGAGCGTCGTGGCCGTCGACAGCAGCAGCTGCTCGGTCTGCGCGGCGATGTAGCCGAGCGTCGTGGTGGGGGAGGAGGAGAAGAACGGCGGGTTGTGGTGCTCGCCGATCGCGAAGACGTCGAGGCCGACCTCCTCGGCCTTCTTGGCCATCGCTACGGCGCCCTTGATGCGCTCGTGCTCTGAGGGGGTCCTGCCGGTCGTCGGGTCCTGGGTGATGTCGCTCACCGAGAAGATGCCGAACTGCATGCTGCTCATGGGGTGTCCTTCCGTCGCGGACAAGTGCTTCAAAGTTGAACAATGATTGCAACGGTGCGTACCGCCAGGCTATTCCCGCGGAACGCTGGGCGCCATCGGTTCTGCCGCCGAGCCACGCATGCCGGCGTCGGTGTGAGCTCCGGCGACTCACACGCTGGTCGCCGGGTCGATCGCCGGCCCCTCGAGCGTGGCGCTCGCGGTGTCTGCAGGCGAGTGCTGGGCCCGGCTGAGCAGCACGAACGGGATCGCGGCGGCCGAGAGGATGCCGCTGAGCACGAGCGAGAAGCCGTACCCGCCGATGTCGGCGGAGCGCCCGAGGATCGGCTGCGCGATCGCGCTGCCGCCCGAGCCCATGAGCGAGTCGAATGACAGCACGGTGGCGCGCTGCTTCGACGGGATCATGTCGTTCAGGTAGGCGCGGTGCACGGGGTCATCGATCGACGACATCACGCCCCACAGCGCGACGAGCGCGATCGCGATCCAGAACTGCTGCGCCAGACCGAGGCCGAGCAGCACGACGACGCCGGTCACCGCCGAGAGCAGGATCGTGGTCGTGCGCTTGCGGAAGCGCCGCCGCACCACGGGGGCCAGGAAGCCGCCGAGCATGGCGGAGCCCGAGAGCAGCGCGGCCGCGAGTCCGGCGATCGAGTAGGCCCGGGGGTCTCCCCAGAGCTCGAGCAGGTAGGGCTGCAGGGCATAGAAGGCGTAGAAGCCGACACCCGCCGTGAAGGGGCTGGCCAGCATGAGCCAGCGGACGGGCGGATTGCGCAGGCCGTGCTGCACCGAGGCCCGCAGCACGGTGCGGGTCGCCGCGATCGGACCCTCGCTGCGATCCGGGGTGAAGCCGACATCCCGCATGAGCAGGCCGGCGATGACGACCATCACGACCAGCACCGCGGCGCGAAGCAGGAACGGCACGCCGAGGTCGGTCAGCTGCGCCACCACCCCGCCGAGCACGGATCCCACGAGCATCGCACCGCCGCTCACGACCACCGATCGGCCGAACACCCGCTCCAGCGAGCCTGCGTACCCCGTCGCGCGCAGCGCGTCGACGAGCCACGCGTCCACCGCGCCCGTGAAGAAGGTGAAGCCGAGCCCCAGCAGCATCGATGCGAGCGCCCAGCCCCAGAATGGCGCCTCCCACAGCCACATCAGCCAGTAGAGCCCGGTCGTGACCGCGAGCGTCGCGCAGCCGAGCACGTACGACCAGCGCCGGCCCAGGGTGTCGGCGACCACCCCCGTCGGGATCTCGAACAGCAGCACCCCGATCGTGTAGAAGGCGTTCGCGGTGAACGCCTCGAGGTTCGTCAGGCCGGCGTCGAGCAGGAAGAGCGTGTTGATGCCCCAGATGAAGGAGGCCGCGAGCGTGTTGCCGAGCACGAGCACGTAGTAGATGCCCTGGATGCGACGCGGCGTCGGGAGTGCGGTGGCGCTCATCCTGAACCTCCGGAGCTGACGCAGCAGCGTCAGAAGAGCTGGCGCCAGTTCGTGCGGGCCAGGTCGAGCAGCTCGTCGCCGCGCCCCGAGAGCACCGTGCGGATCGCGTAGAGCGCGAAGCCCTTCGCCTGCTCGAACGCGATCGTCGGCGGGATCGTGAGCTCCTGCGGGTCGCACACCACGTCGACGAGCGCCGGGCCGTCGTGCGCGAAGGCCTCGGTGAGCGCGGCGTCGACGCCGGCCGAGTCCTCCACGCGGATGCCCCTGATCCCCATCGCCTCCGCGACGGTGGCGAAGTTCGGGTTCTCGAGATCAGTGGCGAACGGCACGAGGCCCGCCGCCTTCATCTCGAGGTCGACGAAGTTCAGCGACGAGTTGTTGAAGACCACGACCTTGGCGGGCAGATCGTTCTGGGTCAGCGTGAGCAGGTCGCCCAGCAGCATCGCGAGCCCGCCGTCGCCGGAGAGCGTCACCGTCTGCCGTGCGCGGTCCTGCGCGAGCACGCCGATCGCCTGCGGCACGGCGTTCGCCATGGAGCCGTGGCTGAACGAGCCGATCATGCGGCGCCTGCCGTTCATGGTGAGGTACCGGGATGCGTAGACCACGGGCGAGCCGACGTCCGGGATGAAGACGGCGTCGTCGGCCGCGAGCTCGCTGATGCGGCGAGCGAGGTACTGCGGGTGCACGGGCCGGCCCTTGCGGGAGGGCGTGGCGAGGTCGTCCAGCCGCTCGCGCGTCTTCGCGTAGTGCTGCTGCGCGTCCTTCAGGTGGCGGTCGCCCTTCTGGTCGAGCATCGACAGCAGGGCCGCACAGGTCTTCTTGACGCCGCCGACGAGCGCGACATCGATGGGATGCCGCCGGCCGATCTGCTCGCCGCGGATGTCGACCTGCACGAAGCGAGCGTCGTCCGGGTAGAACTGCGGGTAGGGGAAGTCGGTGCCCAGCAGCAGCACGACATCCGCGTTGCTCATCGCGCGGAAGCCGCTCGCGAAGCCGAGCAGCCCCGTCATGCCGACGTCGAAGGGGTTGTCGTGCTCGAGGTGCTCCTTGCCGCGCATCGCATGCACGGTCGGGGCGCCGAGCCGCTCAGCGAGCGCGAGCACCTCAGCGTGCGCACCGGCCGTGCCGGCGCCGCCGAGGATCGTCACCGTCTTGGCGCTGTTCAGCAGGTCGGCGGCCTCGCGCAGCTGCTCGTCGACCGGCACGGTGGCCGAGCGCGTGCGGCGGATGATCGTGCGCCGATCGTCCTCGAGGGCAGCCGATGCGACATCCCCTGGGATCACGAGCACGGCGACGCCGCGCTTCTCGATCGCCGTGCGCATCGCGATCTCGAGCAGCCGCGGCATCTGCTCGGGGCTCGCGACGTACTCGACGTAGACGGAGCACTCGCGGAACAGCTCCTGCGGGTGCGTCTCCTGGAAGTAGTTCGTGCCGATCTCGACGGTGGGGATGTGCGCGGCGATCGCCAGCACCGGCACGCGGTTGCGGTTGGCGTCGAAGAGCCCGTTGATGAGGTGCAGGTTGCCCGGACCGCAGCTGCCGGCGCAGACCGTCAGCTCGCCGGTCATGTCGGCTTCGGCGCCGGCGGCGAAGGCCGCGGTCTCCTCGTGACGCACGTGCACCCAGTCGAGCCGGTCCTCAACGCGGATCGCCTCGGTGAAGGCGTTCAGCGAGTCACCGGGCAGCCCGTAGACGCGCTGCACCCCGTTCGCGACCAGGGTCTGGACGATGTTCTCCGCAACGTTGGCCATGCCCTAACCATGGCACGCGCATCGGAGCGATGACAGAGCGCCGAGACGGCTGGCTCGCCTCGCGGGCCGTGGGGCGAGCCGCGCGCGGTTCACCCGCACGAGGCGGATGCCGCGAGGTCAGTCGGTCGGGTCGGTCGCGGGCGGCGCGTGGTCAGGCCGCGCCGTCTCGACCCCACCGCGTGCCCGCTCCAGCAGCCGCATGAGGTGGTAGATCACGAGCGTCGCGACCGTGCCGAGCACGATGCCGCCGAACGACGCCTGGCCGGCCGCGAGGGTGAAGTCGGCGATCGCGACGATGAGTCCGACGCCGGCGGCGAACTGGTTGCGCGGCTTCGAGAAGTCGACCTGGTTCTCGATCCAGATGCGCACGCCGATGATGCCGATCAGGCCGTAGAGCGCGGTGGTGACGCCGCCGAGCACGCCTGCGGGCGTGGCGAAGATGATCGCGCCCACCTTCGGGCTCAGGCCCAGCAGGATCGCCGTGATCGCCGCCACCCAGTAGGCGGCCGTGGAGAAGACGCGCGTGGCGCTCATGACGCCGATGTTCTCGCCGTAGGTCGTGGTCGGCGAGCCGCCGAAGATGCCCGAGATGGTCGTGGCCAGGCCGTCGGCGAACAGCGTGCGGCCGGCGAGCGGATCGAGGTCGCGGTGCAGCAGCTGGCCGACGCCCTTGACGTGGCCGAGGTTCTCGGCGATCAGCGGCAGCACGATCGGCACGAACATCAGCATTGCCGGCAGCAGCGCCGGGTCGAAGGTGGGCGACGTGAATTCGGGGAGCCCGACCCAGGCGGCATCCTCGACCTTCGTCCAGTCGACCTTGCCCATCAGTGCCGCGGTGGCGTAGCCCACCACGACACCGACGAGGATCGACAGGCGCCCGACGAGCCCGCGGAAGAGCACCGACGTGAGGATGACCGCGAGCAGCGTGATGGCGGCCAGGCCCGGATCCTTCACGAAGTTGTCCCGGGCCGCGGGCGCCAGGTTGAAGCCGATGAGCGCGACGATGGTGCCGGAGACCACCGGCGGCATGAGCGCACCGATCCATCGGGTGCCGGCGAAGTGCACGATCACGCCGACGATCGCCAGCAGCACGCCGACCAGGATGACGCCGGAGAGCGCGAAGCCCGGGCCGCCGATGGTCGTCGCGGCGCCGATCGGCGCGAGGAACGCGAACGACGAGCCGAGATAGCTGGGCAGCTGATTCTTCGTGATGAGCAGGAACAGGATCGTGCCGATGCCGGAGAAGAGCAGCGTGGTCGACGGCGAGAACCCGGTGATGATCGGCACCAGGAACGTGGCGCCGAACATGGCGACCACGTGCTGCATGCCGAGCCCGATGGTGCGGCCCCAGCTCAGGCGCTCCTCGGGGTAGATGATGTCGGTCGCGGTGAGGTTGGTCTCGTCGCGGTAGCGCCAGGTGAACATGCTGTCCTTCGATGCAGGAGGTGCCGGGTGTGCTCCGGCCGCGACGGCGGGACTCCGTCGGCGGGATCGTATCCGGTGGCGCGCGAGCGTCTCACCCCTACCGCAGATTCCCGGTGCGGTCGGTGTCGCCGCCCGGTACCGTCGAGCCGTGAACGAGCAGATCAGTGTGCGCGGCGCGCGCGAGAACAATCTCCGCGATGTCGACGTCGACATCCCCAAGCGGCAGCTGAGCGTGTTCACGGGCGTCTCCGGCTCCGGCAAGTCGAGCCTCGTGTTCGGCACCATCGCCGCCGAGTCGCGGCGCCTGATCGACGAGACCTACGAGGCGTTCGTGCAGGGCTTCATGCCGCCCGCACCGCAGCCCGATGCCGACAGCCTCGAGGGCCTGACCGCCGCGATCCTCGTGGGTCAGGATCAGATGGGCGCGAACTCGCGCTCGACCGTCGGCACGGCCACGGATGCGTACACGATGCTGCGCATCCTGTTCTCGCGCGTGGGCGAGCCGAGGCTCGAGTCGTCGGTGCTGTTCTCCTTCAACGACCCGCGCGGCATGTGCATGGTGTGCGAGGGCCTCGGTCGCGTCTCGGCGATCGATGTGGGAGCGATCGTCGACCGCAGCAAGAGCCTGAACGAGGGCGCGATCGACTTCCCGAACTACCAGGTCGGCTCCTGGTACTGGAAGCTCTACGCCGAGTCGGGCCAGCTCGATCCCGACAAGCGCATCGCCGACTACACCGACGACGAGCTGCACCTCTTCCTCTACGGCGAGGAGCGGAAGGTGAACTTCGCGGGCTTCAACATGTCGTACGAAGGGCTCATCCCGAAGCTCAAGAAGAGCGTGTTCGTGAAGGACCCGGACTCCATGAAGCCGACGCTGCGCGCCCGCGTCGAGGCGGCCGCGACCTACGGCGACTGCGAGGAGTGCGGCGGTTCGCGCCTGAACGCCGCGGCGCGCGCGGTCACGGTGCAGGGCACCACGATCGCCGAGGCGACCGCGATGCAGCTGACCGATCTCGCGGCGTTCGTCGCCGCGATCCCCGCAGACGCCGGGGGAGCGGCGACGGCCCCGCTGCGCGCGAAGCTCGTCGACCTGCTCGAGACCTTCGACGCCATCGGGCTCGGCTACCTCTCGCTCGACCGTCCCGCGGGCAGCCTCTCCGGCGGCGAGGCGCAGCGCACGAAGATGGTGCGACACATGGGCTCGGCGCTCACCGACGTCACCTACGTGTTCGACGAGCCGACCGCGGGCCTGCACGCCCACGACGTCGAGCGCATGAACGGCCTGCTGCAGCGGTTGCGCGACAAGGGCAACACCGTGCTCGTCGTCGAGCACAAGCCGGAGGTGATGGCGATCGCCGATCGCATCGTCGACATGGGTCCGGGTGCCGGCACGCATGGCGGCACGATCGTCTTCGAGGGCACCTTCGACGAGCTTCGAGCCTCCGGCACGCGCACGGGCGACCACCTCGAGCACCGCCAGGCGATCAAGGCGTCAGTGCGCGAGGCCACCGGCAGCATCGCCATCCGCGATGCGCGCTCGCACAACCTCACGGGCGTCGACGTGGATGTCCCCACCGGCGTGCTCGTCGCCGTCACGGGCGTGGCCGGCTCCGGCAAGTCGTCGCTCATCCACGGATCGCTGCCGCGCCAGGGCACGACCTTCGTCGACCAGACCGTCATCAAGGGATCGCGTCGCTCCAACCCCGCGACGTACACGGGCATCCTGGAGCCCATCCGCAAGGCGTTCGCCACCCCCAACAAGGTCAAGCCCGCGCTCTTCAGCGCGAACTCCGAGGGCGCGTGCCCGGAGTGCAAGGGGCTCGGCGTCATCTCCTCCGACCTCGCATTCATGGCGGGCGTCACCACGCCGTGCGAGCTCTGCGGCGGCAGGCGCTTCACCGCCGAGGTGCTCGAGTACCAGCTGCGCGGCAAGTCGATCGGCGATGTGCTCGACATGTCCATCGAGCAGGCCGCCGCATTCTTCACCGAGAAGCAGGTCGCGCCGATGCTCGTGCGGCTGGAGGATGTTGGGCTCGGCTACATCACGCTCGGCCAGACGCTCACGACGCTGTCGGGTGGCGAGCGGCAGCGGCTGAAGCTCGCGATCGAGATGGGCACGGATGCCGCGGTGATCGTGCTCGACGAGCCGACCACCGGGCTGCACATGGCCGACGTCGACAACCTCATCGGGCTGCTCGAGCGCATCGTCGATGCGGGCCGAACGGTGATCGTGATCGAGCACAACCTCGACGTCGTCGCGCGCGCCGATTGGCTCATCGACCTCGGGCCCGGGGCTGGCCAGCAGGGCGGGCGCATCGTCTTCGAGGGCACGCCCGCAGCGCTCGCGGCAGACCCCGGCGACTCGCTCACCGGTCGCCACCTCGCGAAGCGGCTCGCCGTCTGAGCGCGGCGGGCGCGGCGGCGCGATGCGCCGATACCTATGTCGACGTCCTAGAATGCGGCCGTGCCCAAGTTCACCGCCATCCGCACTGAGTCGACCTTCGTCGACCTGCAGGGCGTGAGCATCCACTGCTACACCTGGAAGCCGGGCAAGCCGAAGGCCGTCGTTTTCATCGCGCACGGACTCGGCGAGCATGCCCTGCGCTACGAGCATGTCGCGCAGCACCTCGTCGGCGAGGGCTATGCGGTCTGGGCGATCGACCAGCGCGGCCACGGCGCCACCGGCATCGAGCAGCACGGCGGCGATCTGAGCAGGCTCGGCCGCATCGGCGCCGGCGGCATGCGAGCCGTCGTCGGCGACCTGGCGAGCGCGCTCAAGCGGATCCGCGGCGAGCACCCGGGGCTGCCGATCGCGATCCTCGGCCATTCGTGGGGCTCGGTCCTGACGCAGATCCTGCTCAATGACCGAGCGTCGCTCGTCGATGCGGCCGTGCTCACCGGCACCGCCTACCGAATGCCGGGCTGGGTGAATGCGGGCGACCTGAACGCGCGCCACGCGCACCTGGGCACGACGGGCTACGAGTGGCTCTCGCGAGACCAGGCGGTGATCGACGCGTTCGTCGAGGATCCGCTCACGTTCCCCGCGAACTCCCTGGAGCTCTTCGGCCTGCGCGAGGGCCTGCGGCTCTACGGCATGCCCGCGCGCCACATCGAGCCCGATGTGCCGGTGCTGATCGCCGGCGGCTCAGACGACTCGCTCGGCGGCACCAAGTCGCTCGAGAAACTGGGCGCCGCCTATCGCGGTCGCGCGGGCCTCAGCGACGTGACGGTGGTGGTGTACCCCGGCGCGCGCCACGAGATCCTCAACGAGATCAATAAGGGCAAGGTGCTGGACGACATCGTCGGCTGGCTCGACGAGCGGCTCGTGCCGAGCGCGGCACCACGGCGCTGAACGGTCGCGACCGGCGGGCTCCGGCCGGGCGGTAGCGGCGCCCGTAGGCTGAAGGCATGCACGGCGAGTACAAGGTTCCCGGCGGCAAGCTCGTGGTGGTCGACCTCGAGCAGAGCGACGGCCGCATCGTCGACTTCCGGCTCGCGGGCGACTTCTTCCTGGAGCCCGACGAGGCGCTCGGCGCGATCGACGAGGCGGTGAATGGACTGCCCGTCACCGCGACCGCCGTCGAGATCGGCCAGGCGATCACGGCGGGCCTGCCGCAGGATGCCGTCCTGCTCGGCTTCACCCCGGAGTCGGTGGGTGTCGCCGTTCGCCGCGCGCTGCAGCACGCGAGCTCGTTCGGCGACTACGAGTGGACGATCATCGACGACGAGCCGCGGTTGCCGATCGTCCACGTCGCACTCGACGAGGTGCTCACCGAGGAGGTCGGAGCCGGCCGTCGGGGCCCGACGCTGCGCTTCTGGAACCTCGCGGGACCGGCCGTCTACCTGGGCTCGTTCCAGTCGTACAGGAACGAGGTGGAGCCGGATGCCGCCGAGCGCCACGGCATCCCCGTGCTGCGCCGCATCACCGGCGGCGGCGCGATGTTCTCGGAGCCCGACAACGCCATCACGTACTCGCTCTACGTGCCAGGAGATCTGGTCTCGGGCATGAGCTTCCAGGACTCGTACGCATTCCTGGACGCCTGGGTGATCGAAGCCCTCAAGGGGCTGGGCATCGACGCGTTCTACGCGCCGCTCAACGACATCACCTCGGCGAAGGGCAAGATCGGCGGTGCGGCGCAGAAGCGCCTGGCCTCCGGCGCCGTGCTGCACCACGCGACGATGTCCTATGACATCGACGCCGACAAGATGACCGAGGTGCTCCGCATCGGCAAGGAGAAGCTGAGCGACAAGGGCACGACCAGTGCGAAGAAGCGCGTCGACCCGCTGAAGTCGCAGACCGGCATGGAGAAGGCCGCGGTGCAGGATGCGCTCAAGGGCACCTTCCGCAGGCTCTTCGGCGGCGCCGACGGAACCCTGACCGAGGCCGAGCTCGCCGAGGCCGAGGAGCGCATCCGCAGCAAGTTCAGCACGCGCGAGTGGCTGCACCGCGTGCCGTGATGCTGGCCCGTCGGACGCTCTTGTCTGCAGTGGCTGCTCACGATTGGATGGGCGCATGAGCGAGCCCGCAGTGCACGAGACCCACGTGGTGGTCGGAGACGACTCCGACCGCTCTCGCTATGAGGCGCACATCGGCATCCGGCTGGCCGGGGTGCTCTCGTACGTCGACGACCCGGACGGCAACCGCGTGCTGCAGCACACGGTGGTCGGGGAGGAGTTCGGCGGACACGGGGTCGGCAGCGCGCTCGCGGCGTTCGCGTTCGCCGACGCGGCCGAAGCCGGGCGCAAGATCGTGCCGCAGTGCACGTTCGTGCAGTCCTGGCTGCAGCGGCACACCGAGCATCAAGCACTGGTGGCGCACCCGTACGCAGGCTGAGGCCGCGACGTCGCGTACACTGGTGGCAGCCGGTCTCCGGCTGCGCGGATGTAGTTCAATGGCAGAACTTCAGCTTCCCAAGCTGATAGCGCGGGTTCGATTCCCGTCATCCGCTCCCTTGGCCCGGTCGACGACCGGGCCTTGCTGCTGCCGGGACAGTGCGGCCAGCGGCGCGACGACCGGCTGACACGGCGGTCGCGCGCCCGCCCCAGCAGTCGCCGCCTGGCCCGCGAGCTGATCAGCAGAAGCCGGCGATGCCCTTCCACGCAGCGTGGTCCGTCGCTGCACCCTCGCGCAGCACGGTCGCCTCGATTAGCCCGTAGGGGCGGTCGGCGGCGAAGAAGACCTCGTTCGGGTTGTCGAGCCCGAAGGGCTCGAGATCCACGAGGAAGTGGTGCAGGTTCGGCATCGAAAACTTGATCTCGTCGATCTCCGGGTGGGCCTCGAGCACCGCCTTGCCCATCGCGAACAGCGACTGCTGCAGCGCGAGCGAGTGCGTCTGCGCGAACGTCTCGAGCAGGATCCGGCGCACGTCAGCGAACGCGGCGTTGAAGTCGAGGTCCGCACGGTTGTAGCGCCACTTCGTCGTGACGGAGGTCGCCAGGATGCGATCATCCGTCTCGACGAGGCTCGTGTACCGGTCGCGCGGGAAGCCGTGGAACTCGGAGCCGGTCGACTTGAGCACCGCGAGGTCGTGCAGGCCGGAGATGACGGTGGTCTCGCCATCGTCGACCGTGACGACGGTCGAGCGGGTCTCGGTGCCACCGCGCACGAACGCGTGGTCGTGGCCCTCGCCATCCACGGGGATCCGGCTCCAGGTGTACTGCTCGGCCTCCCAGCGGCCGCCGGTGACCCAGTCGAAGTCGTCCGTGAAGTGCGCGCCCAGCCGCAGGAGGAAGTCCTCCGGTGCGCCGACGCCATCGCGGGCGAACGCGTAGACGGTGTTCTTCTGGGTGTCGGTCGCGACGACCCTGGCGTTCTCGCCCTCCGTGTGCGCGGCGGTGAAGTCGCCGCGCAGCTGCGAGGAGACGTTGAGATCGGTGATCTCGTGGCGGGGCGTGGCCCTGTCAATGCGGACCAGGCGGACCTCCGCCTTGCCGTACTGGTTTGCACCGAGGACGATCCTGCTCTCTGGCATCTTCAGTTCCCTCGGTAGGTCGAGTAGGCGAACGGGCTGATGAGCAGCGGTACGTGATAGTGCTGGTCTCCGTCAGCGACCGAGAAGTCGATCGACACGACGGGGTAGAAGGTCTCGCGATCGGTGCGGTTGAAGTAGTCGCCGACCGCGAACGTGAGCCGGTAGGTGCCGGCCTCGAGCCGCTCGGGGCCGAGCTCCGCGATGCGCCCGGCATCGTCGGTGACGTCGGCTGCGATCTCGCTGCCGTCTCCGCGCTGCAGCGCGACCGCGACCCCGCGGGCGGGGCCGCCGAGCGCGGCGTCGAGGATGTGCGTGGTGATCTGGCTCATGATCCGAAGATGCCTTCCAGTCGGAGGATGGCGATCTGCCGCAGCTGGTCAGCCACGACGGGGATCTCCTCCTCGTCGGTGTGGGTCAGCCGCTCACGCAGCGACGCGAGGATCTCCTCGGCGCTGCGACCCGCGGCTCGGATGAGGAACACCCGCGAGAACTGCTCCTCGTATGCGCGATTGCCGGCAGCCAGGGCTGCGGCGGTGTCCTCGCGCTGGACCCCGAGGCCGGCTTGCTCCGAACGCGACAGCGAGGCCTCAGCACTCGTGCCGCTCGCGCGCTCCCCGATGCGGGGGTGGTGCGCGAGGGCGCCGTCGATCTCAGCGACCGTCCAAGGCAGCGCTCGGGTGCGTGCTGCCTCGATCAGCGCTTCCATGCTGGAGTAGGGGCGGCCGTCGACGAGAGCGTCGACCCAGCGATCGATGTCGACGCAGGGTCGCACGACTGCTCGTGCCGCCTCGGCATCGATGCGGTTGAATGCTGCAAGCTGCATTGCTTGTCCTTCAGGTTTGCCGGTCGGGTGCTGCCGCCTGTGGCTGAGCCTCAGACCTGCAGCGACGCACGCAGGCGCGCGACGTGCCCGGTCGCATCGACGTGGTACTCGGCGGACTCGATCCGCCCCTCAGGGTCGAGCACAAAGGTGGAGCGGATCAGGCCGATGCGCTCCTCGCCGCCCACGACCTTGCGCCCCCAGGCGCCCCAAGCGTCGGCAACGGCGTGGTCCTCGTCCGACAGCAGCGGGAAGCCGAGCTGCTGCTCCTCGGCCCACTGCGCGATCCGCTCGACCGGGTCGGGGGAGATCCCTACCACCGCAACCCCGGCGGCGCTCAGCGAGGCGAGGCTGTCGCGGAAGTCGCAGGCCTCGGTCGTGCAGCCGGGCGTGAACGCGGCCGGGAAGAAGTAGACGATTAGCCGGCGGCCGGCGAAGTCCTCCGGTCGCACCTGCTGGCCGCTCGCGTCCGGCAGGGCGAATCCTGGCTGCGGATCACCCGGGGCGAGGCGTGTGTCGGTCATGGTCGTTCCCTTCGGGGTCGGGTTCCCGGCGGTCATGCCGGGTTGCGCAGACGGTCGGTGCCATCCTGCACGGTTGGGCGTGGATCAGGCTGCGCCGCGTCGCAGCAGCTGCCCGAGCGGCTGCTCGAAGTCGACGCGCTGCCCGCGCAGGTAGGTGTCGCGCACCACGCCCGACAGCGCTCGACCGTGGTACGGCGAGAGCGGGTTCTTGTGGTGCAGGCGCTGCACATCGACGACGAAGGCGGCGTCGGGAGCGAAGACCGAGAGATCGGCGTCGAAGCCGATCGCGATCGTGCCCTTGCGGGTGAGCCCCGCGAGCGCGGCCGGTCGCGCCGACATCCACTGCACCACGCGCTCGAGCGGGATGTTGCGACGCCTGGCCTCGGACCACACGAGCGGCAGGCCCAGCTGCAGCGACGCGACGCCGCCCCAGGCGACGGCGAAGTCGCCGTTGTCGAGGTCCTTGAGGTCGAGCGTCGAGGGGGAGTGGTCGCTCACGACGCAGTCGATCGTGCCGTCCAGCAGGCCCTGCCAGAGCAGCTCGCGGTTGGACGCCTCGCGGATCGGCGGGCAGCACTTGAAGGCCGTCGCACCGTGCGGGATCTCCTCCGCCAGCAGCGTCAGGTAGTGCGGGCAGGTCTCGACGGTGAGGCGCACGCCATCGCGCTTGGCGCTGGCGATCATCGGCAGCGCGTCGGAGGAGGAGAGGTGCAGGATGTGCGCGCGGGCGCCCGTCCAGCGGGCGCGCTCGATGACCTCGGCGATCGCGATGTTCTCGGCGCCGCGGGGGCGGGAGGCCAGGAAGCGGTCGTAGTGGTCGCCCTCCGCGGAGGGTGCGCGGTCGATGGCGCGGGAGTCCTCCGCGTGCACGATGAGCACCGAGTCGTAGCCCGCGAGCTCCGCCATGTCCACCTCCATCTCGTCGGCATCGAGATGCGGGAACTCGTCGACCCCCGCGTGCAGCAGGAAGCACTTGAACCCGAAGACGCCGTTGTCGTGCATGGCGCGCAGCTCGCTCGTGTTGCCGGGGATGGCACCACCCCAGAAGCCCACGTCGACGAAGACCTGGTCGGCAGCGACGCTCCGCTTCAGCTCGAGCGCATCGACCGAGACGGTCGGGGGGATGCTGTTGAGCGGCATGTCGATGATCGTGGTCACGCCGCCGGCAGCCGCCGCCTTCGTGGCGGACGCGAAGCCCTCCCACTCGGTGCGGCCGGGCTCGTTCACGTGCACGTGGGAGTCGACGAGCCCGGGCAGCAGGGCCTCATCGTCCTGCAGGGTGACGGTCTCGCGGCCGCGCAGCTCGTGGCCCAGCGGCTCGAGCGCGCGGATGACGCCATCGGTGATGCCGATCTCGCGGGGCCGGAAGCCCGCGGTCGTCAGGATCCGCTCGCCGCGCACGACGAGGTCGTATTCGACGTCGGGGGTGGGGTCGCTCATGCTCGTTCGCTCTCTGTGGTCGAAGGTGTGCGGGGCGTGCCGGAATCGCCCGGTGCCATGGTGCCTGCAGCGGGCAGCCGCGCGGCGATCTCCTCGCCGACCTGGTGCAGCAGTCGCGCGGCGTCGCGCATGCTGATCTCGCGATCGGGCTCGCGGGACGCGAGCGAGTAGGTGTGCTGGAAGCCTGCATCCTGCAGGCGCTGCTGGTCGAGCGTCGTGCGGCCGCAGACGGCGACGGTCGGCACCGAGACCGCCGCAGCCGCCCGGGCGACGCCCACCGGGGTCTTGCCGCCGAGTGACTGCTCGTCGATGCTGCCCTCACCGGTCACGACGAGGTCGGCGCCGTGCAGGCGCTCGTGCAGTCGGGTGAAGTCGAGCACCACGTCGATGCCGTTGCGCCGCTCGGCGTCGAGGGCCGCGAGTGCGGCGAAGCCCACGCCACCAGCAGCCCCTGCGCCGGGGGCATCGGCGACACCGGCTGCGTCGAACGCCGCCTGCACGGCCTGCGCGAAGCGGGAGAGACCGAGCTCGAGCAGCACGACGTCTTCCGGCCTCGCACCCTTCTGGGGTCCGAAGACGGCTGCTGCGCCCTGCGGGCCGAGCAGCGGGTTGTCGACGTCGCTCGCGAGCAGGAAGGCTGCGCCTGCCACCCGGGGGTCGAGCCCGGATGCGTCCACGGAGACGACGTCGACGAGTGCGGCGCCGCCGTCGGCCACCGCGGACCCAGAGGCATCCAGCATCCGCACGCCGAGTGCGCTCAGCATGCCGGCGCCGCCGTCGGTGTTCGCGCTGCCGCCAACCCCCAGCACGATGTGCGTGGCGCCGGCATCCAGGGCGGCGAGGATGAGCTCGCCCGTGCCGCGGCTGGTGGCTCGGAGCGCGTCGGGCGCACCGCGGACGACGGCGAGGCCGGAGGCGAGCGCCATCTCGATCACGGCCTCGCACCCGCGCAGCCCCCAGTCCGCCTCCACGGCGGTGCTGCTCGGCCCCGTCACGGTGGCGGAGCGGCGCTCGTAGCCGGCGCTGAGCGCCGCATCCAGCGTGCCCTCGCCGCCGTCGGCGACCGGAGCCAGATCCACCTCCGCATCGGGTCGCACCGCGAGGATGCCGTCCGCGATCGCACGGGCGACCGCCGGGGCCTCCAGTGAGCCCTTGAACTTGTCGGGTGCGATCACGACGCGTGCTGCGCGCATGTCAGAACCTCCTGGTCCGCTTGTCGCCGGTGCTGCCACGCTCGCAGAGGCCGTGCCCGCTCAGGACATGGTGGCGCGGAACCCGTCGCTGCGCACGGGCCACGAGACGAGCCGGCGGTCGCCATCGGGCATGTCAGCGTCGAAGCCGGCGTCAGGTGAGACGGATCTGCCGATTGACGTCCTTGTACAGCAGGTAGCGGAACGGCTCCGGGCCCCCGGCGTAGCAGGCTTGCGGGCAGAAGGCGCGCAGCAGCATGTAGTCGCCCGCCTCGCACTCGACCCAGTCGTCGTTGAGCCGGTAGACGGCCTTCCCCTGCAGCACGAACAGGCCGTGCTCCATCACGTGGGTCTCGGCGAACGGGATCGAGCCGCCAGGCTGGAAGGTGACGATGTTCACGTGCATGTCGTGCGAGAGGTCATCGGGGTCGGCGAACCGCGTCGTCGCCCACGCGCCGTCGGTGTCCGGCATCGGTCGCGGCTCGACGTCCTGGTCGCGGGTGACGAATGAGCTCGGCAGGTCGATGCCGTCCGCCGCCTCGTAGGCCTTGCGGATCCAGTGGAAGCTCGCGGCCGTGTCGCCGGCGTTGGCGAGCGACCAGGAGGCGCCGGGTGCGATGAACGCGTAGCCGCCCGGCTCGAGCACGTGCTCGACGCCCTCGAGCGTCAGCGTGAGCGTGCCTGCGGTCAGGAACACGACGCCCTCGACACCTGCCTCCGGCTCCGGACGCTCCGCTCCGCCGCCCGGCCCGATCTCGACGATGAGCTGGGAGAAGGTTGTGGCGCCGCCGGCGACGGGACGCGCGATGATCCACGCCCGGGTGTTCGAGAAGCCCGGCAGGTTGCTCGTGACGATGTCGCGCAGCACCCCCTTCGGGATGA
Source organism: Agrococcus sp. Ld7 (assembly GCF_045064095.1). NCBI lineage: Bacteria > Bacillati > Actinomycetota > Actinomycetes > Micrococcales > Microbacteriaceae > Agrococcus > Agrococcus sp. Ld7. Next base: position 45,402 of record NZ_JBISGY010000033.1, on the reverse strand, counting down.
ACGTGTAGGCCTGCTTGACGACCGCGCGGTCGGTGAGCAGATCACGCTGGGGCGGCAGCCCGCCCTGCGGGGTGTAGTAGTTCATGCTGACTCCTGTGTCGCGTCGAATCGGGGATGCGCGAGCGCGACCAGCGCGCCGGTCTCGATGCCGGTGGCGGTGATCTCGTCGGCAGTGACGGCACCGCACGCGAGGCCGCGCGCGACGAACGCCGCGAGCGCGCGAGCCGTTGCCGGCTCATCCATCACGGCACTCTCGACGCCGCGCAGATAGTTGTCGAGGCGCGTCGTGGCCGATGCGAATCCCTCCCGGTAGAAGAGCGTGTTCGCGATGAAGCGAGGCACGAGCTGCGCCGGATGCAGATCCCACCCCTGGTAGTAGCCGCGCTCGAGCGAACGCCGCGTCAGCCTCGCGCTCAGCTGCCAGGCGCTGTCGACAGCCTGGGCATCGCCCACCGGCAGGATGTTGGTCGATCCGTCGGAGAGCCGCACCCCCGTCTGCGCGGCGGCCACCAGCATCACCTGCTTCGCGTGGTCCGCGGCCGGGTGCTCCATCGACTGGTAGGCGGCGGCGATGCCGAGCGACGCGCTGTAGTCGTAGGTGCCGTAGTGCAGCCCGCTCACGCGCCCCTCCGCAACATGGATGGCGCTCGCGAGCGGCGACGAGCCGTTCGGCCCGAGGATCAGCTGCGGCGTCTCGACCTGCACCTCGAAGCGTAGGCGCCCCGGCGTCAGTCCGAAGTGCTCCTCGAAGCGACGGCAGATCTGCACCATCACCTCGACCTGCGCGACGGTGCTCACCTTCGGCAGCGTGAGCACCAGGCCGTCCGGCAGGTCGCCGGCATCGAGCAGCGTCGACAGGAACAGGTCGAGCGAGCGGATGCCCCGCTGCCTGGTCGCCGCCTCGAAGCACTTGCAGCGGATGCCGAAGAACGCGGGCGCGGAGCCCTCGGCATGCGCCGCCGCGAGGCGCTTCGCGGCGGCGCACACGTCGGCATCCTCCGTCGCACGCCCGCGATCGCCGTAGCCGTCCTCGAAGTCGAGCCGGAGATCCTCGATCGGCTCCCTCTCGAGCTTGGTCGTCACGAGCCTGGCGACGTCGGGCGCGAACGCCTCCGGCACCTGCAGCGAGCGCAGCACCGCGTCGATGCCGCCCTGCTCGGCGATGGCGGCCTGCGCAGCCGCGCCCCACCTGCGAGGCAGGTCGCTCGTGTAGGTGTCGGCGGGCACGTAGACCGTGTGCACCGGCTGGCGCGAGCCATCGTCGCCCGGGAACTGCCGTGCGAGCATGCGGTCGGTCGCCGTCAGCTGCTGGTCGAACACGGCGAGGTCGGCCGCGCTCAGCAGTGCCGCCGTCACTGCGTCACCAGCAGCTCGTAGGCGGGGGTGGTGAGGAAGTCGGTGTACTCCTTGGACAGGCAGAGGTCGGCGACCAGGTCGGCGGCCGGGCGGTAGTAGCGCTCGAAGTCGTCCTCGCGCACCTCCCCGCGCAGGCGCTCGAGCTCCTCGTCCAGGGCGCTGCGCACCAGCTCGGGGGTGACGGTGGCCCCGGTGTCGGCGAGCACCGACTCGTTGCGCAGCTGCTGCCACACCTGCGAGCGAGAGATCTCAGCAGTCGCGGCATCCTCCATCAGGTTGTGGATGGCGACGGCGCCGTTGCCCGACAGCCACGCCGCCACGTAGGCGATCGCCACGGAGAGGTTCGTGTGCAGCCCCTGCTCCGTGACGGAGCCCGGAGCCGAAGTGACGTCGAGCAGGTCGGTCGCGGTGACCTCGACCTCGGGCCGCTGGCGGTCGATCTGGTTGGGGCGGCCGCCCAGCACCGAGTCGAACACGTCGCGGCAGATCTCGACCAGGTCCGGATGCGCGACCCACGAGCCGTCGAAGCCGTCGTTCGCTTCGCGCGTCTTGTCGTCCCGCACCTTCTGGAACGCGGCAGCGGTGACCTCGGGCTCGCGCCGGTTGGGGATGAACGCGGCCATGCCGCCCATCGCGAATGCGCCGCGGCGGTGGCAGGTCCGCACGAGCAGCTCGGTGTAGGCCCGCATGAACGGCGCGGTCATGGCGACATCCGCGCGGTCGGGCAGCACGAAGGCGTCGCCCGCGTCGCGGAAGTACTTGATGATGCTGAACAGGTAGTCCCAGCGGCCGGCGTTGAGCCCGGAGGCGTGGTCGCGCAGCTCGTAGAGGATCTCGTCCATCTCGAACGCCGCGGGGATGGTCTCGATCAGCACGGTGGCGCGGATCGAGCCCTGCGGGATGCCGAGGGCGTCCTGGGCGAAGACGAACACGTCGTTCCACAGGCGCGCCTCGAGGTGGCTCTCGAGCTTCGGCAGGTAGTAGTAGGGGCCGGCACCGCGCTCGAGCAGCTGCTTCGCGGTGTGGAAGCAGTGCAGGCCGAAGTCGACCAGCGACGCGACAGCATCCCGGCCGTCCACCTCGATGTGCTTCTCGACCATGTGCAGGCCGCGCGGTCGCGTGACGACGACCGCGAGCGGTGCGTCGGTGCGGAGCGCGTAGGTCTTCCCCTCGGGGGATGTGTACGCCAGGTCGCCGCGAGCCGCGTCGGCCAGCGTCGCGATCGCGTCGACGACGTTGCTCCAGGTCGGCGTCGAAGCGTCCTCGAGGTCGGCCAGCCACACCTTCGCACCCGAGTTGAGGGCATTGATCGCCATCTTCGCGGGGGTCGCGGGCCCGGTGATCTCGACGCGTCGATCCCGCAGTGCGGCGGGAGCGGGGGCGACGGTCCAGTCGCCCGCGCGGATCTCGGCGGTCTCCGGCAGGAAGTCGAGCACACCGGAGCGGGCGACCGCGTCGCGGCGCGCACCGCGAGCGGCGAGCAGCTCGTCACGCCGCTCGGCGAACCGCACATGCAGCTGCTCGACGAACACGAGCGCGTCGGGAGTGAGGATCTCATCAGCGCGATCCGGCGCCTCGGCGGTGCGGATGCTCAACCTCATTGGGGCTCCTCTGGTTCGACTCAGTGCTCACGCGTCTGGGTGCCACGAGCATGGCAGGCGTGATGCCGACGGCGGCATACCTTGGGGTTTCCGTATGGTGGATGTCGCGCACCGTTGATCGAGAGGCGGCCTCATGGCTGAGAAGGCATCCGGCGAAGTCCAGTCGGTCGAGCGCGTGTTCGAGCTGCTGGAGATCATCACGGACGCCGACGCCGACGCCGACGCCGACGGCGACGTGACGCTGAGCGAGCTGTCCGCGAGCAAGCAGCTCGGCACGATCGCCCGCCCACAGCTCGGCACGATCGCCCGCCCACAGCTCGGCGAGGGCGCATGACGGCCCGGCCGGAGCGCCCGCGCCACCGTGGGCGAGGTTTCGTGATCGTCGGGGTCGTGCTCCTGGTGGTGGTGGCGATGGTGGTGGCGGCCGAGCTCGCCGCGCGTCAGCTGGTGCCCGACACGATCCGATCCGCCGTCGTCGAGCAGCTCGGGCTGCCCGCCGACCACCCGGTGGACGTGGAGGTCGACGGCATCCTCCTGCCGCAGCTCATCGTCGGCACGCTCGATGACGTGCGCATCGCTTCCGAGGCCGTCACGGTCGGCGACTTCGGCGGTGATGTCACCGCGCGCCTCGAAGACCTCCCGATCCGTGGCGACGGGGCGGCCGCCGGCGGCTCGGCGCAGGTGCGCATGAGCACCGAGCAGCTGCGCTCGCTCGTAGCGACCATCGATGGCTTCCCGGCGGAGGCCATCGAGCTCGAGGCGCCGAACGTCACCGCGTCGACCGAGTTCACCGTGCTCGGCGCGACGATCCAGCTCGGCCTCGTGCTCGAGCCCAGCGCCGCAGACGGGGAGCTCGTGCTCGCTCCCGTCTCGGGCAGCATCGCGGACGTGACGGTCACCGCAGCGCAGCTGCGCGAGCAGTTCGGCGGGCTGCTCGAGCCGCTCGTGCAGGATCGCAGCGTCTGTGTCGCATCCTCGATGCCCGCGGCGCTGACACTGGAATCGATCGACGTGGTGGATGACGAGCTGGTGGCGGGCTTCGACATCGACGGCGGCATCATCAACGATCCGGCGCTGCAGGAGAACGGCACCTGCTGAGTCTGTCAGTCCGGCACGGTGAGCGGCTCGAGCACGCCCAGCTGCAGCCACGTGAGCGGCGCGACCACCGCGAGTGCCGCGACCAGCACGAGCGTGAGCACCACCACGATGTACTGCACGCGCCGGCGCCCGTGCGAGATGCGGCGGAAGCCCCACGCGATCGGCAGTCCCACGAGCGCGATCATCAGAGCGATCGTTGGCGCGACCCAGTGCGGTACGCACGCGAGCGCGGCGAGCAGCGCGATGCCGATCGCGATCGGCAGCATCGACGGCTCACGCTGATCAGCCGCCTCGGGCTCGGGCGGCGCGTCCCACGGCACGTCCGGTGCACGGAGCTCTGAGGCGGGCCCGGCGGGCGCATCGCGCGGATTTCTGGCCGGGGGCAGCGCGCGGGTCCAGGGGGCGGCTGCCGATGGCGGGGTGCCCCCGCCGGCGGTGGCGTCCCGCGTCGGGCCCGGCTCGTCGGGCGCGGCTCGACGCTCCGGCGGCGCCCACCGCCGTGCCTCCTCATCGTGCCCGTCCACGCATCCATCCTCCCAGCGTTCGTTCGGATCCGATGGCAGCGAGCCACGGGCGCGCGGCGTCAGGGGACGAGCGGCATCTGGCCGGTCTGCGGCGGCATGGGGCGCGCTCGCGCGGCGGTGATCGCGACGCCCGCCGACGCGGTGACGACGAGCGCGAGGGCGAGCAGGTCCAGCCCCGTGAGCAGCTCGCCGATCACCAGGAACCCGAAGATCGCCGCAGCGGCGGGCTCGGCCGCCATGAGGATGCCGAACACGCGGGTCGGCACGCGGCGCAGCGCCAGCATCTCGAGCCCGTAGGCGATGGCGCTCGAGAGCATCGCGACCGCGAAGGCCGGCAGCAGCACGCTCGGCGTGGCCGCGACCGCGCCGATCACGCCGAACAGCCCGAACGGCAGCACCGCGACCGTCGCGATCACGAGCGCGCCGGCGAGCCCGCCGACGCCCGGCACATGCCGGCCGACCGAGGCGGAGGCGAGGATGTACGCGGCCCAGCAGCCCCCCGCGGCCAGCGCGAGCACAACGCCCAGCGGATCGAGCGAGCCGTCGAACGACTGCACGCCCAGCACGCCGACCCCGACCACCGCAAGACCGACCCAGGCGAAGTCGATCGCGCGCTTCGAGTGCGAGAGCGCGACGATGAGCGGCCCGACGAGCTCGAGGGTCACGGCCACCGCGATCGGGATGCGCGGCAGCGCCAGGTAGAACAGCAGGTTCATGCCGGCGAGCGCGAGACCCAGGAACAGGATCGAGCGCCACGCGGCGCGATGCCACGACCGGATGCGGGGCCGCGCGATCAGCAGCATGACGACCGCCGCGATCGCCAGCCGCAGCAGCGTGAGTGCCGCGGGGTCGATGCGGTCGAAGAGCGTCTTCGCGATCGAGGCGCCGAACTGCACCGACGAGATCGAGCACAGCACCAGCAGCACGCCCGCGACCATGCCGCTGGTGGAGGGTCGACGGATGCGGGGCACCGATCCAGGGTAGGCGTGCGGGGCGCTCGCGACCGCATCATCCTTGCGGCTGATGTTCCGGGGCGCCGGTAGGCGTTCCGGCCCGCGCCGGGCAGGATGAGCCCATGACGACATGGCAGTCCCGACACGCGCGGGTCCCGGCGTGAGCGCGAGCGCTCCTGACGCTCCCGAGCCGATCCCCGCATCCGCCCCTCCGGTGTTCGTCGATCCGCTCGCGCAGCAGTCCGAGCGCGTGGCGCTCGATGCCGGCGGCATCGTCGTCGAGTTCGTCGCGCGCAGCTTCGGCACCGTGCACGCGGTGCGCGAGATGTCCTTCCACGCGAAGCCCGGCCGCGTCACCGGCCTGATCGGCCCCAACGGCGCAGGCAAGACGACGCTGCTGCTGATGCTCGCATCGCTGCTGGCCCCGGATGCCGGCACGATCCGCATCGACGGCGCGGATCCCGTGCGCGACCCGAAGGCGGTGCGGCGAGCGATGGGCTGGATGCCGGATGTGCTCGGCACGTGGCGCACGCTCACGCCGCACGCGATCCTGACAACCGTCGGTCGGCTGCACGGGCAGCCCCGAGCCGTGGCGAGGGCGCGCGCCGATGAGCTCATCGTGGAGGCGAGGCTGGAGGAGCTCGCGAACCGCCCGAGTCGCGTGCTCTCGCGCGGCCAGCAGCAGCGGCTCGGGCTCGCACGCGCACTCGTGCACCGACCCCGGGTGCTGCTGCTCGACGAGCCTGCCGCCGGGCTCGACCCGACGTCGCGCGTGGAGCTGCGCGAGATGCTGCGAGGGTTCGCCGCCGACGGCGGCACCGTGCTGATCTCGAGCCATGATCTCTCGGAGCTCGACGAGATGGCGCACGACGCCGTCTTCGTCGACCGGGGCGAGGTGGTCGGCGGCGAGCGGCTCGTGCTCGCGAAGCAGGCTGCCCGCGAGTGGCGGATCAAGGCGCTGGATGCGCGGGCGCTCAGCTACCAGCTCGCGCACATCGGTGTCGCCTTCGACCGCGTCCGCATCGAGGGCGACATCGCCTACGTCGCGCTGGACCGAGACGAGGATGCCGCCGCGGTGCTGGCGCTGCTGGTGCAGGCCGGCGTCGCCGTGACGCACTTCGCGCCTTCGGTGGGCGACATCGAGCGCACCTATCTGGGTCTCGCTGGAGGTGCCCGATGAGCGCCTGGCTGCGCATGCTCGGCGTGGTCGTCGGGCTGGAGCTGCAGCAGCGTGTGCGATCGGTCGCCTGGTACGTGCTGCTCGGCGTCGTCGCCCTCGTCGTCGGCGGCGTGATCACCGTGCTGTTCCTCGCGCTCAGCGGGTTCCAGCGAGACCTCGGCGGCGCCATCTTCTCGATGACCATCTTCCTGGTGCTGCTCGTCACCTCGCTCGTCACGCCCGCGCTCAGCGGCAACGCGATCAACGGCGACCGCGATGCCGGCACGCTCGCCTCCACGCAGGTGACGCAGGTGAGCGCCACGCAGCTGGTGCTCGGCAAGGTGATCGGCTCCTGGATCGCCTCGCTCGGCTTCCTGGCGGTGTGCGCGCCCTTCATGCTCATCTCGGCGTCGCTCGGCGGTCTGCGGCTCGAGGCGGTGCTGGTCGCGATCCCCGTCCTGGTGCTTGAGATCGGTGTCATCTCGGCCATCGGTGTCGGGCTCTCCGGCCTGATCCGGAAGCCGGTGCTCTCGACGGTCGTCACCTACCTGGTGGTCGCGTTCTTCAGCGTCGGCACGCTGGTCGGCTTCGGCGTGGGCATGCTCGCGCTGCAGACCGAGGAGACGCGCAACGAGATCACGTGGGACTACGACGAGCAGACCGGCGCCTCCACCTGCCGAGAGACCGACCGCACCTACGAGATCACGGTCCCGCGCCCGGATCGCGTGTGGCTGATGCTGGCCGCGAACCCCTACGTGATCATGGCCGACGCGATCCCGCCGCACTACGACGCGAGCGGGTATCCGGACGACCTCTTCGGGCAGATCGGCTACGGGGTGCGTGCTGCGCAGGAGCCTCCGCGTGGCGAGTCGTGCGCCGACTACGACGACCAGGGGATGCCGCAGGAGTTGGCGAGCGAGATCCACGAGCGCACGCTGCCGAGCTGGTTCGTCGGCCTCGGCCTGCACCTGCTGCTGGCGGGAGCCGCGGTCTGGGGCGCGATCGGCGCGGTGCGCGCGCCCGCGCGCACGCTGGCGGCGGGCAGCCGCATCGCCTGACCCCACCCCTGACACAACGCAAGCCCGAACACCGGATTCGGCGGCGAGCAGAGCAGCGTCGCGGCCGATGCCGCTCGCAGCGTCGCCCGGGCTTGCGTTGTGTGGAGGCGGGTGGGCTGAGGGCCGTCAGGGAGAGGCGAGCGGGCAGGATGGGGGCATGACGCTTCCGCAGAGGGCCGAGTCCATCCAGCAGCAGCTGCACGCGCTGGGCATCGACCGCGAGGTCATCCACTTCCCCGAGGGCGTGCACACCGCGAAGGCGGCAGCGGCCGCGCTGGGCATCGAGGTCGGCGCGATCGCCAACTCGCTCATCTTCTGGATGGCCGACGCGCCGCTGCTGGTGATGACCTCCGGCCGCCACCGCGTGGACACCGCCGCGCTCGCCGAGCAGTTGGGGGATGGGCCGATCGAGCGCGCCACCCCCGCGCAGGTGCGCGCCGCGACCGGGCAGGTGATCGGCGGCGTCGCGCCGCTGGGCCATCCCGCGCCCATCCGCACCCTCGTGGACGTCGCGCTGCGCGACTACCCCCAGCTCTCGACGGCAGCCGGCACCCCCGACACCGTCTTCATGCTGCGCTACGACGAGCTGCTGCGCATCACCGGCGGCGAGGAGCGCGTTGTCGCCGACTGACGCTCAGGCTTTCTACAAGAGGGTCGCAGCGATCTGGTGCACGATGCGCATTTCTTCTTAACTGGCGGTCACGTCGGAGGGCCCCAGCCTCCGGCTCCTACATCGGAGTCTCCATGTCGAACACGACGCCAAACCCCACCGGGGTGCCCAATCCAATGCAGACCAGCGCTCCTCAGCCATCTCCGACGCAACGCCTGTCAGCGACCCAGCAGCTGGCCGGACAGGCCGGAGCGGCCCAACACGTCACGCCGCCGCAGTACCAGGCGCCGCCCGCGTTGCCGCCGCAGTTCCAGGCTCGGCCAGGCATCCAGCAGCAGCCACCGAAGAAGCCGATCTACAAGCGGGTCTGGTTCTGGATTGCGGTGGTGATCGGCCTGCTGATCGTTGCGAGCATCGGCGGGGCACTCGGGGGCGGAGGAGCGGCCGCCCCGACAGCGCCCACGCGCGCTGCAGTCGTCGCTTCCGAGGATCCGGCGGTCGAGGAGGCTGCGGCTGAGCAGGATGCCGAAGCTGCAGCCGCGGCAGCAGCCGAAGCTGAGCAGGCAGCTGCAGCAGAGGCAGAGCGGTTGGCGGCAGCCGAGCAGCAGGCAGCGGACGCCGAGGCCGCCGCTGCTGCGGCCGAGGCCGAAGAGGCAGAAGCCGCTGCCGCACCCGACTACTCGATGGCACAGCAGAATGCGATCAGCGCTGCTGAGAACTATCTGCGCTTCATGGGCTTCTCGCGGAGCGGTCTGATCGAGCAGCTCGTATTCGAGGGCTACGCGGAGGCCGATGCGACGGTCGCTGTCGACTCGCTCGCCGCGGACTGGAACGAGCAGGCCGCTGTGAAGGCACAGAACTATCTCGACACGATGGCGTTCTCCCGACAGGGCCTGATCGACCAGCTCGTGTTCGAGGGATTCTCGGCCGAGCAGGCCGCGTTCGGTGCCACCGCAGTCGGGTACTGATCTGCATCTTCGCGCAGTGCACCTGAGATGTGCACGCAGCGGCACTGTCATCGCGCTCTGGCGCGTGGGGTGCAGCCTGCGTGCACATCGCAGTGGCCGGTAGCGGCGAGCTGCGACAGGCCGCGCACACCGGACGCGAAACTGGGCCGCATACACTCGGCAGAGTGACTGACATCTCTCCCGCCCTGCAGGTCTGGCCCGGTGAGGCCTACCCCCTCGGCGCCACGTTCGACGGCTCCGGCACGAACTTCGCCCTCTTCACAGAATCCGCCGAGCGCGTGGAGCTCTGCCTGTTCGATGAGGACGACGTCGAGACGAAGGTGGAGCTGACCGAGGTCGACGGCTTCGTGTGGCACGCCTACCTGCCGTCCGTGCAGCCCGGTCAGCGCTACGGCTACCGCGTGCACGGCCCCTACGAGCCCGAGCGAGGCCTGCGGCACAACCCCGCGAAGCTGCTGCTCGACCCGTACGCGAAGGCGACGATCGGCTCGATCGACTGGGGCCAGCCGCTGCACAGCTACAACTTCGGCGATCCGCTCAGCCTCAACGAGGAGGATTCGGCGCCGCACATGGTCAAGGGCGTCGTGATCAACCCGTTCTTCGACTGGACGGGCGACCGCTACCCGCGCACGCCGTACAACGAGACGATCATCTACGAGGCGCACGTCAAGGGCCTCACGCAGACGCATCCGGAGGTGCCGGAGGAGATGCGCGGCACGTATGCCGGACTCGCGCATCCCTCGGTCATCGCGCACCTGCAGAAGATCGGCATCACGGCGATCGAGCTCATGCCGGTGCACCAGTTCGTGCACGACGCGACGCTGATGGAGAAGGGGCTGCGCAACTACTGGGGCTACAACACGCTCGCGTTCTTCGCGCCGCACGCCGAGTACGCGGGCACCGGCCAGCTCGGCCAGCAGGTGCAGGAGTTCAAGGGCATGGTCAAGGCCATGCACGAGGCCGGCATCGAGGTCATCCTGGATGTGGTCTACAACCACACCGCCGAGGGCAACCACATGGGCCCGACGCTCAGCTGGCGAGGCATCGACAATCGCGCCTACTACCGCGTCGTCGAGGACGACGAGCAGTACTACATGGACTACACGGGCACGGGCAACAGCCTGAACGTCGCGCATCCGCACTCGCTGCAGCTCATCATGGATTCGCTGCGCTACTGGGTCACCGAGATGCACGTCGACGGCTTCCGCTTCGACCTCGCCGCCACCCTCGCGCGCGAGTTCTACGACGTCGACAAGCTCTCGACCTTCTTCGAGATGGTGCAGCAGGATCCGGTGATCAGCCAGGTGAAGCTGATCGCCGAGCCGTGGGACATCGGTCCCGGCGGCTACCAGGTCGGCAACTTCCCACCGCAGTGGACCGAGTGGAACGGCGAGTACCGCGACCAGGTGCGCGACTTCTGGCGCGGTGAGCCGACGGCACTGGGTGAGTTCGCCAGCCGCATGTCGGGCTCGGCCGACCTGTACGAGCACTCGGGTCGGCGCCCGGTCGCATCCATCAACTTCGTCACGGCGCACGACGGCTTCACGCTCCGCGACCTCGTGAGCTACAACGAGAAGCACAACGACGCGAACGGCGAGGACGGCAACGATGGCGAGAGCCACAACCGCTCCTACAACTACGGCGTCGAGGGCCCCACCGACGATCCGGAGATCCAGGCGGTGCGCTCGCGCCAGCAGCGCAACTTCCTCGCCACCCTGCTGCTGAGCCAGGGGGTGCCGATGCTGCTGCACGGCGACGAGCTCGGTCGCACGCAGAACGGCAACAACAACACCTACGCCCAGGACTCGGAGCTCAGCTGGGTCGACTGGTCGAACATCGACCAGCCGCTCATCGAGTTCACCGCCGCGGTCGCGAAGCTGCGCCACGACCACCCGACGTTCCGTCGCAAGCGCTTCTTCACGGGCACCACGGTGCGCACCGGCGACGGTGAGCGGCTGAACGACATCGTCTGGCTCCTCCCCGACGCGACGCCCATGGAGTCCGACCACTGGCAGGAGGCGGAGTCCGACAAGACGCTGGGGATGTACCTGAACGGCGGCGGTATCTCCGGTCTCGGCGCGCGCGGCGAGCGGCTGATCGACAACCACTTCCTGATCTATTGCAATGCCTCGGAGGAGGAGCGGGAGATCACGATCCCGCCCGCCGAGTACGCCGAGGCGTGGGATGTGCTGATCGACACCGGCGCACAGGAATCCAGCGAGGGTCCCGTGCGCGCTGGCGAGGTCGGCAGGCTCGCGCCCCGTTCCATCGCCGTGCTGCGCGAGCACCTCCCAGCCGTGGATCAGGACTACTCGGTCGCGGCATCGGTCGCCGCGGCGTCCGGGACCTCCGCACCGGGCCCTGTGACGACGGCGGAGACCACGCCGCATGAGGCGAGGCCCCTGCACATGTCGACACCGGCCCCCGATGCCGATCAGCCCGTGGAGCCCGGCGTCGACGGCGTCGTACCCGACGCATCCGATACCGACCACTGACCGCATCGAGGAGTCACGTGCGCACGCCCCACAGCACCTACCGCCTGCAGATCAACGAGGCCTTCACCCTCTGCGATGCCGCCCGGCGGCTCGAGGCGCTCGCCGACCTCGGTGTCGACTGGGTCTACCTCTCGCCCATCCTGCAGGCCGAGCCCGGTAGCGACCACGGCTACGACGTGGTCTCGCACGCGCAGGTCGACACCTCGCGCGGCGGCAGAGAGGGCCTGGATGCGCTTGCCGCCGAAGCACGCAGGCTCGGGATGGGCGTGCTGGTCGACATCGTGCCCAACCACGTGGGCGTCGCGACGCCCGAGCACAACAGCTGGTGGTGGCAGGTGCTGCGGGACGGCCCGGAGAGTGCGCTCGCGGATGCGTTCGACATCGATTGGGAGGCCGGTGGCGGCAAGCTGCTGCTGCCGATCGTCGGCGATGACGACTGGTCGGCCGACGGCACGGTCGCCCACCTCGAGCTCGAGCAGGGCGGCGAGGCGCTGCGCTACTGGGACACGCGGCTCCCGGTCGCACCCGGCACGGGCGAGGGCACCGCGCAGCAGGTGCTGGAGCGCCAGCACTACCGGCTCGGGCACTGGAAGCAGGGCGACGATCAGCTGAACTACCGCCGATTCTTCGCCGTCAGCACGCTCGCGGGCGTGCGGGTCGAGCTGCCGGAGGTGTTCGACGCCACGCACGTCGAGATCGAGCGGTGGTTCGACGAGGGCCTCGTGCACGGCCTGCGCGTCGATCATCCCGACGGCTTGCGCGACCCGCGCGGCTACCTCGAGGATCTCGACCGCGTCACCGGTGGCGGGTTCGTGCTGGTCGAGAAGATCCTCGAGCCCGGTGAGGAGCTGCCGCGCTGGGCGACCGCCGGCACCACGGGCTACGACACCCTCGCCGCGATCGACCGCGTGCTCACCGACGCCTCCGCCGCCGATCGGCTGGACGCGCTCGACGCGCGGCTGCGCGGTGGCGAGAGCGTCGACTGGGCCGAGCTGACGCATCGCACCAAGCGTCGCATCGCCGACGGCATCCTGCGCGCAGAGGTGCTGCGCCTCGAGCGCGAGGTGCGGGCGGCGGATGCGTGGGGTGACGAGGGAGCGCCAGCCGACACGGCGGATGCGATCGCCGAGCTGCTGGCGTGCTTCCCGGTCTACCGCTCCTACCTGCCCGACGGGCTCGAGCACCTCGGCACCGCGGCCGAGCGGGCGAAGGGCTACCGTCCCGACCTCGCCGGCACGATCGATGCACTGCTGCCGGTGCTCGGCAACGCCCGTCAGCCTGCGGCGCTGCGCTTCCAGCAGACCAGCGGCATGGTGATGGCGAAGGGTGTGGAGGACACCGCCTTCTACCGCTACTCGCGGCTCACGAGCCTCAACGAGGTCGGTGGCGATCCCGACGTCTTCGCCATCGACGTGGCCGACTTCCACGCCTCCATGGGTCGGCGGCAGGCCGAGTGGCCGCACGCGATGAACACGCTCTCGACGCACGACACCAAGCGCGGCGAGGACGTGCGTGCGCGCATCACGACGATCGCAGAGGTGCCGGAGGCATGGGAGGCGCTGCTCGACAAGCTCCTCGTGTTCGCACCGCACCGCGGCCGCGCCTTCGCGAACCTGCTGCTCCAGGCGATCGTCGGGGCCTGGCCCGCGAGCGAGGATCGCCTGGTCGCCTACATGGAGAAGGCCGCGCGGGAGGCTGATGCCATCACGCACTGGACCGATCCGGACACTGCGTTCGAGGCGAACCTCACCGAGCTGGTGCGGAACGTCTCCGCGCAGCCGGCCGCGAGCGATGTGGAGGCGTTCCTCGCCGAGACCGAGACCGGGTTCCGCGCGAACGTGCTGGCGGCGAAGCTGCTGAACCTCACGATCCCCGGTTTCCCCGACGTCTACCAGGGCGCCGAGGCGCTCGAGCAGTCGCTCGTCGATCCCGACAACCGCCGCCCGGTGGACTGGGACCGGATGGATGCGCTGCGTGAGGCGGCGCGCGAGCCGCTGTCGTCGGAGTGGGATCTCGAGGTCGCGAAGACCCGGCTCGTGCGCGAGGCGCTGCACCTGCGCCGTGCGCACCCGGAGCGGTTCGACGACTACGCGCCGCTGCTCGGCCACGGCGAGGCGGCCGAGCACGTGATCGCCTTCGACCGCGGCGGAGCGGTGGCCGTCGCCACGCGTCTCCCGATCGGGCTCGACGCACGCGGCGGCTGGGGTGACACGACCCTGCAGCTGCCGGACGGCGAGGGTCGTTGGCGCGAGCTGCTCACCGGGCGCGAGCTCGACGGCGGAACCGTGCGTCTGGCCGACCTGCTCGAAGCCCTGCCCGTCGCACTGCTGACACGCATCGAGCAGTGAGCGCGTGGCTGCTCGCAGCCTTTCGCGCGCTGCTCGTGCTCGTGCTGGGCTGCGGGGTGCTGGTGGTGCTGAGCCTCCTGGGGCGCGGCCCGGCTGAGCTGACGCTGCTCGCGGTCGGGATCCCGAGCGAGCTGCTGCCGTCGGGCACCCTGCCGTTGGTCGCCGCGGGTGTGATCGTGGCAGTCCAGGCGCTCGCGCTGCTGTCGGCCACAAGACGCCGTGAGTGGGGTCGCTGGGCCCTGCTCGCGGTCGCGGTCGTGACGACGGCGACGCGGCTCTCCACCGGCGCGGCCACGGGCGATCTCGGTGCGGCTGCCGCGTTCTCGGCGGTGTGGCTGCTGCTGGTCGGCATGCTCTTCCTGCCCGGCTCGACCGACTGGTTCGACGAGTCACGTTCGCGCTGACGGCGGCGACGAAGGCGGCGCAGTGTTCCCGCGGTCGGCATCCGGCGCGTGGCTCGCCGCGCGCACACCTGGCGCTGAGGCGCCGATGGCACGATCGGGTGCATGAGCGAGCTGCACGAGTACCGGGTCTGGGCGCCGCATGCCGAGCGGATGCGCGTGGTCGCAGGCGAGACGACCGTCGAGATGGCGTCCGAGCCGGGCGGCTGGTGGCAGGCGACCGCGCCGGCCGGCGACTACGGCTTCCGCATCGACGACGACGACGCGGTGCGGCCCGACCCCAGATCGACGCGGCAGCCCCACGGCGTGCACGAGCGCTCGCGCACGTGGGACGCATCCGCCCACGACTGGGCCGACGCCGCATGGACGGGTCGCCCGATCGCCGGAGGCGTGCTCTACGAGCTGCACATCGGCACGTTCACTCGCGAGGGCACGCTCGACGCTGCCGCGGAGCGCCTCAGCCACCTGCTGGAGATCGGTGTGACGCACGTCGAGCTGCTGCCCGTGAACGCCTTCAACGGCACCCACAACTGGGGCTACGACGGCGTGGCCTGGTTCGCGGTGCACGAGGGCTACGGCGGACCGGCGGCGTACCAGCGCTTCGTCGACGCCGCGCACGCAGCGGGGCTCGCGGTCGTGCAGGACGTCGTCTACAACCACCTCGGGCCGTCGGGCAACTACCTGCCGCTGTTCGGACCGTACCTCTCGAGCGAGGGGCGCTCGACCTGGGGTGACCACATGAACCTCGACGAGCCGGCCGTGCGCCGCCACATCCTCGACAATGTGCGCTTCTGGTTCGAGACCATGCACGTCGACGCGCTGCGGCTCGATGCCGTGCACGCGCTCGTCGACGACAGCGAGCCGCAGATCCTCGAGGAGATGGCGATCGAGACCGCCGCGCTCGCCACGCACCTGGGGCGCCCGCTCGAGCTGATCGCCGAGAGCGACCTGAACGACCCGAAGCTCATCACGCCGCGCGAGGCGGGCGGCTATGGGCTGGATGCGCAGTGGTCCGACGACTTCCACCACGGCGTGCACGTGGCGCTCACGCGCGAGACCGAGGGCTACTACGCCGACTTCGAGCCGCTGGCTGCGCTCGCGAAATCGCTCGAGCGCGGCTTCTTCCACGACGGCACGTTCTCCTCCTTCCGCGGTCGCGACCACGGGCACCCGATTGACACCGCGCGATCGCTGTCGTGGCGCCTGGTCGTGAGCGCGCAGAACCACGACCAGATCGGCAACCGGGCGCGCGGCGATCGCACGAGCGAGGTGCTCGACGAGTCGCAGCTGCTCTGCGCCGCGCTGCTGCTCTACGGCGGCCCCTTCACACCGATGCTGTTCATGGGGGAGGAGTGGGGCGCGTCGACGCCGTTCCAGTTCTTCACCTCGCACCCCGAGCCCGAGCTCGGCAAGGCGACCGCCGACGGGCGGCTGGCGGAGTTCGAGGCCATGGGCTGGGACGAGTCGGTCGTGCCCGACCCGCAGGATCCCGCCACGTTCGAGCACTCGAAGCTCGACTGGACCGAGCTGCGGCGCGAGGGCCACGCCCGCGTGCTCGACGGCTACCGGCGGCTCGCGGGGCTCCGGAGCGAGCTCGAGGCGCTCACGGACCCGCACTATGCGCGCA
The DNA here is from genome assembly GCF_045064095.1 of Agrococcus sp. Ld7. Classification (NCBI taxonomy): domain Bacteria; kingdom Bacillati; phylum Actinomycetota; class Actinomycetes; order Micrococcales; family Microbacteriaceae; genus Agrococcus; species Agrococcus sp. Ld7. The sequence goes on along the minus strand of NZ_JBISGY010000033.1, from coordinate 29,204 downwards.
ACCGTGTCGAGTCCGACGAGCAGACGCGAGTCCTCCGCCTGACGCGCGGCACGCGCACCCCGTCGCCCGCCTCGTCGGTCGAGGAGCGCGCCGGCGCAGCCGGCTCGCGTCCCACCCCGTCGGTCGAGGAGCGCGCCGGCGCAGCCGGCTCGCGTCCCACCCCGTCGGTCGAGGAGCGCGCCGGCGCAGCCGGCTCGCGTCACGAGACCAACCCGGCCACCCCGTCGGTCGAGATCATCATCAACTTCGGCGCCGAACCCCAGGCCATCCCCGTCACGAACGACCGCATCCGCTTCCAGACGCATCCGTCCGTTGCCGTCGACGGCGGCGTGCTCACGCTCCCGCCCGGCAGCGGCGCCCTGCTCGCCTGAGCGGGCACGCCGCAGCCACGGGTCCGAGTACGTCACGAGCCTGGCGCGCCCGAAACCGCAATACCGTAGACCCGTGACCCAGACCGTCGGCGAGCTCGACTTCCCCATCCATGGCTTCCTCGAGACGCGGCGCGGGCCGATCGTCGAGATCGCACTCTCGAACGACCCGACGCGGATCGCGCGCACCTACGTGCTCGTGCCGGACGGCGCGGGCGAGATCCCGCCCGGCATCTACAGCACCCTCGTCAAGCAGGTCGTCGACCTCGACGAGGAGTACGGCTGGGTGGTCGAGATCGACCTCGAGCCCGAGTCGAGAACCGCCGAGGTGCGCGGCGACGCCACCCTCGACGACGAGTGGGAGTCGGACGAGCGCGACCTGCTCATCGCATCGACGCCCGACCGATTCCTGCAGGAGGCCCCGCCGGAGCGCGAGGGCGACGCGCCCGTGAACCCCTTCGGTCTGTGGGCGATCGATGCGCAGGGCGTCCCGCTCCGCGTGGAAGCCGAGCTGGATGAGGAGACCGGTGGGCTGGTCGTCGAGGCGGCAACCCGATTCGGCAAGGCCCTCCACCCCTGGGCCTACGGGGCCGTGCGCGCCGACACGCTCACCATCGAGCAGCACGCGCTCGACGCCGACGACGCGCTGCTCGACGTGCAGCTGTACGCGTTCGACGGTGCGGAGGATCGCGAGTACGAGCGCTGGCTGATCGGCACGCGCCGCGCTATCGAGGCCGCTGCGCGTGAGCCGCTGCCGGAGTTCGACCCCGGGCGATGGATGCGCTGGCTGACCCCCGTGCGCGGCGGCGACCCCGTCGCGTTCGGCGGGTTCCTCGAACCCGGCGGCAGTGCGATCGAGCTGGCGCCGGTGATGCCGCGGGAGCCCGATTGGGCGTCCGGTCGGGTGCTGACGATCCCGCGGGAGCGCCCCGACCAGGAGTTCGCCGCGAGCCGCGAGGTGACGGTCTACGGCAAGCCGTTCAAGGAGCTGCGCTCATCGAACGCGAAGCTGCGGAAGCGCCCTGCCACTGCGATCGGTCGCTTCACGCTCGAAGCCGAGGGCTTCATGCCCTCGGGGTGGAGCCTGCTCGGCTGAGCCTCATCATGCTGGCTCGTCAGTGCCGAAGGCACCGCCCGACGGGGCATGCACCGTGCGTTCTCCACAGCCGCCGTGCGTTCCCGAGCGAGTGTCTGCGCTATCTCGTAGAGTGTGTTCGAACACACATTCGATCAGCCGGAGGCGAAGATGTCGGGCATCGACCAGAACACGGCAGCCTGCGCCGCGTTGGCGGTCGACGCGGTGCGTGCCGTGCGGTCGCTGCTCGCCGAGACCTCCTCGTTCCCGCTCGAATCGGATGCCACGATCACCGAGCTGCTCGGTAGAGCCGCCGAGCTCGCCCGCGTTGTCGACGCCGTGCAGGTGCATCTCGCTGCCGAGGTCGCGTCGCGCTCGCGGAGGCCAGCCAGCGAGTCGCTCTGCGGCAGGCTGGGCGCACGCAGCGCGAAGGAGGCGCTCGCGAGCGTGTTCGGGTCCCGAGCACGTGAGGCAGCCGACCTGCTCGCTGTAGCCGCAGCCACGGCCGCGTCCCCGGTGATCTCCGGAGGAGAGGTACCGGCACGCTATCCCCGAGTAGCAGGGGCACTCGGGGTCGGAGCGCTCTCGCTGGCTCAGGCGCAGGCGATCGTGCAGGTGCTCGAGCCCGCTGCACCGCATGCTGACGCGGGCGAGCTCGCGTGGGCCGAGAACGCGTTGGTCGACGCGGCGACGGATGCGGCCGCGCCGCTTGTGCCAGAGCTCTTGACCGCGCAGGGCAAGCTCTACGCCGCAATGCTCGATCCGGATGGGCTGCTCACCGATGCCGAGCGGCAGCGTGTGATGCGGTCCGCGACGCTGCGTCGGCGCGGGGACGGCATGTGGGTGCTGCATGTGGTGTCGCCGGCAGAAGAAGGCTCCTCGCTCAAGTCCCTCGTCGATGCGCATGAGGGCCCACGCGTGCGGGTGCGGTTCCAGGATCCGGGCGGGCTCGAGTCGACCGACGAGGGGCCTATCGACGACGACGCCCCCGACGGTGTGATCGAGGCGGTCGACGAGCGCACGCGGGAGCAGAAGCGGCACGACATCATCGTCGGCATCCTGCGCGCGCACGCCGCCTCCCCTGCCGCGCCAACGGCAGGCGGTGAGGCACCGACGCTGGTGCTCACGGGCACGATCGAGGCCTATCTCGCCTATGTGCAGGGCGTCCAGCACCGCGATGGCCATCTGCGCATCGAGCACACGGGCGACCTGCTGCCGATCGAGTGGGTCGACCGTGTCCTGTGCGGCGGATCCGCGCAGCTCGCGGTCATCAGCGACCATCACCACACGCTCATGCTGGGCCGCACGCAGCGGCTGTTCTCCCCGGCTCAGCGTCGGGCGCTCGCGCTGCGCGACAAGGGCTGCGCCGTCAAGGGGTGCGGCATGCCGCCTTCCTGGTGCGAGGTGCACCACGTGCTGCCCTGGCTGGCTGGCGGGCCGACCGACATCGACAACGGCATTTTGCTCTGCAGTCACCATCATCATGAGGTGCACGCCGGGCGGCTGCGCGTCGAGCGCGCCGGTCCGCAGCCGGGCCGCTGGCGCGTCGTCGCCCAGCTGCAGCCGCCGCGCAACGCCGGTGGGTGGCGTGCCGGCGCGAACCTGGTCGCCGCAGCGCCGGTTGCGCTCGGTGCTGCGGCAGCGCCGAATCTCGCCGTCCGCCTGCCGGAGCGCGATCCTGCGCACTCCGGTGAGGCTCCGCCCGATGACAAGCGTTCCCCCGAGAGGACGTGCGCCAACCACTTCGTGACGCCGCGTCCGGATCCGGATGCCGGCCGGGGGCGCAGCGATCCCGTGCGGTCCGATCGCGGGTCGCGCGACCGGTCGCGAATGAATGCTGCAGGTGCGCAGCGTCGACGCGGGGCGACGAGTCGATACCGGCGCTCGCGGCAGCTGGCCGCGCACCGCGACTGGGCTTTGCCCCCTTGTATCATCCTGCGGACGTGAGGGCCGCTTCGGTCGATGCTGCAGATCGCGCGGCACGACTGCACGCCGAGCAGCGCGCAGGGCGCATCCTCGCCGAGCTCCAGGCGCGCTATCGCGCGCCCCAGCGCGGTCAGGAGCGCGGCACCCACACCGTGAGCATCGAAGGCATGTGGGCTGGCGGCCTGTGAATCTCGCATCTGGCACCGGCCCGGATATGAGCGCATCATCATGACCATGCACCCGCACCTGCTCAGCACCGCAGCCTTGGACCCCACCTGGCTCGCGATCGTCGCAACGATCGGCGCGGTCGGGCTGATCGCCACCGCTGTCACGCTCGTGCGGCAGACGACACCCCCGACCCGGGTGGATCGGGAGCGCGTCGCACGCCGCCGCGAAGCCTCCAGCAGCATCGCGCACTGAGGTTGCGCTGGTGCGCTTCGGATGATGCGAGGCCCGTGCACGGGAGCGGCGTCGTGCGGCCCGTCCCGTGCCCGGTAGCGTGCCGATCATGCGTCTCGCGAATGCCCTCCTGCTCGACGGCCTCTGCTCACTGCGCGCAGCTGACGGCTCAGGCGAGGTGCTGGCCGACATCGACATCGTCGACGGCGTGATCGAGCGGGTCAGTCCGGCCGGCTCGACCCCGTCCGTTGGCGAGCGGGATGATCTCGAGGGTGCCACCGTCATCCCGGGTCTCTGGGACGAGCACACCCACATGGGGCAGTGGGCTCGTCATCGCACCCGGCCGAGCGTGCTCGCGGCGGCCAGCGCCGAAGAGGCGGCTGCCATCGCAGGCACGGCCGCGCGTGCCCACGGTGCGCGCTCCGGCGCCGATGGCGACCCGCTCGTGCTGGTCGGCATGCGTGACGCGCTGTGGCCGACGCCGCCGACGCGCGCGCTGCTCGACGCGGCCACGGGTGCGGTGCCCACCCTGGTGGTCTCCAGCGATGTGCACTGCTCCTGGCCCAACAGCGCGATGCTCACGCGCCTCGGCCCCACGCTCGATGACACCCTCCTGCGTGAGGACGCTGCGTTCGACACGCTCCAGGCGATCGAGGGGATGCTCGACACCGACGCGCTCGACCTGCTGGTCGTCGACGCGCTGGCAGCGGCGGCCGAGCGCGGTGTCGTCGGCGTCGTGGACCTCGACTTCGACGATGCCGTCGGGGCCTGGCTCCGCCCCGCGCGCGCGACGCCGACGCGCATCGAGGTGGGGGTCTACCAGCAGGATCTCGAGTTGGCCGAGCAGCGCGGTCTGCGCACCGGCGATCCCATTGCCGGTACCGCCCGGATGGGTCGGCTGAAGGTGATCACCGACGGGTCGCTCGGCACGCGCACGGCGTGGACGGCGCACCCGTATGTCGGTGCGACCGGCGGCGGCACCGGTGTGCGCAACGTCGACGACGCCGACCTCGACCGACTCCTGGCGCGAGCAGGCGGACTGGGACTCGCGGCAGCCGTGCACGCGATCGGCGATGCCGCCGTCAGCGCCGCGATCGACGCGTTCGAGCGTGCCGCGAGCGCGGGTCGTCGGACTGCGGACGATCGCATCGAGCACGCGCAGCTGGTCGCCGAGGCCGACATCCCTCGCATCGCGCGGCTCGGCCTCACGGCCTCGGTGCAGCCCGAGCACGCGCTCGATGATCGGGAGCTGACCGAGTCGCTGTGGGCGGACCGATCCGGCAATGCGTTCCGCATCCGCTCGCTGCTGGAGGCCGGCGTGCCGGTGGTGCTGGGCTCCGACGCCCCCGTCACGCCGCTCGATCCGTGGCGCGCGATCGCGACGGCCGTGACGCGCACGCGCGGGGATGAGGAGCCGTGGCAGCGCGAGGAGGCGATCACGATCGAGCAGGCCATCGCGGCCTCGGCTCGCACGCGCATCGCCGCTGGCGAGCCCGCCGACCTCGTCGTGCTCGGCGCCCCGCTGCCGGACGGCGATGACCCGCACGTGGTCGCGGCCGCACTGCGATCCATCGCGGTCGAGCGCACGCTGGTCGGTGGCGAGGCGGTCTTCGACGCCTCCGGTTCGCGCTCGGATGCCGCGGCGGGATAGGTGCGAAGGTCGACAGCGGATGCGCCCTGCGGTTGTAGCCAGGGCACAAGTGCGGTGGGGAACGTCCCGCGCGCCGTTGTGCCCTCGATCACGCGCACGTGACCGGGGCCAGGGCCGCGCCTACCGTGGAGGGGCGCCTGCAGAGGCGCAGTATCGTCACGTCCGTCCGAGGGGGACCCATGGCCGACACGAACCGCACCCGCCGCCAGCGCAGCGAGGAGCCTCGCCAGCACGGCAAGGTCGATGTCGATTGGCTCGGCCGCGACCTGCGCGGCACCTGGGGCGACCGCCGTCTGGCCGCGCGCGACAAGGTCGCCGACCCGCGATACCAGCGCCTCGACGACTTGACGATGGCCGAGCACCGCCAGCGCGTGCTCGAGCAGATGCACATGCTCGTCGACGACGGGGCGGTGCTCGCTGCGTTCCCGTCGCGCCTCGGTGGCGAAGACGATCACGGCGGCAACATCGCCGGCTTCGTCGAGCTCGTGCTCGCCGACCCGAGCCTGCAGATCAAGTCGGGCGTGCAGTTCGGCCTCTTCGGCGCGGCGGTGCTGCACCTGGGCACCGACTACCACCACGACACCTTCCTGCCCGCCATCATGAGCCTCGAGGTGCCCGGTGCCTTCGCGATGACCGAGACAGGGCACGGCTCGGATGTCGCCTCCATCGGCACGACCGCGACCTACGACGAGGCGACGGAGGAATTCGTCATCCACACCCCGTTCCGGGGCGCCTGGAAGGACTACCTCGGCAACGGTGCGCTGCACGGCACGGCCGCTGTGGTGTTCGCGAAGCTCGTGACGAAGGGCGTCGATCACGGCGTCCACGCGTTCTACACGCCGCTGCGCGATGAGGAGGGCAACTTCCTGCCCGGCATCGGCGGCGAGGACGATGGCTACAAGGGTGGCCTCAACGGCATCGACAACGGCCGGCTCCACTTCACGCAGGTGCGCGTGCCACGCGCAAACCTCCTGAACCGCTACGGCGACGTGGCAGCCGATGGCACGTACTCGAGCCCGATCGACAGCCCCGGACGCCGCTTCTTCACGATGCTCGGCACGCTCGTGCAGGGACGCGTCTCGCTCGACGGTGCCGCGACCGTCGCGCAGCAGGCAGCGCTCGCGATCGCCATCCGCTACGGGTCCGAGCGCCGTCAGTTCAACGCCTCAAGCGAGACCCACGAGGAGGTGCTGCTCGACTATCGCCGACACCAGCGCCGCCTGTTCACCCGTCTGGCGAAGGCCTACGCCCAGACCTACGCGCACGAGCGGCTGCTCGTGCAGTTCGACGGCGTCTTCTCGGGCCGCACCGACACGCCCGAGGAGCGCGAGGATCTCGAGACCCTCGCCGCGGGCCTCAAGTCGCTCTCCACCTGGCAGGCGCTCGACACCCTGCAGGAGGCGCGCGAGGCGACCGGCGGCGCCGGGTTCCTCGGCGAGAACCGGCTGGTGCAGCTGCGCGCCGACCTCGACGTGTACGTCACCTTCGAGGGCGACAACACGGTGCTGCTGCAGCTCGTCGGCAAGCGGCTGCTCGGCGACTTCGCCAAGCAGTTCAAGGGGGCTTCGAAGGCGGACATCGCGCGCTTCGCGGCCGACCAGTTCTTCGAGCGCGCGTCGACGCTCGTCGGGCTGCGCACGCTCAGGCAGGACGTGCGCGATCTCCGCAACGTCAAGAAGTCGTCGATCGCGCTGCGCGATCGCGACCTGCAGCGCGAGCTGCTGGAGGATCGCGTCGAGACGATGGTCGCCGACATCGCCTCTCGCCTCCGCCACGCGCCGAAGGAGCAGGCGAAGGCCGCGGCTGCCTTCAACGCCGAGCAGCACCAGCTCATCGAGGCTGCGCGAGCGTGGGTCGAGCTGCAGCAGTACGACGCGCTCGCGATGGCGGTGGAGCGCAGCCCCGAGGCGACGAAGAAGGTGCTGACGCACCTGCGCGACCTCTTCGCGCTGACGATCATCGAGGAGCACGCGGCCTGGTACCTCGAGAACGGCCGGCTGTCGGGCGCCCGATCGCAGGCCGTCACGTCGACGCTCGAGCGGCTGCTGCCGAAGCTGCGACCCCACGCGCTCGACCTGGTCGCCGCGTTCGGGCTCGGCGACGAGCACCTTCGCTCCCTCATCGCGTCGGGCGCGGAGGGCAAGCGCCAGGCCGAGGCCCAGGCCCACTACGCGGCGCTCCGCGACGCGGGACAGCTGCCCACACCGGAGAAGAAGGCCAAGGGGACCGATCCCGAGGCACAGCCGATCGCGGTCGCCGGCGCCGCGCCGATCGCTCCGGAAGAGATCCTGGACGACTCGGTCGACGCAGCGCCCCACCTCGACGCGACGTCGGCTTCCGCCGTCGACGCCGAGAGCGCGAAGGTCGCGGCGCGCTGAGACTGCGCGTGGCGAGATGGAGCCCGGCCGCCCTGCGCGGCCGGGCTCCATGCATGCGCAACCCATAGGCCATATTCCGGGTTCGGCATTGCGTACGCCATACGCTGAGAAGCATCCGAGGTCCCGACCACACGAGGTCGGCCGGCCTCCACCGGCTGGGAAGTCGCCGATGACCCCTAGGGGGCCGTATGACCACGACGACCGCACCCGCGGTGACACACGGAGCGCTGCGCACGACCGTTCGCGCATCCGATCGATCGGACGAGGAGCGGCGCGCCGACTTCCGAGTCGTCGCGAAGGCGGTCCGCGATGCGGGCCTGCTGGAGCGCGCCGTCGGCTTCTACACCTGGCTGATGGTCGGGCTCGGCGTTGCGCTCGTGGGGCTGCTGGTCGGCTCGGTGCTGTTGGGCGACAGCTGGTTCCAGCTGCTCATCGCTGCCGGTCTCGGCATCGTCCTGACGCAGATCTCGTTCATCGCGCATGAGGCATCGCACCGCCAGGTGCTGAAGTCCGGTCCCGCGAACGATCGGCTCGGCCGCATCCTCGCCGCCGGGGTCGTCGGCATCAGCCACCAGTGGTGGATGTCGAAGCACTCGCGACACCACGCGAACCCGAACCAGATCGGGCGCGACCCCGACATCGAGATCGACACGATCTCGTTCCTGCCGAGCGATGCCAAGAAGGCACGTGGCCTGCAGCGTGCGATCACGCGCCACCAGGGCTGGTTCTTCTTCCCGCTGCTCACGCTCGAGGGCCTCAACCTGCACCAGCACTCGATTCGCACGCTGCTCGAGCGTCGCCCCATCACGGGCCGCTGGATCGAGCTCAGCCTGATCGCGACCCGGTTCGCCCTCTACATCACCTTCCTGCTGCTGGTCATGCCGCCGCTGATGGCGCTGGCGTTCTTCGGTGTGCAGATGGCCGTCTTCGGCATCGGCATGGGCGCATCCTTCGCCCCCAACCACAAGGGCATGCCCACCGTCAGCCGTGACGCCAAGCTCGACTTCTTCACGAAGCAGGTCCGCACCTCGCGCAACGTGCGCGGCTGGGGTACGACGTCGCTGCTCGGCGGACTGAACTACCAGGTCGAGCACCACCTGTTCCCGAACATGGCGCGCCCGCACCTGCAGGCGGCGAGCGAGATCGTGCGCGAGCACTGCGCGAAGCACAACATCGCCTACGTCGAGACGAGCCTGGTTGGCGCGTACGGCGAGGTCGTGCGCTACCTCAACCGTGTCGGGCTCGCGGCGCGCGACCCGTTCGACTGCCCCATGCTGGACATGCGGCGCTGACCGCACCGCACACGACGACCGCCGGAGGGCAAGCATGGGCAGGATGCCGATTCGGCACGCCATCGCGCAGCTGCACTGGGCGCTGAGCCCGTGGAAGCTGCAGCGTGAGCACCCGAGGTACGACGGGCCACGGCTGCTCATCGGTGCCCCGCACACCTCCAACCGCGACTTCGTGCTGATGCTCGCCATCACCTGGGATGCCCGCCTGCCCGTGCGGTGGCTCGGCAAGCGAGAGCTCTTCCAGGGTCCGTTCGGGCGCGTCATGCACTGGCTCGGCGGCATCCCGGTCGATCGCGATGATCCCGCCGGTCTCGCCGACCGGGTGATCGAGCTGGCACGGACCGACCCGCACGCAGCCATCGTCGTGACGCCCGACGGCACGCGCAGCTCGAGCCAGTGGCGCAGCGGCTTCTATCGCATCGCCTACGAGGCCGGGGTGCCGGTCACGCTCGGTTTCGTGGACTCCGGCACCGGCACGACGGGCCTCGGCCCCACGATGCACCTGACGGGTGACGTGCCGGCCGACATGGACGCCATCCGGGCCTTCTACGCCGACAAGCGCGGCATCAACCCGGAGCGCACGACGGAGCCGCGCCTCGCCGACGAGGCGGGCCTCGCCCAGCGCCTCGCCCAGAACCGCGCGTAGGCACGCCCCACACGTCGGTCGAGGAGCGTGCCGCAGGCGCGCGGTGTCCTGTCGGTCGAGGAGCGTGCCGCAGGCGCGCGGTGTCCTGCCGGTCGAGGAGCGTGCCGCAGGCGCGCGGTGTCCTGTCGGTCGAGGAGCGTGCCGCAGGCGCGCGGTGTCCTGTCGGTCGAGGAGCGTGCCGCAGGCGCGCGTCACGAGACCCCGCGGCGGCGGGCGTCCTGTCGGTCGAGGAGCGTGCCGCAGGCGCGCGTCACGAGACCCCGCGGTGGCGCCCACTCGCCGCGGATGCCACCATGAGGCCATGGCCGAGAATCCCGTGCATGAGATCAGCGAAGCGGAATGCCTGAAACTGCTCTCCGTCTTCGAGTTCGGGCGCATCGCGTTCCGCGTCGGCGACCGCCTCGAGGTGTTCCCGATCAACTACCACGCCGATGGTCGCGAGATCACGTTCCGCACCGCACCCGGGACGAAGCTCGCGGGTGTCCTGCTCGCCGACGACGTCGTGTTCGAGATCGACAACATCGGCGTGCGCGAGGCGTGGAGCGTCGTGGCCCATGGCCGGGCTCGGCGCCTCGAGACGAGCAGCGAGACCGAGGCCGCGGCTGCGCTGCCGATCTACCCGCTCATCCCCACGGTCAAGCGCGAGTTCGTGCGCATCGACCTGACGAGCGTCTCCGGTCGGCGCTTCCACCGCTGGGCTGAGCCGCTGGCCGACAGCGAGCCGGTCGTCGATTCGACCGACTGAGCGACATCTCGCCGCGCCGGCCGCATGCCGCCAGCGCGGATGCTCCGCCGCGGGCGTCGCCCCTCGATGCGCGCGGCTGCCCAGCGCACGACCACGGCCCCCGGGGCCAGCGCAGGCGGGTACTGCACCCGGCGCCGCTGAGCGTAGGCCTTCGGGGAATGCAGCGAGGTCGATCTGCTGTTGAGACACTGGGAGACGACATGGGGGAGTGAACGAATGACGCGGCAGGGCAAGACGAGCACGGGCGGCACCGGAACCGCGGAGATCGATCCTCAGACGCAGTCGATCGCGATCCTGGGCGCGGGCAAGATCGGCACGGTGCTCGCCAAGCGCTCGGTCGCTGCGGGGCACCGCACGCTCATCGCGGGCTCCGGCAGCGCCGCTCGCATCCGCTTGACCGTGGAGTACCTGGCCCCGGGCGCTGAGGCGATGGTGGCAGCGGATGCCGCCGCCGCGGCCGACGTCGTCATCCTCGCGCTGCCGCTGGGGCAGTACGAGCGCCTGCCCGTTGAGGCGCTCGAGGGCAAGCTCGTGATCGACGCGATGAACTACTGGTGGGAGACCGACGGTATCCGCGACGAGTTCACCGATCCCGCGCGTTCGACGAGCGAGATGGTGCAGGAGTTCCTGCCCGCCTCGCGCGTGGTCAAGGCGTTCAACCACATGGGCTACCACGACCTCGCCGACGGGCCGAGGCCCGCCGGGCATCCGCAGCGGCGCGCCATCGCCGTCGCCGGAGACGACCCGCGCGATGTCGAGCAGGTCGCTTCTCTGGTCGACGGCTTCGGGTTCGATGCGGTCGTGCTCGACTCGCTGGCTGCCGGCCTGCATCTGCAGCCCGGCTGGCCGGCCTTCGGCGCGAACGAGAGCGCTGCGACGCTGCGAACGCTGCTCGTGACCGAGTGACGACGCACCTTGCGCGTGTCTTGAGCCTCAGCGCGGCCGCATCAGCAGCCCATGCGCCCCGGACCGAGCGAGAGGAACGACGAAGCCCCCGGCATGCGGGGGCTTCAGCGGTGGCTCCGACGGGCGTCGATCCCGTGACCTCACGATTTTCAGTCGTGCGCTCTACCAACTGAGCTACAGAGCCGGACTCGAACGAGCCTGGCGGACTCGCGTCCGCCCTTGCACAAGGCCCTCTCTTTCGAGAGGGCCTTCACAACCGCGACCCTGACGGGACTTGAACCCGCGACCTCCGCCGTGACAGGGCGGCGCGCTAACCAAACTGCGCTACAGGGCCTAACTGGTAGAACCCATCGTACAGAAGAATCCGTACTGAGTGACCCCAACGGGATTCGAACCCGTGCTGCCGCCGTGAAAGGGCGGTGTCCTAGGCCGCTAAACGATGGGGCCGAGTGCCGAAGCACACGACTACCGAGGAGAGACGTTACCCGACGAGCGCGCCTACTTGCAAATTGAGCGCCGATCGCGCCGAATGCGGCGCCGATTCGACGTGCGGATCGCGCGGCTCGGGCCCTCAGCACCTGATTTCCGACACGCCAGCCTGAAGTTCCGCTGAACAAAACCTTCAGGTGGAACATGAAACTTGGTAGCGTGGCCCCGACTGTGTCGTGACAGCGGGCGTGAGCCGGGTGCACGATGATGAGCAACGCGGCGGTCCGACGCCGCAAGACGGGGAGACCATGGCCCAGCCCGACCGGCAGGCGCACGTGCGCGGGGCGCGCTCGAGAGCGCGACGGTTCCGCGTCGCGATCGCCGCCTCCGCAGCCGTCGCGATCGTGGGCTCGCTCGCTGTGTTCCCCGGCGCCCCGAGCGCGGTCGCCGTCGATCAGTACGGCTACCCGACGTGGTCGGAGGTCGAGGCAGCGCGCGGCAACGTCTCGGCGAAGAACCAGCAGATCGAGCAGATCCGCGGTCTCATCGCACAGCTCGAGTCCGCCGCCGTCAATGCGCAGACGGAGGCCGACCAGCGCGCGGCCGAGGCCATCGAGGCGCAGCGTGCCTACGACGAGGCCGTTGCGGTCGCCCAGCGGCTGCAGGAGCAGGCCGACGAGGCATCCGCTCGCGCCGAGGAGTCGCAGATCGCCGCGGGGCAGCTCGCTGCACAGCTCGCCCGGTCGGGCGGCACCGGCGACATGAGCGCAGAACTGTTCGCCAACCCCGGCTCCGCCGACAACTGGCTCTACCGTCTCGACATGATGGATCGCGTGGCCGGCACGGCAGACACGCTCTACCAGCAGGCGCAGCGCGACGCGAACACCGCGCAGTCGCTGCAGGACCAGGCGGCCGTCGCGCGCGACGCGCTGCAGGGGCTCAAGGAGGCCGCGGACGCCGCCTACCTCGTCGCGCAGGAGGCAGCGGTGCAGGCGCAGGTCGCGGTCGAGGAGGAGCAGAACCACCGAGTCGAGCTCGAGGCGCAGCTGTCTGTGCTGGTCGAGAATCGAGCAGCGACCGAGCGTGACTACCAGGCGGGCCAGGCCTACCGGGCGTATCTCGCTGAGCAGGAGCGGTTGCGCATCGAGCGCGAGCGCCGCGAGGCCGAGGAGGCGAGGCAGCGCGCCATCGCCGAGCAGCAGCGTCTGGCCGCGCAGGCAGCAGCCCAGGCTGCGGCGGCTGCTGCCGCACGGCCCCCCAGCGGTGGGTCGAACCCGGCGCCGCCCGCCAGCAGCGGCGGAGGTGGCACCGTTCCCGTCGCACCGCCGGCCAGCAGCGGCTGGGTCACGCCGCACTACGGCCGCTTCACCTCTGGCTACGGCTGGCGCAACGACCCGGTTGGCGTCCTGGGCCGCAAGCTCCACGCGGGCATCGACATCTCCGCGGGCTGCGGCACACCGATCTACGCGGCCGCCGCAGGCACGGTCGCACTTCGCTCGCGCGACATCTACGGCGCGAACATGCTCTACATCAACCACGGCAACGGCGTGCAGACGGAGTACTTCCACATGAGTCGTCCGGCGCACGTCTACCCGGGCCAGCGCGTGAGCGCCGGACAGGTGGTCGCATACGAGGGCAGCACCGGTCACTCCACCGGCTGCCACCTGCACTTCCAGCTGCGCGTGAACGGCACGCTCGTCAACCCGGAGTCGTTCCTGAACGCACGCGGCGTCGGCCTGCGCTGACGCCGGAACACGAAGGAGGGGCGCACCGCCAGGTGCGCCCCTCCTTCGTGCGTGCAGCGATCAGTCGGTGACGTCGCGACCGCCCTCGGGCTTCTCGACGGGCTCGTCGGTCTCGTCGCCGTGCTCGGCGTCGAATGCCGCGAAGCCGGCCTGCACGGTCGCCTCCGCGGCTGCGGCGCCTTCCCATCCACCGAGCTTCGCCCACTTGCCGGGCTCGAGATCCTTGTAGTGCTCGAAGAAGTGCTCGATCTCGTTCCGGGTCTGCTGCGGCACATCCTCGATGTCCTGGATGTGCATCCAGCGCGGGTCCTTCTCGAGCACGCAGATGACCTTGGTGTCGATGCCGCCGTCATCCTCCATGTTCAGCTGGCCGATGGGCCGCACCCGCACGAAGACGCCCGGCGGCACCGGGTACTCGAGCAGCACCAACGCATCGACGGGGTCGCCGTCGAGGCCGAGCGTGCCCTCGAAGAAGCCGTAGTCCGTGGGGTAGACGAACGTCGTGAACAGCACTCGGTCGAGGTAGACACGACCGGACTCGTGGTCGATCTCGTACTTGTTGCGGCTCCCCTTGGGGATCTCGATGACAACGTCGTAGGCGGCCAACGGCGGCTCCTTCTCGTGGGGGTGGGGAATCGGCATAAGGTTACTTCATGCCCGAAAACGACCGTCGTCCTCGGCTGACGCCCGCCGTCGCCGACGTGCGGCGCGCGGTCCGCGAGGCGACGGCAGACCTGGAGGCCGGGTCGCTGCTGCTCGTCGCGCTCTCGGGCGGTGCCGACTCGCTCGCGCTCGCCGCAGCGACCGCGTTCGAAGCAGATCGCGCGGGGCTGCGCGCTGGCGCGGTGATCGTCGACCATGGCCTGCAGGTGGGCAGCGACGAGATCGCCGAGCGCGCGGCCCACCAGGCTCGTGGGCTGGGGCTCGACCCCGTGCGCATCATCCCCGTGAAGGTCGCGCCCGATGGGAGCCCGGAGGCGGCTGCGCGTCAAGCGCGCTACGCGGCACTGCTGCAGGTGCGGAAGGAGCTCGACGCCGACGCCGTCCTGCTCGGGCACACGCTCGACGATCAGGCGGAGACCGTGCTCATCGGCCTCGCGCGAGGCTCCGGCGCCGAGAGCCTCTGGGGCATGCACCGCCGCATCGGGTTCCTTCGTCGGCCGCTGCTGCAGGTGCGCCGCGCGACCACGCACCAGGCGTGCAGCGACGCAGGGCTCGCTCCGTGGCGGGATCCCCACAACGACGACGACCGCTTCCTGCGGGTGCGCGTGCGGCACCGAGTACTGCCGATGCTCGACGAGGTCCTGGGCGGCGGCGTGGCGCTCGCGCTCACGCGCACGGCCGACACGCTGCGCGAGGACGCTGAGGCGCTCGCGCACTTCGCGCAGGAGCAGATCCTCGACCTCGTCGAGCATGCCGAGGGCGGCCTGTCGCTGGACGCGGGCGCGCTGGCCGCGAACCCGCCGGCCCTGCGCCAGCGCATCATCCGCCTCGCCGTGCAGAGCGAGTTCCACGTCGCGCTGTCACGCCAGCAGACGCTCGAGGTGTCGCGGCTCGTGACGGATTGGCACGGGCAGGGGCCAATCCACCTGCCCGGCATCCGCGTCACCCGAGAGGGTCGCAGGCTCGTGTTCGTCGCCGTCGGTGGCTGACCCGGGATCCATGCGCGCGTCACCGCGGTGGTCTCCCTCGCAATGGCCGACAGCCTCGACCGGGATGCGCCCGCGCTCCCGCAGCCATCGCCTGCGCCGCGGCGCCGCGTCGCGTGGAGGCGTGCCGCGTAACCGAATCGTGATCGCGAGGGTGTGACCTCGCGCGCATGACGGACATGTCGGAATGCCAGGATGCGCTCGCACCTCGCCACGAGAGGATCATCATGCACCGTTGCCGTCCCATTGCCCTCGGGGCCCCCGCCCTCATCGCGCTGCTCGTGATCACCGGATGCGCGCAGTCGACACCCGCACGAACGGCGCCGCCGTCGCCGTCGCAGACGCCGTCGCCTTCACCGACGCAGGTGCAGTCGCCGTCGCCGTCGCCGACCGTCGACGCGACCGCAACCGCTGCACCCACGGCCACCGTTGCCGCGCCATCTGCCGGACGCGAATCGCCCACGACCGATGACTGGACCACGTATGCAGTGGGCGATGACCACACGAGCTGGTCGATGCCGGCGGGCTGGGTCGCGAGCATCGAGCGGGAGGTGGTCGAGGGCAATGCGGACTGGACCGACTACCGCGGCCTGATCCGCGACGAAGCTGGCACACCGATGCTCCGCTTCGAGGCGATCGGCAGCGGCGGGCAGTACGCGACCGACTTCGCTCCCTGCGAGCGACCGCGCACCGAGGTGTTCGAGTCGGTGCCGCTGGGGGAGCAGGTGCTCGATCGCGCCGCGACAGCATCGGTCACCACGCTCGCCTATGCCGCCAACGACGGCGGCATCGTCTTCGCATCCGGTGTCTCCGACAACGACCCAGAGGCCGCGTGCGAGCCCGGCATCCTGGCGCTCTACCAGGCGGAGACGCCCGCGGGTTACGACTTCCTGGTGCTGGAGATCGTCGACGACGCTGGCGAGTCCGCTCCCGTCTTCGCGAGCTTCGAGGCAGCACGGGCCTATCTCGAGACCGATGAGTACGCGGCGATCCGCGGGGTGCTGACGTCCTTCCACAGCAGGTGACGCCAGGTACTGTGACCTCGGTGCACGCCAGCAGATCTCACGGCGCGCTCACCGCGCTCGCGCTCGCGGTGCTCCTCTCGGGCTGTGCCGACAGCCCTGGCGCATCGACAGCACCCTCCATGCCGCCGACGATGCCGAGCGCCACTCCGACGTCGAGCGACGCGGCGCCGGTGCCGACGAGTGCCTCGCCCGCGGTCACCGTCGCACCCCCGGCACCCGAGCCCGCGGCGTGGGACGGGCCACTGGCGATCGACGACTCGAGCTGGCAGACCTTCACGATGCCGGGTGGCGAAGCCTCGTTCCGGCTCCCGCCGACCTGGGAGGTGCGCGATGTGCTTCCGTTCGCGCCCGGTGGCTCGGGATCGCCGGGCACCGCGCACGTGTACACCGATGACGACGAGCACCTGCTCGGCCTCACGCTCGCGAACGAGCCCTGGTCGTTCGACTGCGGCGAGCCCGCTCCCGATGCCCACGTGTTCCACGCCGAGCCGCTCGCGCTCGAGGTCGTGACGACGAACGGGGGCGAGACCGCGACCGAGATCCGCTTCGAGGCGACCGGAGTGACCGGAGCGCTCACCCTCTCGATGACCGACGGTCAGACTGGAGACGGCACGTGTGCCCCGGACAGCACCGTCGCGATCACGCCCGGTGGCAACGGCATCGTCGGTGTCGCGTTCGGCAGCGGTGCTCCGGGCCCGTCGATCGTGGCCGCGCCGTCGTTCCACGGGTTCGCCTCGGCCGGTCGTGCGATCGAGCTGGTCGATCACGAGCTGCTCGCCACTGCCTGGCAGATCGTCCGGTCGCTCGAGGTGACCCCGTGAGCGCCACGCTCCGGTCGACGCTGCTGACGCTGTTCGCCGGGCCGCTGCTGCTCGCCGGATGCGCCGCGACAGGCCCGGATGCCGCGCCGCCGCCCGCTGTGAGCACGACAGCGAGCGCCGAACCGAGCGCCGAGCCGAGCCCTGAGCCGAGCGGCGAGTCGAGCGGCGCGGATGCGCCGACCGGCGAGGCCGCCTGGCACCGGTTCTCGACCGAGAACGGCATGGCCTCGATCGCGGTGCCGCCGACGTGGACGGTCGAGGGTGGCGCGGTGAGCAGCGACGTCGGCGAGTGGCAGTGGATCTGGGTGCGCAACTCGCTGCGGCACGAGATGGCGCTGCTGAGGCTCGGCGTCGGCGGCGACCGTGGCGGAGCCTGCGGCGGGAACGTGATCGCCGGCACGAGTGACGTGCCTGCGCGCATCCATCTGGTGGAGGAGGTGGATGTCACGGGCGAGACGCTCGGCGACGCACCACCGACGTACCTCTACGCAGCGACGGTCGAGCGGTCCGACGGTGCCTTCGCGTTCCACGCCGGCTACAGTCTCGAACGCCCCGCCGATGACCGGATGCCGTGCATCGTCTACGACGACGTGGCCGTGCCGGTCGACTACCCGCAGGTCTCGTTCGGGGTTCCCGACGCCGACATCGGCGGTGGCCTGTGGCGTGTGGACTCGCTCGAAGCGGGAGAGGCGTACGCCCAGACGGAGGAGTACGAGACGCTCATGGACGTGCTGCGATCGCTGCGCCTCCAGGCGGGTTCATGACCCGCCGCGGGCGGTAGGTTGGTCGCACCGCCGACCGCCAGGAGCGCACATGGACTTCACGCACGTCGAGTCAGACCTCGCCAAGACCCTCATCACCGAGGATGAGCTGCATGCCAAGCTCCAGGAGCTCTCGCGCCGGATCGAGGCCGACTACGAGGGCAGGGACCTGCTGCTCGTCGGCGTGCTCCGCGGTGCGGTCATGGTCATGGCCGACCTCGCCCGTGCGCTCAACCGTCACATCGAGATGGACTGGATGGCGGTCTCGTCCTACGGCTCCGGCACCGTCTCCTCGGGTGTCGTGCGAATCCTCAAGGACCTCGACAGCGACCTCACCGGCCGCAACGTGCTCATCGTGGAGGACATCATCGATTCGGGCCTGACGCTCTCCTGGCTGCGCGGCAACCTCGAATCGCGCGGTGCCGCCTCCGTGGAGATCTGCACGATGCTGCGGAAGCCCGACGCGCTCAAGGTCGAGGTCGACGTGAAGTACTGCGGCTTCGACATCCCCAACGAGTTCGTCATCGGCTACGGCCTCGACTACGCCGAGCAGTACCGCAACCTGCGGGGCATCGGCGTGCTCGCGCCGCACGTCTACACGGATGCCGAGGAGAAGTAGTCGGGAGCTGTAACCCCCTGGAGCTTCCGGACATGTCAGTGCACAGGTTCCTGACCGATCCCAAGGAGTCACCATGCGCACTGCATCGCACGCACTCGCAGCATCCCTCGTCGTGCTCGGGTCGCTGTCCCTCGCCGGCTGCGGGCAGCCAGTCGCGCCAGCCGCGCCCTCGACACCCGCGACATCGCCGCCCGCGCAGCCCGAGCCCACCGCCTCGCTCACCCCGGAACCCACTGCGGCAGCTGACGGCTGGCACGCGTTCGAGACGCAGGACGGCGCTATGCGCATGCGGCTGCCGGACGGATGGTCTGTCGAAGACCGCAGCGCCATGGAGGCGTCCGAGATGTACAACACCGGACCACGCTGGCTCAACGACCTCATCGTGCTCGACCAGGACGGGAACGCGATGCTCTCCTACGAGGAGGCGTACGGGGATGACTCGTCCGTCTGCGCGGAATGGCAGCCGGCCGACATCGAGGTCGCGGTCGATCCCTACTCGCCCTCGATGCGCGACGCGGCGCAGGATGCAGGGATGCCCCCAGAGGTGCAGGTGCGCAGCGATATCCAGCAACTGCTCGACTGGGATGGCGAACGCGACGTGCCGACGGGGGACTGGGCCGTCTCCCTCGACATGCTGGCGGCCGTGCCGAGCAGTGCCGAGTGCGAATGGGACGGGTGGGAGGCCGAAGTCTGGGCCGGCAGCCGCCTCGCCATGGTGCGAGCGATCGCCGATGAACCGGCCGACGACGGCACCGGCAGACAGATCGTCATTCGCGGGGAGCAGGAGGCTCGAGCCTGGTTCGCCAGCGACGAAGCCGCGACGCTCGTCGACGTGCTCTCAACGGTGCAGTTCACCGGCGCACCGCTGCTCGACACAGCACCCTGAGCGCGACACGGGGCGGGTTCCGGGGAAGTGCGAGCGAGAGTTTGGGAAGATGCTGACATGACGCTCCGCGCACGCCTGCTCACCCCGATCACCGTGGTCGTCGCAGCAGCGGCCCTGCTCGGCTGCTCGAGCACCCCCGAGCCCACCACCGGACCCTCGATCCCGCCGGGCATCACGGCGCCGCCGCCGACCGCGCCGGCAACACCAGAGGCCGAGATCCCCTCCGAGCTGCCCGCCGAGATCGCGGGCGTCGACACCACCGACTGGCAGCAGATCGGCGTCCCGAGCGGCAGCGCCACCTTCCGCATCCCCGCCGACTGGACCGTGCGAGAGGTCGACGGCGGGCTCGACCTGCTGCGGGCCGACGGCCAGCGGCAGCTCGTGTATCGCGAGGCTCCTGACACCGGCGACGGTCGGTGCGTGAACGCCGACGGCGTCCCGGTCGCCTGGCGCACCGCCATCCTCGATTCGAGCCAGGACGTCGAGCTCGCAGGCGCTCCTAACGTCGCCTTCGGAGCCGCCGCGCTGCAGCTGGGCGAGCAGTGGATCGTCAGCGTCGGCCTCCGGCCGGCCGGCGCCGCTCAGTCGCCGAGCTGCCCGATCATCAACGCCTTCGACTCCGCGGCGGGGACGATCGGCTTCGGCTCGGAGGTCATCGTAAACGGCGCCGGAGAGGCATCGCCGTGGCAAGTCGCCTCACTGGACGACGGTCGGAGCTACACGGGCGATGACGAGTACCTGAACATCCGCGCGATCCTCATGTCGCTCGAGCTGCTGGCATAGCTCGCACCCAGCCCGCACCGGCCCAGAGCGAACACCCCGGCTGCACGGGTAGGCGCCAGATAGCCTGAGGGCATCAGACTCAGAAGGGCGTCATGAGCTTCAAGAAGTTCCTGCGCGGGCCGATCCCCTGGATCGTCATCGCAGTCCTCATCGTCGGCGTGGCGTTCAGCTTCTTCATCACGCCGCAGTTCCGATCCGTGCAGACGGATGTCGGGATGCAGATGATCGAGGACGGTCGCGTGCAGCAGGCGCGCATCGTCGACGGCGAGCAGCGCGTCGACCTCGAACTCACGGATGCCGACCCCGAGTTCGGCCAGCGGGTGCAGTTCTACTACGTCGAGCCTCGCGGCGACGCCGTCGTCGAAGCCATCACCGCAGCCGACCCCGAGGGCGGCTACATCGACGAGGTGCCGCAGGCCAACTGGCTGCTCTCCATGCTCAGCATCATGCTGCCCGTGCTGCTGCTCGCCGGCCTGTTCTACTTCTTCATGGCCCGCATGGCCGGCGGCAACCGCGGCGTCATGCAGTTCGGCAAGTCGAAGGCGACGCTCATCACCAAGGACATGCCGCAGGTGAAGTTCGCCGATGTCGCGGGTGCCGACGAGGCGGTCGAGGAGCTCCACGAGATCAAGGAGTTCCTGCAGGACCCCACGAAGTTCCAGGCGGTCGGCGCGCGCATCCCGAAGGGTGTGCTGCTCTACGGCCCTCCCGGAACCGGCAAGACGCTGCTCGCGCGCGCGGTCGCGGGCGAGGCGGGCGTGCCGTTCTACTCGATTTCGGGCTCGGACTTCGTCGAGATGTTCGTCGGCGTGGGCGCCAGCCGCGTGCGCGACCTGTTCGAGCAGGCGAAGCAGAATGCGCCGGCCATCATCTTCGTGGACGAGATCGACGCCGTCGGCAGGCACCGTGGTGCAGGGCTGGGCGGCGGTCACGACGAGCGCGAGCAGACGCTGAACCAGCTGCTGGTCGAGATGGACGGGTTCGACGTCAAGACCAACGTCATCCTGATCGCCGCGACCAACCGCCCCGACATCCTCGATCCGGCGCTGCTGCGACCCGGTCGCTTCGATCGGCAGATCGGTGTGGATGCACCGGACATGAAGGGGCGCGAGACGATCCTCGGCGTGCACGCCAAGGGCAAGCCGATCGCACCGGGCGTCGACTTCTCGGTGCTCGCGCGCAAGACCCCGGGCTTCACCGGCGCCGATCTCGCGAACGTGCTGAACGAGGCGGCGCTGCTGACCGCGCGGAACAACGAGACGCAGATCGGCGAGGAGGCGCTCGACGAGGCCGTCGACCGCGTCATGGCGGGTCCGCAGCGACGCTCGCGCGTCATGAACGACAAGGAGCGGCTCATCACCGCGTACCACGAGGGCGGCCACGCGCTCGCTGCAGCGGCCATGCGGCACTCCGACCCGGTCACGAAGGTGACCATCCTGCCGCGTGGGCGTGCGCTCGGCTACACGATGGTGCTGCCCGTCAACGACCGCTACTCCGTGACGCGCAACGAGTTGCTCGATCAGCTCACGTACGCGATGGGCGGGCGCGTCGCGGAGGAGATCGTCTTCCACGACCCCACCACGGGCGCGAGCAACGACATCGAGAAGGCCAGCGGCATCGCGCGCAAGATGGTGACCGAGTACGGCATGACGAGCGCGATCGGCGCCGTCAAGCTCGGGCAGGCGCAGGGCGAGCAGTTCTTCGGCCGTGACACGGGCTCCAGCCGCGACTACTCGAACTCGCTCTCCGAGACCGTCGATCGAGAGGTGCGCGCCCTCATCGAGCAGGCCCACACGGAGGCGTGGCAGGTCCTTAACACGAATCGCCACGTGCTCGACCGACTCGCGAGCGAGCTGCTGGAGCAGGAGACGCTGGACCACCTGAAGCTCGAGGACATCTTCCACGACGTGGAGAAGCTGCCGGAGCGCCCGCAGTGGCTGTCGAACACCGACCGGCCGGTGAGCGACCGACCGCCGATCGAGCTGCCGGTCTCGCAGCACGTCGACGAGGCGGTCGAGCCGGACGTCGAGAGCGAAGCGCAGGTCTGATGGCGGTCGATCGCGAGCGCGTCGAAGCCGCCGTCCGCGAACTGCTGGCAGCGATCGGCGACGACCCGCATCGTGCGGGTCTCGCCGATACGCCGCGCCGCGTCGCGACCGCCTACAGCGAGTACTTCGCGGGCGTCGGCGTCGACCCGGCCGATGCGCTCACGACCCTGGGGCTCGACGGCGAGACGGGGGAGCTCGTGCTGCTGCGCGACATCGAGTTCCGCTCGATGTGCGAGCACCACCTGCTGCCGTTCACGGGTGTGGCGCACGTCGCCTACCTGCCGAGCGATCGCATCACGGGCCTGGGCCGCATTCCCGCGGTCGTCGACGTGGTGGCATCGCGCCCGCAGATCCAGGAGCGGCTCACCGACGAGATCGCCGACGCCCTCGAGGCCGGTCTGCAGCCGCGCGGCGTGCTGGTCGTGGTCGAGGCGTCGCACGGATGCGTCGCGGTACGAGGGCAGCGGCAGGCGAAGTCGACGGCGGTCACGATCGCGAGTCGCGGCGAGCTCGCGAAGCCGATCGAGCGCGCCGAGATCATGGCGCTGATCGGGGAGCGGCGGTAGCGATGACCGAGGTCTGGGGCATCCTGAACGTCACGCCCGATTCGTTCAGCGACGGTGGGCGCTTCGTCGATCCGGGAGCCGCGATCGCGCACGCGCGCCGCCTGCTCGCCCAGGGGGCGGATGTGATCGACATCGGCGGCGAATCCACGCGGCCGGGCGCGGACCCCATCGATCCGAGCGAGGAGCGTGCGCGCATCCTCCCGGTCGTGGAGGCGCTCGTGCGCGAGGGCGTGCGCGTCTCCGTCGACACCATCCACGCATCCACCGCGCGAGCGGTCATGGATGCGGGCGCCGAGATCGTGAACGACGTCACTGCGGGTCTGCACGACGAGGACATGCTGCGCGCGGTCGCCGCCGGCAGGGCGCGCATCGTGCTGATGCACTCGCGCGGCATCGATGTCACGCGCGACACCGAGTACGACGACGTGGTGCAGGAGGTCGCGCAGCACCTCGTCGACCGCGTCGCCGCGGCCGAGGCCGCCGGGATCGATCGCGATCGCATCCTCATCGACCCGGGCTTCGGGTTCTCGAAGGCCGCGGACGACAACTGGCGCCTGCTGGCCCAGTTGCGTGCGCTGACGGGCATGTTCCTGCCGATGCTGGTCGGCACGAGCCGCAAGCGCTTCCTGGGAGCACTGCTGCCCGATGGCGCGGCCGCAGACGAGCGCGACGGCCTGACCGCCATCACGAGCGTGCTGGCCGCGCAGGCCGGCGCGAGCGCCGTGCGCGTGCACGACGTCGCGTCGACGGTCGCGGCGCTGCGCGCACTCGAGGCCGTGCAGGCGGCCGCAGAGGCGACTGCCGACCACGACGCCGACAGCGGCTCGATCCGGCTCGAGGGCATCCGCGCCTTCGGCCATCACGGGGTGCTGCCCGAGGAGCGCCGCGACGGCCAGGAGTTCGTCGTCGACGTCGACCTCAGCGTGCAGGTCGGTGCCGCGGCTCGCACCGATCGCGTCACCGACACCGTGCACTACGGTGAGCTCGCCGAGCGCATCGTCGCCGCTGTCGAGCGCGACCCGGTCGATCTCATCGAGACGCTCG
This sequence comes from Agrococcus sp. Ld7, assembly GCF_045064095.1. Taxonomy (NCBI): domain Bacteria; kingdom Bacillati; phylum Actinomycetota; class Actinomycetes; order Micrococcales; family Microbacteriaceae; genus Agrococcus; species Agrococcus sp. Ld7. Next base: position 5,442 of record NZ_JBISGY010000033.1, on the reverse strand, counting down.
CCGCTCGGCTCGTCGAGCTCTGCATGGAGCATCCGCTCGTCGAGGCGGCGCACGTGACCGTGCACAAGCCGAGCGCGCCGGTCGGCGTGCCGTTCGGCGACGTCTCCGTGACCCTTGGCAGGAGCCGCCCGTGGTGAGGTTCGGCATCGAGCGGCGCGCCGTGCTCTCGCTCGGCGCGAACCTCGGCGATCGCACGGCGACCATCGACGCCGCCGTCCGCGCCATCGAGGCAATCGACGGCATCCGCGTGCTCGAGCGCTCGAGCGCCTGGGAGTCGCCCTCCTGGCACCCCGACGGGGAGGGCCTCTCGCCCGACTACGTGAACATCATCCTGATGGTCGGCACGTCGATGGAGCCGATCGATCTGCTCGACGCGATGCAGGCGGTCGAGGATGCGCTCGGCCGCGTGCGCGACGCGCGCTGGGGCGACCGCACGATCGACATCGACATCGTGTCGGTCGGCGGCATCGAGCGGGCCAGCGACCGGCTGGTGCTGCCGCACCCGCGGGCGCACGAGCGGCAGTTCGTGCTGCAGCCGTGGCTGGAGATCGAGCCCGATGCGGTGCTGCCGGGCCACGGCTCGGTCGCCGAGCTGGCCGACTACGTGGACGGCGACGTCTGGAGGCTCGCGTGACGCGCACGAGCGCCATCACGGTGCTGCTCACAGCACTGGTCGCGGGCGCCATCACCTGGATGCTCGAGGGAATGCTCGTCATGAGCGGGCGAGCGGCCGTCGTGCCACCGATGACGCTCGGGGTCGCGCTGCTGCTGCTGGGCGCCGTGCTGCTCGTGGTCGCGTGGCCCGTGCGGCAGGCGGCGCACGGCAAGCGCCGCATCGACTACCGCCACGCGACCTCGGCGCTGGGCTTCGCGAAGGCCTCGTCGCTCGTGGGCGCCATGCTGGGCGGGGCGGCCCTCGGCGCACTCGCCTTCTTCCTCACCCGCTCGGTGGTGGCGACCGACGCGGTGCTGGCCGTCGGTGTCGTCGCCGTCGGCGGGCTCGTGCAGCTCACAGCTGGACTCATCGCCGAGCACTGGTGCGTGCTGCCGCCCGACGACGACGATGCCCCGGCGGCGGCCGGCAGCCCCGCCTGAGCGGGGAGCCAGCTGGACTACCGCTCGGGCGCCGGCTGGAAGGTGGTCATCGACTCCTCGTCGAACGCGGCCTGGACTTCCGCCAGGCCGTCCTGGTTGATGTAGACGACCGACTGCGACCCCTCCATCCCCGTGCCGCGCGTGGGCATGGTGAACGTCTGGATCTGCGATCCGCTGATGCCCGCCATCGACGGCCCCAGCGACAGCGCTGTGCCGAGATCGACGGTGTCGGTGGTCGCGACGTACGGGGAGACGGTCGCGAAGATGTCGGCGATCCGGTTGGGGTTCGTCATGTTCTCGCGCGTCATGAGCTGCGACATCATGCCCCGCAGGAACGCGCGCTGGTTGTGGGTGCGCTGGTAGTCGCCGTCGCTGAACGGGTAGCGCGCCCGCACATAGATCAGTGCTTCCTCGCCCTGCAGCGTGATCTCCCCCTGCGGGTAGTCGAAGCCCTGGTAGGAGAAGGCGAGGTCGTTGTCGACGGTCACGCCGCCGAGCGCCTCGGTGAGCCCCTCGAAGCCCTCGAAGTCGATGATCGCGACGTGGTCGATGCGCTGATCGATGAGGCCCTCGACGGTCTGCACCATGAGCGGCACGCCGCCCAAGGCGAGCGCACCATTGACCTTGCCCATGCCGTGCCCGGGGATCTCGATCCAGGAGTCGCGCATGATCGACATGATCTGGATCGTCTCGCGGTCGGGGGGGATGTGCGCGACCAGGATCGTGTCCGCGCGGTCGCCCAGGTCCGTCAGCAGTGAGCCGTCGGCGGCACGCGAGTCACTGCCCAGCAGCAGCACGTTCACCGGCTGCGACGGGCCCTCCTCGGCCTCCGGCCGCAGCGACTCCTCCGGGAAGGCGGTCTCGATCGTCTCGACCTGCTGCACCGACGGGTTGATGCGCAAGAAGTACCAACCGATCGCGGCGAGCAGGGCGAGCACGATCAGGCCGACGATCGTCGCGGAGATCCAACGGCCGACGTGCTTCTTCCTGATGGGCGCATCTGTCACTGCGGCAGTATCGCAGAACTGCGTCTCAGCCTCGTCGCACTAGCCTGGGGTCGGGCCGATTCCGGTCATCCGTGCGCGCGCCGTCGTGCTGCTCGGAGCCCCAGATCGCAGCAGGAGGAACCTCGTGGCAGAGCGCCTGGACGTCACCGGCGAGTGGCAGCGCATCAGCATGCGGTACGCGAGCGTCGAGGCGGTCAGCACCGTCATCTGGTGGCTCATCCTCGGCGTCGGTGCCACCGTGCCCATCTGGATCGCGACCGACGGCGACCTGCCGTGGTGGGGCTGGCTGCCGCTCGCCGGGGCGATCGTGCTCATCGTCGTCGGCGTCACGTTCTCGATCCTGCGCACGCGCACGATCGGGTACCTCGAGCGCCAGGACGATCTGCTGGTGCGCCGGGGCATGCTCTTCCGCCGCTTCGTCGCGGTGCCGTACGGCCGCATGCAGGTCGTCGACATCACGCAGGGACCGGTCGAGCGGATGTTCGGACTCAAGTCCCTGAAGTTCGTCACGGCCGCCGCGTCCAGCGCGATCACGATCCCCGGGATGCCGGGCGACACCGCCGAGCGGCTGCGCGACCACCTGGTCGCGGTCTCCGAGTCCCGCCGGGCGGGCCTGTGACCGTCCCGAGCGCTCCCCAGCTGCCGCCGGCGCCGGCCGCGCCCGTCGCGCAGCCGGCGCGCGCGCAGGCGGCCGACCTCGTCGACGGCGAGTGGCACCGGCTGCACCCGGCGACCCCGCTGCTGCGCGGCGGGCTGTCGCTCATCATCTTCCTCGGCATCCTCTTCTCGATCTTCCGCGACCGGCTCATCGCCCTGTTCGTGCCGGATGAGTTCGATGCGGAGTGGAATCAGGATCCCTTCGCCGACTTCATCGTCACCCAGCTGCTGTGGGTGGCGCTGGGGGTCATCGTGCTGGTGCTCCTCCTCATCGCCCTCTTCTGGGCCGGCTGGCGCGTGCACCGCTTCCGCATCACAGGAGATGCGGTCGAGGTGCAGCAGGGCATCTTCGTGCGCAAGCACCGGCGAGCGCCGCTCTCGCGCATCCAGGCCATCAACATCCAGAAGCCCTGGTTCGCGCGGCTGCTGGGCGCCTGCAAGTTCGAGGTGCAGCAGGCGGGCAACGACTCCAACGTCGATCTCAACTACCTGCGCTCGTCGGTCGCCGACGCGCTGCGGTACGAGATCCTGAACCGCGCCTCCGGCCGCTCCGCCGCCGACAACGAGCGGCTGGCCGCAGAGCGAAGGCAGGCCGCCGGCGGTGCGATGGACGAGTTCCTGCGTCCCGACGCCGAGATCGCGCACCTCGCACCGGACTCGCTCGTGCGGATCCCGGTGCAGCGCATCGTGCTGTCGTCGCTGCTCGACGGATGGATCGTCTGGGCGGTGCTCTACGTCATCGGCACGCTGGTGGTGATCTTCGGCTTCCAGCAGTGGTGGGCGATCTTCGCGGTGCTGCCGGCGGCCATCGCCTTCTTCGCCGCCGGCATGCGGTCGCTGGGGGCGAAGCTGCGCTACTCGATCGCGGCGACGCCCGACGGCATCCGGCTCGCCTACGGCCTGGCGTCGACGACCACCGAGATCCTGCCGCCCGGCCGCATCTTCGCGCTGCAGGTCAAGCAGCCGCTGCTGTGGCGGCCGTTCGGTTGGTGGCAGGTGACGTTCACCCGCGCAGGCAGGATCAAGTCAGACGGCTCGGGCCAGGGCGGGCAGGGTTCGCAGATGGCGAGCTACCTGCTGCCGGTCGGCGACCTGCGCGATGTGCGCACCGTCATCGGCCTGGTGCTGCCGGAGCTCGCGCATTCGCCGCTCGTCGATCAGGGGCTCTTCGGCAGCGCCCCGGATGCGTTCGTGGTCAGCCCCCCGCGCGCCCGCATCTTCCGCTGGTTCTCGGTCCGCCGCAACGGCTTCTTCGTGCATCACGCGGCCTTCCTGCTGCGCAGCGGCCGCATCTGGCGCGCGCTGCAGCTCGTGCCGGCGGCCCGCGTGCAGTCGATCGCCGTGCAGCAGGGGCCGATCTACGGGGCGGCACGCCTGGGCCGGGTGCAGTTCCACGTGCCAGACACCGTGCTCTCGCCCGGCATCGGCGCCATCGACCAGCAGGATGCGCACACGCTCTTCGAGCACGCGTCCCGCACCGTGAAGGCTGCCATGGCGGCGGATGCCTCGGAGTCGTGGGCGTCATCGCTCGTGCGGCACGCGGTCGTGCCCGCGGCACCCGCGGGGACACCCGCTGGCTGGGAGCAGCCCGGGACGGGGCCGGAGCAGCGCTGGGAGCAGCCCGGGGTGGGTCCGGAGCAGCGCTGGGAGCAGCCCGGGACGGGGCCGGAGCAGCGCTGGGAGCAGCCCGGGGCGGGGCCCGAGCAGCACTGGGAGCGGCCGAACGCGGATGCCTGGCGACGGCCGACGCAGCGCCCGTCCTTCGGGCAGCAGGCGCCCCCGGGGCCCGATCCGCGCGACGCAGCGCCGGGCGAGCCGCGATGAAGCCCGGCAGGCTCGGCGTCGGCGTCATCGGGGCTGGTCGCGTGGGCCCCGTGCTCGCGGCGGCGCTCGCGGGTGCCGGCCACGCGATCATCGGCATCGACGCGTCGGGCGAGGACGCCATCGAGCGCGCAGAGACGATCCTGCCGGGAGTCGAGATCCTCGACATCCCGACGATCGTCGAGCGCAGCGAGCTCGTGCTGCTGTCCGTGCCGACGGCCGCGCTCGCCGACCTCGTGGCGGGGCTCGCCGCGACCGGCGCGTGGCAGCCCGGTCAGATCGTGGTCCACACCGCGGCCGAGCACGGCATCGAGGTGCTGCGACCGGCGCTCGAGTGCGGCGCGATCCCGATCGCGCTGCATCCCGCGATGACCTTCACGGGCACGACGCTCGACCTGTCGCGGCTGCTGGAGGCGACGATCGCCGTCACCGCGCCGGGGCCGGTGCTGCCGATCGGGCAGGCGCTCGCGGTGGAGATGGGCGCCGAGCCGATCATCGTCGATGAAGCGGATCGCGCGGCCTATGCCGAGGCGGTCGGTGCAGCGCGGGAGTTCGCGGACGGGGTCGTCGCGCACGCCATGCGCCAGCTGCACGAGATCGGCGTGGAGCGGCCGTCCCGGGTGCTCGGCGGCGTCGTGCGCTCCGCGGTCGAGACGGCGCTGTCGCGCTACCCCGATCCGCCCCTCGAGCCTTAGCACCCGCGCGTCAACCGAGCCTGTGGTCTGGCAACCCTACAAGGCAGCGTCAGACGATGAGTGCAGTGCTCGAGAAGGGGGCTGCAGATGGTCTGGCGTAGATGGACGGTCGATGACGAGGCCGAGGTGTTGCTGATGTACGGCCGTGGCGTGACGATCGAGGAAGT